>JAJEAX010000096.1 GCA_022822565.1 Candidatus Latescibacterota bacterium
GGAGTTGCGCAATATGACGACTGTTGCCGCGCTGACGGTGCGCTGTGCATTGTCCCGGCGCGAAAGCCGGGGGTTGCATTATACGCTCGATTGTCCCGCGCCATTCA
This sequence comes from Candidatus Latescibacterota bacterium, assembly GCA_022822565.1. GTDB lineage: Bacteria > Latescibacterota > UBA2968 > UBA2968 > UBA2968 > VXRD01. The sequence goes on from JAJEAX010000096.1 coordinate 108, forward strand.
AGTCTGCAAACGATACGGTGGTATCTGCCTGGGAGACTTGGAGTGCGGGGTTGCCCGTTATTGAAGTGTGATCCGCAGATGACGCAGATGACGCAGAAAAAACGCGAATAACTTGAGCGTTTTACGCGGGTTGACAACTGACAACTTTTCAGGAGTTTTTATGCGCAACGGCATTGCCGTGATTGATTTTGGCGGGCAATATGCCCATTTGATTGCCAATCGGATTCGCAGGTTGCGGGTTTATTCCGAAATTTTCCCGCCGGATGTTGATCCTGCGGCATTGCAGGGTGTGTCGGGTATGATCTTTTCGGGTGGTCCATCCAGTGTGTATGATCCCGATCCGCCGGCATTTAATCGCAAGTTGCTGGATACAGATTTGCCTGTGCTCGGGCTGTGTTATGGGCATCAGTTGTTGTGTATGCACTTGGGGGGGGAGGTGGTTGCAGGTGAGGTGCGAGAATACGGTTCTGCCAGGTTGAATATTGCGGGTGGGTCAGATTTATTTGCCGGGCTTGGCGATTCCCTGGAGGTGTGGATGAGCCACGGCGATGTGGTCGCAACATTGCCAGAGGGTTTTGAAATTTTGGGGGTGACCGAGGATTGTCCTGCGGCAGCGGTTGGCGATGTCAAACGCAGGATTTATGGCTTGCAATTTCATCCCGAGGTGGCACATACGCCGCGTGGATTGGATATTCTCGATAATTTTTTGACGATATGCGATGCGCCTCGAACCTGGACTATGGGCAATTATGCCGAAGTGGTTATGGAGGAGATGCGGGAGAAGGTGGGGGATCGCAATGTGTTTTTGCTGGTGTCGGGTGGGGTTGATTCTTCGGTGGCGTTTGTGCTGTTTAACAGGGCGCTGGGCGCAGACAGGGTGTTGGGGTTGCATATTGATAATGGTTTTATGCGAAAGGACGAGACGGCTGCGGTGGAGGTTTTTTTGAAAGAAGAGGGGTTTGACAATCTGATGGTCAAGGATGCCAGTGACGATTTTTTGTTGGGTGTGGAGGGGCTGGTTGATCCAGAAGCAAAGCGCGAGGCGATTGGACACACATTTTTAGAGGTGAAGGATGAGGTGATGGCGCACTTGCAACTGGATGCAGATCAATGGGTGTTGGGGCAGGGTACGCTTTATCCCGATACCATAGAGTCGGGAGGGACAGAGCACGCGGCGTTGATTAAGACGCACCACAATCGCATCGATTTGATCGATGAGTTGATTGCACAGGGCAAGGTTGTCGAGCCTTTGGCACAGTTGTACAAGGATGAGGTGCGCGAGTTGGGGAGCGAGTTGGGGTTGCCCGATCTTATGGTGTGGCGACATCCGTTTCCCGGTCCCGGTCTGGCTGTGCGCTGTTTGTGCTCAGATGGCGAGGCGGATGGGGGTGATATTGTAGCGGCAGAGCGTGCGGCTGCTGAGATCGCTTCTGAGGTGGGTTTGCAGTTGCAGGTTTTGCCGGTTAAGAGTGTGGGCGTTCAGGGTGATTTTCGCACGTATTCGCATCCCGCGATTGTTTCGGGTTTCGATTTGGATGCGTCTGACGACGACTGGCGCGTGCTCGAAGATATGTCAACGCGGATTACCAATAGCGTGCCGGGTGTTAATCGCGTGGTTTGTCTTGTTGTGCCAGATGTGTTGCCCAGGTTGCGTCTCAAGCGCGCATTTTTGACTTATCAGAGGCTCGAGGTTTTGCGAGAGGCCGATGCGATTGCCATGCGGGCACTCGATCGCGCGGGTCTTATGTCCGCTGTGTCTCAGATGCCGACTGTTCTGGTGCCGTTGACGACAGATGGACAGGATGAAGTTGTGATTTTGCGCCCGATTACAACCCCGGATTTTATGACTGCGCGATTTGCCGAGTTGTCCCACAATCTGGTGCGCGATATGGCAGACGAGATACTGGACCTGCCCGGCGTCGCTGCCGTGGGGTACGACATTACACACAAACCACCAGGGACTGTGGAATGGGAGTGAAAGACAAATCGAATTCAAGACCATCCATCAGAACCCGGTTTCTATATCCTACCAGACGCTATCGCCACACCCCCTGAAGAACACCATAGATAATTTAAAATTTATATCTGCGAACTGCCATTCATAGTTTTTTTATGCAAAAAGTAGAAATATGAGGGAAAGTGGCTGCACATATTTATGATCATTGGATAAGGGACTGAGATGAGGAGACTTGCTGTTTTGTTGGCGATTGTTTTATGGGCGGGCGGGTCTGTGCATGCACAAGTTCCACCCATTTTTGCGCCCGGAACTGAATTGCACGATATTTATTGTCGCGCCTGTGCCCATTTTTTCCCCGAGGTTCTGCCCGTTGACAGTGAGTTTCGACTGGATAGAGCTATTTGTGGGACATCGGCAATAAGGGGTTTGACCGCGAATTGGGATCGATTGCCTCCCGCTGCAAAGGAAGCATTTGCGTTTCTCCAGCAGCGTCCTATCCTGAGTCATTCGATTCTTTCTTCGGGCGGTCATTTCAAGATTCACTATAATACGACGGGGACACACGCTGTTGCTCCGACCGATACAGATGCCAATGGCGTACCGGATTATGTCGATGAAACTGCGCGCGTTTTTGAGGCGGTTTGGGATCTGGAGATCAATCAGTTGGGCTACAATCCCCCTCCATCCGACGGCGATGGTGTTTACGATGTGTATATTAGAAATCTCGCCATTCAGCAGGCTTATGGCTTTACATATCCGATTGCATATCCGGAATCGAGAACGCCGAGTTATATTGAAATTGACAATAATTTTACGGATAATATTTATCCTGTAAATTCACGCGGATTCAACGGGTTGCGCGTGACGGCTGCCCACGAGTTTTTTCACGCGATTCAATTTGGATATTATGCCGACAATGACGCTGCGTGGTGGCAGGAACTCACGGCGACCTGGATGGAGGATGTGGCCTATCCCGATGTGAATGATTTTTATCATTATATGAGTTGCTCGAGCTATCGTTCGTGTTTTTACGACGATCCCGAAGCTTCATTGGACAAATTCTCGAATAGTCTCCATCCTTTCGGCGCGTCCATTTTTGCCCATCACGTCGAGCAGGTTTACGGAGTGGATGCGATTAAACGCGTTTGGGAGTTGCTGCAAAGACGCGATCCGAGCAATTATAGTTTGTCGCTTATTGATGACGGGATGCCTTTGGGAGGATTTGCTCAGGTGATGCCGCGATTTGCCGCGTGGAATTATTTGACGGATGTACGCGCGCGATCCGATTATTATGTTGAGGCACGGGATTTGCCCTCAATAAAGCATGCGACTATTGTTCTTGACACGGGTGGCTCTGTTGAAGGGACTAAAACGGTAGATCATTTGGGGACGACATATTTGCGCGTGCCTACGTCAAATATCACTGGCGGGCTTCGGGGAGTGTTTGCGCTGGACAACCAGGGGGCATGGATATTGCAGGTTATGCTGATTTCTCCATCGGGTGTCGAGTTGTTGTACCCGAATGGGAGAACGGTGATGATTCCCCGGGCCAATCGCTTTGACGAGGTTGTATTTGTCGTGATGGAAACATCGCTTTCAGGCGAAAGACGGCGCGTGAATTACACGCTGTCAACAGGCGGAAGTATGGCGACGGATCTCGTATGCGATGTCGATGGCGATGGGCGCGTTGCATTTTCCGATTTTGTGCGCTTTGCAGATGGCTTTAAGCGCTTGCACACAGATAATAATTACGATCCAAAATTGGATTTTAACGGGGATGGCCCCATTGATTTTCTGGATTTCCTTATTTTTGTTTCCCATTTTGGTGAATCGCGTTAAGCGAGAGTTTGTGGTTAGAAGCTGTTTTAAAACTCATTCTGCTCTGCTGGCAGATGAACCCACCGGGAATTTGGATACGCGAACGGGTAAGGAGATACGATCTACGTTTGAAGACCTTCACCAACAGGGGCAAACAGTTCTGGTGGTGACCCATGAAGAAAATGTGGCGCGGCGTACCCGGCGCGTTGTGCGGCTTCGAGATAGCCGAATCGAGAGTGATGCGCCACCATGAGTTTGTAATTTTGCGCCCGATTACGACCCCAGATTTTATGACTGCGCGATTTGCCGAGTTGCCCCACAATCTGGTGCGCGATATAGCAGGCGAGATACTGAATCTGCCCGGTGTCGCTGCCGTGGGGTACGATATAACACACAAACCGCCAGGGACTGTGGAATGGGAGTGAGGGGTTTGGGAAGTTGCGAAGCGTTTCCATCCTATACGCGGCAGTATTTTTTTCATTTAGGCTATTTCACACATCAAGGTAGTTCTGCTCTTGCCATTATGGACATCCTGCATTTAGTTGTTGATTTTATGCAATTGTGCATTATTTTTTAGAAATTAACACAAACGTATGTATAAACCAACGTAGAAATCAAAAAATAATAAGCCAAACGGGTTCAGGTTTTGACTGACAAACTCTGTTGGCCCAATGCATAACCAAACCATATCGTGTGAGGATGATTTTTTGCCGTGCTGTACTTGAGTATCGCATAACGCCAGAATGAAAGTAAAAAATAGAATAGCTGCATCAAAAATAGGTTTGAAACCCAAGCATAGATACTCCACCAAAACGATGCTGTTGCCGAATTGGTCAAGAGTGAGTCTGAAGTTGGAAAACGGCTGTTTGTGGTTTGAAGGGTGTATAATTATATGACCGCCGTTATACAACCAAACAGAACCGGAGATTAGCATGAAGCGTGTATTTTATACAGGTGTTCTTATCGCATTGTTTTACCTGTTGTCGGTATCACAAGTAGTTGCCGGACCAAACGCAAACGCTACCGTGTCAGTTGACCTTGTTATCGATGGAAGTGGTGGAAACCAATTTGATGACGGCGTAACTTCAGGGACAGTCACAAAGCAGGGCACAAGATTTTCAATTGAGGTGTTTGCGAAAGGTGTGACAACAACACTTATTCAAGCAACTTGCATTTTGGAATTGGGGTCTTTCAACGAAGACTTTTTGTATTTGGAAGAAATGCCTGTCAATGATCAGTTTCCTAACCGATCAGGATATACAAGTGATGATCCTCAATGGAGACATTCACGAAACGTTACGTCCAACTATCTTTCAGCGGGACCGGACAAAAGTGTGAGTCTAAACGCTTCAGGTTTCCTAATGAGATTAGATTTTATCACGAAACGCGACATTACAGAACAATTAACGATATGCGTTTCTCGCGTTAGCCTACACGCCGAACATGAAAACGGTCTCTCTCGGCAGGACGATGTGTTGGGCGGTCCGCATACCACTGTAACGATAAACCCAACCGTCACTTTTTCAAATAACCCACCAACGAATAACCCTGTAAATAATCCAAAAAAGAATATGCTTCCCGGCGATTTGGATGGCAACGGCTCAGTCAACTACGCTGATCTTGTTATTTTTACCGACAATTTTGGACGCACTGACGGGGATACGTTTAACCCCAATGACTTAGTTGAAGCGTCGCTTATCCCAACGGGGTCGGCGACCCTTGTTACCGTAACCGTTTATGAAACGATAACGAAGTACGAAATTATAAATGAAACTGTATTACCACGACCCGACGTTGTTGTAAAGCCTGGCAATTGGGACTTATCGGTAGACGAAATGGACAAACTATTGGAGCAAGTGCGGGATATTTTCGGGGATCAACTTATGTACCCTTTTGATTCGGATATTACAGTTGAGTATAAATCGCCCGAAGGTCCGAAGGTGTTATATAACCGGGCGGCGGATGGATCGTATGTTGTGTGGCTTGATGTTCGGGAAGGTTCCGCACAACCTATCTTTCAATTTGCCCACGAATACGCGCATATCCTTGCTAACTACCGAAATAGTACACCTTACCAACAACAACTGTGGTTTGAGGAATCAATAGCGGCTCTTGCTTCTTTGTACGCACTTAAGGAAATACAAACGATATGGAGGGGAAGTTCCAACCAGAGCGATCAGATAAACGCATGGATGGTAGAAACCTATTATGATGATTTGGTTAAAAGTGCTTCCGCCCCTGAAAACCTTGCTCAATGGTATCAGGTCAACAAAACACAACTTGAAGCCGACCCATATTTGCGGGATGAGAATAGGTCGGTAGCCCTTGCACTTTTTGATATTTTTGAAGATCATCCCGACGAGGCGTGGAACGCCGTGCGTTATATGAACCGGGGGCCGGTAAGCGTAGGTCGAGACTTTAGTCTTTACTTGAACGATTGGCGCAAGCGAACACCAGCGCGTTGGCAATTCATTGTAGAGGAAATTATGACGCGGTTTGGGATACAACGGTCGGGTAAACCCACCGTAAACGAGCACAACAGGGGGCACGTTGGTATAGAGTAACTGCCCTATAACTTTGGTGAACAACAACGCCCCCGCCTAAAAAGGCAGGGGCGTTGCTCTTGTGTACCTAACTGTAGTTGGTTACATTGCTGTTGCCGAATTGATCGAAAGGAATCTGCGGTTAAAAAGATGGCTGTTTGTGGCCTGATTTCAGGCTCTGCAAACCCTATGTTTAGTTGCATCGAGAACATTATTCGGAATTCGGCAACAGCATCTAAAGCGGGGTAACTCCAATAAGGCCCATAACGGTCTTGTCCGTGCTTTCAGAAAAAGGCGTTCCTGTTCAATCGCAATGGAAAGAAAAATAAATGGACAGAACAAGGTAGTGATTTTGCGCCCGATTACAACCCCGGATTTTATGACTGCGCGATTTGCCGAGTTGCCCCACGGTCTGGTGCGCGATATGGCAGACGAGATACTGAATCTGCCCGGTGTCGCTGCCGTGGGGTACGACATTACACACAAACCACCAGGGACTGTGGAATGGGAGTGAAAGATAAAAGCGGATTCAAGATCACGAATCAGAACCTGATTTCTATATCCTACCAGAAGCTGTCGTTGAATCCTCTGAAGAACATCGTAGACAATCTAAAATTCACACTAAAAAGTTGTTCTAAAACTCACATTGGAAGCCTGCGATGACATATCCAAATCTGAAGCAGTCTGTTTGGCTGCTGATATTATATATCCTTATTGCATTTGGTTTGACCACGTTGATTGGCATTATAGGTGCCATTATTGACGAGCCTTTGCTTGAGCATGATTACTTTTTAGGGTTTTTATCGCTGGCAAGTTTTATTCTGATTTTGTGCTATGTTTCACCTCGGACAGGTCGGACATGGCAAGATCTGTTGCCTCTTGCGATTAGAAATATAGACTATGATTGGCGCATGTGGCTTTCCGTTGGATTATCTATCTTTGGACTGGGAATAGTTCTTACTGAATTGTACAATGCGGTTATATCTGTAATGCCAATGCCCGAAATGTTTAAGGACATTTTTCATCAATCTTTCGGCAAAAAAACATCTTATTTATCAGCCTTATTGGGCGCAGTTGTGATGGCACCTCTTACTGAAGAGATCATTTTTAGAGGCATTATCTTAAAAGGTTTATTGGCACATTGTACTCAAAATCGAGCGATTGTTTGGTCGGCAGTTCTGTTTGGTCTGGCGCATCTGAATCCGTGGCAATTTCCAGGATCTTTTATATTGGGACTTGTCTGGGCCTATTGGGTTATTCAAACGGGGTCTTTGTGGCCTGGAATTTTGGGACACGCCCTGAACAATTTTCTGTCTGTGACATTTCTGCATTTCGATGTACCGGGTTTTCCAGTTTCAGAAGATTTTAATGTTGTAATTCACAATCCGTGGTGGTTGAATGTATGCGGACCAATATTAGCTGTTCTTGGGTTGTGGTGGTTTTATCAGGTGGCGAAGCGCAACAAAACAGATCAGCTTGAGGCGGAAGTTGAACCTGAAGAAACTCCGGAATGCGATAATTGAGGTGGATGTCTGCCCATCGCGATGGAGAGCAAAATAAATGGACAGAATGGAGTTGTGATTTTGCGTCCGATAGGATTGTTTTTTTCACTTTTTTGAATTGAAATGGAACAAAATGTACACTTTTTTTCTGAATAGTTAGCAAGCGTGGGTCTGCTAACGAAAATTATATCTCATTGTTTTTTAAGTGCCTTAGAATATTCTGAGGCACTTTTTTTTGTTTTTTTTAGAAAATGGGCACGGTATTTGCAGAATATGTCGTGTGCAAATCGCGTGAAAGGGATTGAGGCGGATGAGATGTCCGCAATGATAGAGGGGTGAAGTTATGAAAAATACTACAGTTGCATTTTACAGCCAGCATCTCATTGGCGTTGGGCACCATTTTCGCAATCGACAGATTGTCAATGAACTGGTCAAGACCTGCGATGTGTTTTTCATAGATGGCGGGCGCCCGGTTCCCGAAGCCGATCTCGATGAACGGGTGACGTGTATTCCCTTACCACCTCTTCGCACGGGACCACAGGGTATTGAGCCTGTTGATACGGAGAGTGATTTGCAGGCTGTGATGCGCGAGCGTCAGGCCAGGCTTTCCGAAGCTATGGAACAGATTCGCCCCGATGTGTTTTGTGTTGAGTTCTTCCCCTTTTCCAGATGGTCGCTCAAAGGCGAAATCCTCAATACTATTGTCAGGCTCAATGAGATCAATCCCGACGCGAAGGTGCTGTGTTCGCTGCGCGATATTCCCACGCGGGCAAAGAGCAATATGTTGCAACCGACTGTCACACCTGTCCAGAGGCGGGATGGAGATGCGATGCGGTTTTATTCGGTGCCTTTTGGCGGGATACATCACGAGTATTTGGCTTTTAATCGGCGGTATTACGAGGAGGTCGTGCCCGTGTTGAATGAGTATTTCGATGCGGTATTGGTGCATGGCGATTCC
>JAJEAX010000245.1 GCA_022822565.1 Candidatus Latescibacterota bacterium
CGCACCTATTATCATCCCACAGATCGCGGCTATGAAAAACACATTCGCGCGCTTATGGATTGGTGGGATGAATTGAGAAAGAAAAAATCTTTTTGAGAGATCGCCCAAAAGTGCATCCATGCCGGTGTAAGGGCGAAGAGGTATGTCTTGACAATGCAGTAAGAGTTCCGCAGTTTTGCAGGTGACCGTTTACTTGTGTCTATTTGAAAGGAGGCAACATGAAGGCTTTAATTTTCGCATTTGGTAACATACCCGGTTCGCCTCCGGTGAGATAGCTGACGGTGGTTTGGTCGTTTACAATCTGTCCGTCGCATTACTGTCGTTCCTCCGGAGCCGCGGGTCTGGTATGTGTGGTGGTTTTTCGCACGACATATCCATTCCCAGGAGGAGACGAACGGACATATGTACAATCCTGATTTTTGGGAAGTTCAATTAGATCAATCAGATCTGGAAATGATGCCGGATGACGTTGGCCTGTGGTACGAGTCGCCCGAAGACCAGAATTTGCGCTATAAACATGAAGACAGGGTTGGACGCCTCATCCCACAGATCGATACGCTCTTAAATCGATCGCTTACGCAAAGACAATTTGAAGCCGCTGTTTTGTATTTCAAATACGGCAAGACCCAGCGGGAAATTTCAGAAATTATGGGTATTTCGCGCAGAGTGGTCAGTCAGCATTTATTCGGCATTACGAGAAACGGAAAGTCCATAGGCGGTGCTGTGAAGAAACTTCGCAAGCTCTGCCGCAAACACGGTATTGCAATCACACATTAAAAAAACGCCCGGGCATTATAGCTCAGGCGTTTTTATTTTTCAGGGTGCAATCTGTATAAAACTGCATCCACGCTGGTGTTTATGTAACCGGGCCAACAGGTTGGTACGGTTTGCCGATATATTGGCATCCACCGCGCAAAACGCTTTCCGGAAGCGGAGTCACGCATATCGAAAGGAGGTTTAAGATGAAAACTTTAACTTCGGAGGTGAACGCCTGATTTTCAGGCTGTGACCCTTCAGACGTTGGGCCAGGGACATTGTTCCTGGCCCTTTTTTGTCAGTTCCTCCGCTGGTTTGTCGCGATTGAGCAGGTATTCCTGTCTCGCCATCATTGTCAAAATACCCACCAGAAGACTGAGTAGCAGCACCAATCCCGCGGGCATAAATTTTCGCGTGCGGACAAATCGGCTCATAAATATGCCCGTGAGCAACAAGCCGACCAATCCGCCGGTCAAAAACCCAACGGCGGGATCGCTCAGGCTTTGCCAGTATCCAACGAGTGCGGCAATACCGCAGATTGCGCCTGCGAATAGGGATGCGGAACTCCCGGATTTTGCCTTCCCAATAATTCCTCCGACAATTAACAATATGCCGTAGATCGCCAGTGCTACTTGTGCTATTTCAATCATGGCTATATCCTCATTCTCCAAAGTATCCCCTGCTTGCCCAAACTTTTTTTGCCAGTGCTTTTGCGCCATCGGATGGTTCGATTTCTCCCCGAATACTGCTCGGTGGTTGTCCCGGTTTTTTGCGCGTGGGATCGGGCGACCAATCATCGCGCTCGTAATTTTTTCTTATGGACTCGTCGCGAAAATCGGGCACTTCCATCGGTGCCGAATCGCTGAGTGCTGACCGCCACGCCTGAATACCCGCAATACTCATGTCGATGCCGCGATACACATCGAGGTAGGGTTGTTCGCCCGTGCGAATCGCTTCGGCGAAATGGTAACTCGTGAAGAAATCTCCGCCGCCGTGTCCGGCTTGTGTTGCGCGGTCGTGATGTACGGGAAAATCCGGTCTGTAAACGGTTTCTACGGGTTCTCCTTTTCGCTTTTCCCACGGTTCTTTCCACACGCGCAGCCGATGTTTATCGCCGTTGCGACAGTTTTCCATTACGCCCTTGTTCCCGTGGATTCTGACGTAATTGCCGTGTCCGCGCAACGCGCCGTGCAGGGATTTCATTACGGCGTCATTGTCCATCCGACAGATGATCACGCCTGCTATATCCGCGCGGTTCATGTGCAGGGTTTTGGTCATATCGCCAAAATCGTAGGGTATGACAAATCCGTTCACTTTTACCGGGCGCGTATCCGTGATGTACATTACGGGGGCAATCGAATGCGTGCAATAATAGGTCGAGGGAATCCAGTTGCGCCAGTGATTGCGCCCGCAACTGCGCCCCAATTTTACTTCTGGTGGATCGGGATGCACGTATTCGCCTTCTCCGTATTTAAATTCTCCTACGTGTCCTTTTTGGTAGAGCCGCCTCATTTCCTGATTGTACGCCGTGTAGGGGTAATTTTCGGCAAACATATAAATTTTACCACTGCGCTCTACCGCGCGCGCAAGTGCGACGCCTTCGCCCAATGTATGGCAGGCAGCGGTTTCGCTCATGACGTGTTTTCCGGCGTTCAGTGCTTCAACGGCAAAGGGCGCGTGTTCGTGAAAATAATTGGCGAGTACCACGGCATCCATATCGTGTTCCAAAAATGCCTGGTAATCTACATAGGTCGATACACCGAGTGCTTTGCCTTCGGGCTCTAATCGCTCTTCCCAGGTATCGCAAATTGCAACGAGTTCCATTCCCGTTTCTGCTGCTGCTCGCATAAATGATCGCCCGCGTCCCACGCCGACGACGCCCACGCGAATCGATTTGTTTTTTTCGGGCATCACAAGTTCTCCAGTTTTGAATAAAATAAAAACTCGGCTTATCTCCGAGTTTTTTTTCAAATTTAAATATAAAAGCGGATATCTGGCACTGCGTCCATCAATCCCAGTTCTACACCATAAGCATAGAATCGCCTCAAGCCTTCCAGTTCTGCATCGCCCAAATCGTAGAGAATATTTCTGGTTAGATATTCAGCGTAAAACGCGGGCGATAAGGTGCGGGTTTCAGCGGCGTAGTCCTTTGCGATGTTTGGGATATGCTGCTTGCCTTTTTTTTTGGCTTCGACCAGTTTGGCAATGTGATATGGCGTCAATGCATCGGGGCGTCCGGTCCAACAGGCATAGACAAAAGGCAACCCTGTCATCTGCGTCCAAATTTCGCCCAGGTCCAGGATCCGATAGCGTTTGCGGGACAATGTCAAGGCGGGGTCGCCAATCAACAGGGCGGCATCGGCTCGTTTGAGCATTGCGTCTATATCTGGGGGATGAAAAAATACCTGTGGTCGGCAGCCAAATTGTCGCGCCAGCACAATCTGCGCCAGCACGGCTGATGTGCGCGATCCGCGATCCAGGGCAAGTGTTTGAATTTCTTCGGGTTCTTTGTTCAGGGCGATAAATACACTGCCAACCGGCCCGTTTGAAATAATGCCGACATTGGGTACAATCCGATAGGGGTCTCGTCCGCGTCCAATTTCTACAGCGGGGATCAATGCCACGTCGGTTTCACCCATGTGCAATCGCTCGGCGCATCGCGAGGGCACGTCGTAGATCAGTTCAAAATCGCGATTAACTGCGTCCGTGCGCAGCACTTCAACCAGTGGCCGCGTGTTTAAGTATGACACTACGCCCAAACGCACACGCATCGTTACTTACCTCTAATTCAAAATCTCATACCGCGTATTTCGCCTTACAGGCTCGTATCCCGCATCCCGGATGAGCCGTTGCATCTCCTGAAGTGTCATGGTATCCGTATGGCTCGTGCCCGCTGCGCTGACTACGTTTTCTTCCATCATTGTGCTGCCAAAATCATTCACGCCGTATTTTAAGCTGACCTGTGCGACCTTGGCTCCCTGCGTTACCCACGATGCTTGAAAGCTTTTGATATTGTCCAAAAACAGGCGCGCGATGGCAATGGTTCGCAAATAGTCAAATCCGGTCGCTTTGACGCCATTCCATCGCCCCTGGTCATCGGCAAGGGCCGTGTAATCCGGCTGAAAATTCCACGCGATAAATGCGGTGAATCCGCCCGTCTCATCCTGCAAATTGCGAATGTGTTCCAGATGTTCTATTCGCTGTTCAATGGTTTCGACATGTCCATACATCATGGTCGCCGATGTGTGCAGGTCCAATTCGTGTGCAATGCGATGCACCGCAAGCCATTCGTGGACGCGGTCTTTGCGAAAACCGATGATGTCTCGTACTTCGTCAGACAAAATTTCCGCGCCAGCGCCCGGGATAGAGTCCAGACCGGCATCGCGCAAGCGGCGAATGCATTTTTCGAGTGACATACGCGAGATATGTGCGATATAAATAATTTCTGTGGCGGACAAACAATGCTGATGGATTTGTGGGTAGCGATTGCGTATTGAGGAAAAGAGGTCTTCGTAGTAATCTACGCGCAGTTTTGGGTTCAGGCCCCCTTGCATCAAAATTTCGCTGCCTTTTGGCACGTCACCGCCCACGGCAATGAGTTCGTCAATTTTTTCATAGATCTGTTCTCTGGGCAATGTATAGCCTTCGTCGGATCCCGGCGGGCGATAAAATGCACAGAAATCGCATCTTACCCAGCATACATTGGTGTAATTGATATTTCGCCCGATATTATATGTCACCTGGTCTTTGGGCCATTTGCGTCGTCTCACCACATCGGCTAATAAGCCCAATTCGGTTATATTGGGGTGTGCAAACAAGCGCATGGCGTCATCTGTGGAAATGCGCTCTTCGTTATATATTTTTTCAACAATGTCGTCGATCATGTTGTTTTCCATTCGATTCCTGAGAGATCACGAAATCACTGGTATTTCACCTGGGATTCCGATGGGTGTTTCTTCTAAAATTTCTCGCTCGCTCGATAAAATATTGTATAGATTATCCCGCTCGACGGGATCGCGACCGGCTTCTATAACGCGTTCGACCAGTTGTTTGCGGGTGAGCACCTGTCGCGTCTCTGCATAAGAACGGCGCGTGATTTCGTATTCCTGTATTGTGCCGTCGATATCGTCTGCGCCGTACCACAAAGCCACCTGTGAAATTTCAATGGTGTTCATAATCCAGAATGTTTTGATGTGGAAGAAATTGTCCAGCATCAATCGTCCCACGGCAATTTCTCTTAAATCCGCGATGCCTGTCGGGCCGGGCAAATGCTCTAATTCTGTGCGTTCGGGATGAAATGACAGGGGAATATACGTCAAAAAACCGCCGGTCTCGTCCTGTAATTCGCGCAATCGCACGAGATGATCGATGCGTTCTTTTGGGTTTTCGATATGACCATATAGCATTGTCGCGTTGGTAGGCAGGCCGACTTCATGCGCCGTGCGCGCCACTTCGAGCCATTCTTCGGAATCCGCTTTGGTCCAGAATAAATCTTCCTGTACGCGATCGCTAAATACTTCTGCGCCCCCGCCGGGAATGGACGATACGCCAGCCGCTTTTAATTCGGTCATGACATCCTTTAGCGGCTTTTTTGCAATACGCGCAATTTGCACCCATTCGATTGCGGTAAATGCTTTTACCGCGACATCGGGGCGCACGTCTTTTACCGCGCGCACGATATCGAGATAATACGAATAGGGAAGTTTGGGATTGATGCCCGCGACCATGTGGATTTCAGAAATGGGCAGGTCGATGTATTCCAATACGCGCTTTTGAATATCTTCGGGCGATAATACATAGCCCCGCTCGTCTTTTGGTTTTACATAGAAGGAGCAAAATCGGCACAACTTGTTACAGACGTTGGTATAGTTGATGTGCTGGTTCCGCACGTACCACGCCACATTGCCACACAGGCGTTCGCGCGAGATATTGGCCAAATATCCTACGGCATTGAGGTCGGGCGTCTCGTAAAGACGCATGCCATCTTCGGCAGAAAGCCGTTGCCCCAGGTTTACTTTTTCTTCGATGTCTCGAAGATCGTCGGGAATTATCGGTCTCACACTATGCTCCTTATACCTTTCTATGGCTTTTCAGCCAGCATCTCGCGGGCGTGTTGCATGGTCAATTCTGAAATCTCTTCGCCACCCATCATCAAAGCGAGTTCGTCGGCACGTGTCTCTTCGTTTAGCGGAATTACGCGGGTTACTGCACGCTGATCAACCACTTCTTTTCTGACTGAAAAATGCCGATCAGCCATTTTTGCAATTTGTGGCAAATGCGTAATTGAAATGGTTTGATACGTTTCTGATAGGTCGCGCAATTTCTTGCCTACAACCTCTGCAATGCGTCCAGAAATTCCGATGTCGATTTCGTCAAAAATTAACACCTGTACCGAATCGGTATGCGCCAGCACGGTTTTCATCGCCAGCATAATACGCGAAATTTCACCGCCCGACGCTACTTTTACCAGCGGGCGGATGGCTTCGCCCGGGTTGGTCGAAATAAAAAATTCGCCGCGCTCTATGCCTTGTGGTCCCGCTTCAAAACGCTGACCATCGCATTCAATCAGGCCTTCGGGATCTGGCCGCCGATCCAATTGGACTTCAAATTGCACATCGGGCATGCCGAGTTCTCGCAATGCGCGGCATATCGCTTTTGACAATTTGCCAGCGGCTTTGTGTCTTCCTTTTGACAATTTCTCACAACAATGTGCGAACTTCTGTATCGCATCGTCAATTTTAATTTTAATTTTTTTTATAGATGCTTCGAGTTCGTCGGTCAATTCCAATTCTTGTTGGGCTTTTTTTTCATAGGAAAGCACACTTGCCAGATCGCCGCCGTATTTTTTTTTCAGCGCGTTCAGCGTTTCTAATCGCTCTGTTACTTCCGATAGACGTTGGGGATTGTGTTCTACGCGATTGGCATAATCGCCAAAGGCGCGGGCCAGTTCCTCTGCACCGTACCTCAGACCATTGAGTTCTTCGGCTATCGGCTCCAAACTGCTGTCCATTTGTGCGGCTTCTTTCAGGAGGTGCGCGCCTTCGCCGAGTTGGTCGGCCACGGATTGTTCACCTTCATAAAGCACCTGTTCGATCTGATAGGCGATCTCGAGTAGTCGTTCCGCATGTAAAAGCACGGACTGTTCGCGTTGCAGGCGTTCGTCTTCGCCGGGATCGGGTTTTGCCGCCTGGATTTCTTTGATCTGAAAATCCAACAGTTCGCGCCTTTCTCGCTGGCGCTGGGCAACGGCAGTTTTTTCGATCAGCCGATTTTGTAATTGCACCACCTGATGATATGATTTTTCGACCTGTGTGCGTGCTGTTTGCAAGCCGCCAAAGCCGTCTAAAAAGTCCAGATGCTGATCGATATTTAGAAGCGATTGATGGTCGTGTTGACCGTGCAAATCGACCAGCGCACGGCCCAATTCTCGAAGTGTACGCACGGGAATGGACAGGCCATTGGCGTAGCACCGACTGCGCCCTTCTAATAGTACATCCCGCCGCAAAATCAGCTCACCATCTTCTGTCTCAATACCCATGTCATTCAGGAGTTTGAGCGCCGGGTGTTGAAGATAGAGTTCAAAAATGGTTTCTACTGTGCATTTTTTTGCGCCTGTGCGGATCACATCGGGGCTCGCCCGCATACCCAGTATCAGGCCCAATGCCCCGACCAGAATGGACTTACCAGCGCCGGTTTCGCCTGTAATGATATTTAACCCTTTACCAAACTCGACTTCCATGTCGTCGATCAGGGCGTAATTTATCACATGTAATTGAGACAACAAGGCGCAACTCCTTTACTCGTCTCGCCGATCCAGACTCCAGTCTAATTTGCGCTGCAACAAATCGTAAAAGGTCAACCCTTGCATATTGATAAAGCGCACGGGTTCGGAGGCTCGTTGTACTGTAACGGGTTCTTCAGGTGAAAGCGAACACACAGTGCGTCCATCTGTGGATAACATAATTTCATCGGACTGATCAGCGATTACCTTAACCGTTACCGACTGATCGCCCGGCATTACCATTGGACGCTGAGATAGCGAATGCGGACATATAGGCGTGGCGATGAGCACGGATAAATTTGGATGTACTATTGGGCCGCCAGAAGACAGGCTGTAACCCGTGGATCCCGTCGGCGTTGCCAGAATTAATCCATTGCCGTAAAAGGAGCTTACGGGCCGACCTTCAACCAGCATTACGACCTGCACCAGACGCGCTTTGACACTGCGTTCAATTACAACTTCATTGAGCGCAAATGCTTTTTGCGTGTGGGTTTGTGCGTGCAGTGCTATCCGTTTTTCAACGGTATAATCGCCACATAACAACCGATCCAGACTATTGTCCAGTTCGCGGGGTTCTGCGCCTGACAAAAACCCCAACCGCCCCAGGTTCACGCCCAAAATCGGCGTGCTGTGCGGATAAACCATATCGGCTGCGCGCAACAAGGTGCCATCGCCACCCATTGCCACAATGATGTCAGCGCGTGTGGACAACTGATCAACCGGACAAAACCATTTGGAATTAGATGTGCAAATTTGCCGCAAGTTATCGGCGATCAGCACCCCAATGTCTCTTTGATGGATGCGTTGGGCCAATTGATCGACCGCAACGCCCATGCCCGGTTGGGTCGGGTTCGAAAACAAACCGATGGACTTCATTTGTCTGCAAACCCTTCGCCATTGGAATCTATGGATACCAATTCAAATTCCCCATCGCTATTGCGTATCAACACGTCAACCCGTTGCCGCGCATCTTCTAATAAACTGCGGCATTGATTGGATGCTTTTAGACCTTCTTCAAACACTTTTAGTGCCTCTGACAAAGGCAGTGCACCTTCTTCTAAACGGTCCACAGCCGTCTCTAATTGCTTCAAAGCTGTTTCAAATGTGGGCTCTTCTGTTTTATTTTTTGGCATTGACGTTACCTTTTTATTTTTTCTACCCGGCAGGTTGCCTCGCCTTTTGCAAACCGAATGTGCAGATGTTCACGGGGTGTCAAAATTCCTGCATCAGATACGACCGAACCGTCTTCGCGTTGTACGAGGCCAAATCCCCGATCGAGCACTGATAACGGACTGAGCGATCCCAATTTGCCTGTCATACGGTGATAGTCGGCCAATCGGCTTTCAAATAGCCGCCGCAGGAGCGCGTATAAATCGCGGTTTAATTCATCGACGTGTTGCGCGTTTTGAAAGATCAAATCGGACAACCGCCGCATGCCATAACTGCTTTCGTACGCTTTTAGCTGGTCTTCGTTCTCGTCTAACAACTGCTGCATGAACTCCCGCGTGCGAAGTGTGAGCCGCCCGACTTGTTCGCGCACTTCTAAAACATCGCGTACGGCAATTTCTGCAGCAGCAGAAGGAGTTGGGGCGCGCACGTCAGCCGCTATATCCGATAAGGACATGTCGATCTCGTGTCCTACGGCTGAGATAACTGGAATCTCAGAATCCGCAATTGCCCGCACGACCTCCTCGTCGTTAAATGCTGCCAAATCCTCAGCCGAGCCGCCGCCTCGTCCGACAATCAATACATCTACTTTGCCAAAGTCATTGAAATCGGCAATGCCTTGTGCAATATCCTCTGGCGCGTCTAATCCCTGTACCTGCGCGGGACGCAAAACAATGCGAACAGAGGGAAAACGCCGTTTTAATACATCCAAAATATCTCGAAAAGCAGCACCTGTCTGCGAAGTCACAACCCCAATGGCTCTCGGATATTTGGGCAGAGGTCGTTTTCGATCTTCGTCAAATAAGCCCTCTTCTGATAATTTTTTTTTCAGTTTTTCATAGGCGATTAGCTGTTGTCCCACCCCTGCGGGAAATAGCTGTGATACATTGAACTGATATTCGCCCCGCCGTTCATATACCGTCAACTGCCCCTGTGCCAACACGGCCATTCCCGCTGTGGGACGAAATCCGGTTATGGGACGCGAGCGCCACATCACACAGCGCAATTGGCTTTGCGGGTCTGAGAGCGTGAAATACCGGTGTCCGGATGAAGGCTGAGAAAAGGAGGTCAACTCACCGACGATCCACATGGGCGGAAATTGCATTTCAAGGGTTTGCTTGACCGCCTGCGTGACGTCCGATACGGAAAGCGGGTGTTCCACCTTATCCCTCCTCTAAATCGAGGCGTAGTCGCTCGATGCGTTGTGCACGCCCAGAGCGTTCATCCACATCGATGAGTGCCCCGCAGAGTTTTATATCGCCTGTAGCTGGCTCAAAACGCACGGGCATCTGGTTTATAAATCGGGAAATTGCAGGGTCTTTTTTAGCGCCAATAACCGAATCGTGAGGCCCTGTCATGCCGACATCTGTCATATACGCGGTTCCGCCGGGCAAAATCTTATTATCGGCTGTTTGGACATGGGTATGCGTACCCAAAACTGCGCTGACTTTGCCGTCCATATAGTGCCCAAAAGCGATTTTTTCCGAGGTCGCTTCAGCGTGAAAATCGACGAGAATAACAGGCGTTTTCTCCTGTAATTTCTCCACGGCGCATTGCCCCGTTCTAAAGGGACAGTCCAGCGCCATTTTCATATATGTTCGCCCGAGCAGACTGAGCACTGCGACCGATGTTCCATTGCGCGCTGAAAAAACCGCTGCACCAACACCTCCAACCTCTTTGGGGAAGTTGGCTGCACGCAAAATCCGGTCGCCCTTTTGGATATAATCAACCGAATCTTTCTGATCCCAGACGTGATCGCCCATGGTAATTACATCGGCACCGTAAGTGTGAAATTTTTGTCCGATTTTTGCGGTAATACCAAAACCGCCAGCGGAATTTTCGCCATTGACAACGCAGAAATCAATGGCGTGCCGTGCGATCAGTTGAGGAATCAAATGTGCGGCGGCCCGTCGCCCGGGCTTGCCATAAACATCGCCTACAAATAAAATTTTCATTCGCTATTTTTATCGCGCAAAATTAACGGCGCGCACCTCGCGAATCACGGTCACTTTTATATGCCCGGGATACGTCATTGTTTTTTCCAGCCGTTCGGCAATTTGTGCAGATAGTCGCTCGGTGTCTTCATCGCTGATTAATCCATAGTTGGCGACTACCCGAATCTCCTGGCCTGCTTGAATAGCGTAAACCGCATCTACTCCCTCTATTTCTCGAGCGGTTTGCTCCAGATGCTCCAATCGGCGCACATAGTTTTCCAGTACCTCGCGCCTCGCGCCTGGACGAACCCTCGAAATGGCGTCTGCTGCATCGACCAGCACTGCAATTGGCGAGATTGGGTCAGCCTCGCCGTGATGGGCTTCAATTGCGTTGATCACTTCATCATCCTCGTTGTATTTCTTTGCCATATCAGCACCATTTTGTCCAGGCGTACCTTCAAATTCATGGCTGATTCCCTGGCCGATATCATGCAGCAAACCGGCGCGTTTGGCAAGTTGTGCATCCAGCCCCAGAAGAGTGGCCATCATCCCCGATAGAAAAGCGACCTCTTTGCTGTGGTTTAACATATTTTGTCCATAGCTCGTCCGGAATTTTAATCGCCCAAGACATTCGATCAGACGGTCGTGCAGGCCGGGCACTCCCATGTCAAAGATGGCCTCTTCACCCGCTTGTCGAATCAATTCGTGCATATTTTCCCGCGATTTTTTAACCACTTCTTCGATTCGGCCCGGATGAATGCGTCCATCCATTACGAGGTCCTCCAAAGCTGTCTTGGCAATTGCGCGGCGAATGGGATCAAACCCGGACAGCACCACGGCTTTGGGGGTATCGTCAACAATCACATCTACGCCAGTACACATCTCAAAAGATCGAATATTGCGCCCTTCGCGTCCGATTATTCGACCTTTCATTTCATCGGCTGGCAACTCGACAACTGTTACCGTTGATTCTACCGTGTAATCTACTGCCAATCTCTGAATCGCGCTTGCGATAATCTCTCTCGCTTCATCACTGGCCCGCGCTTGTGCGTCTTCCCGAATTTCTTTTAAGCGCCAGGCGACTTCGCGCTGGGCTTCTGCCTCCAAATTTTCCATCAATTCGCGTTTGGCCTGATGGCGCGTCAGGGCCGCAATGCGTTCTAATCGCGTATTTTGAGCTTCTAAAATCGCTTCCAATTCCAGTTCTTTTACGGATAGTTCGTCTTGCTGTTGCACCAATTTTTGTTCCAATTCTTCCATTTGTCCAGCTTTGTGGTTGAGCAGATCTGCACGCCGATTCAGCTCGTTTGACATGCGGTCTAACTCTTCTTCTTTGCGTTCTACTTCACTGTTGCGGTTTTCCAGTGTTTTTTCGGCTTGTACGCGCTCGTGATAAATCTGATCTTTAGCTTCTAAAAGCGCGGTGCGTTTTTCAGTTTCTGCCTCTCTTCGAGCATCTTCCAAAATTTGTTCGATTGTGGCGTCGGTGCGATAAAATTTCTTGTGAGCAATTTTACTGCTCATCAGCCATCCCACAATAAATCCCAGCACCAACAGCCCGGTAGATAGGGCAATCACAGATACGATTTCCATGGCTTTCTCCATTGTAAAAGAAATCCCCACTGCGCTTGTGCTCACTATTAAGGACAAACGCGGCGGGGTTCACAATCCCGTGAGATAGCTTGTCTCACACTCGCATTGTGCGATTTACTCACTTCCGCTCGTGAGTTAAAGGTTGACCGAGTCTGCGAGTTGATCGGCTTTCACGCGAGAAAGCCGATCTATTCGGCGACTTTCTTCCTCAATCTTAAAAAGCTCATCAGCCAAATTCACAGCCGTCAATACAGCTACTGTTGATCTGGTGCGGAGTGCAAGGGCACTGGCTATTTCTCGCATTTTCTGATCGATGTAACTCGCCACCTTGCGAATGTGTTCGGGATCAGTTTCACTGTCAATGCGATATTCTGAGCCAAATATCTGAACGCGCACGTCGGACAAAACAGACATCACTCATTTTTTTCGGGGTTTAAGGAATTGAGGCGCTGCAACATCGCCTCGACCTTATCCAGGATTTCCGCCTTATTGTCTATCAGAAGCACATTGTCGTCGTAAATGTCTTGCAGTCGGTCCCGCTCGCTACGTAGAGCCACTCGCTCTTCTTCAAGGCGCGATACATCTGACTGCAATGCCTGACTCTGTTGCTTCAATTCGACATTTTCACGACGCAAATCTTCAATGGTTGCAATGGCGCTATTGATTGCTTCAACGAGCCGATCTACTCCCTCCGCCACTGCCCCAGCGTTAGTATCCATCAGAGCTGATTCCTCATCCACTTCCTCTGCTTCTTCGGCGTCTTCCACAGTCTCAGCATTGCTATCCACTTCCTCTATTTCCTCTGCTTCTTCGGCGTCTTCGGATGCCTCGGCGTTGGCATCCACTTCTTCTACTTCCTCTTCTTTCGCATTTCTCACTGTCCAGGGATTAATATCCATGTCCGCTCCTTAAAAAAAAATCGAAAGCTATTAAATATAGGGGCAATTTAACATCATCTTATCCGAAAGTCAAGCTCGCCCCAGGAGGATTTCACCCTCATGCAAAAAGCGAAATCCGGCACAGTGTGGATTTCGCTTTTTGGAATCAATGAGATACTCAGGCGTGTTGCTTAACCCTTTCGGCCAATTCGGCAAATGCATTGGCGTCGGTTACGGCCAGATTAGCCAATACTTTGCGGTTGATATCGATACCATCGCGCTTTAAGCCCGCCATAAATCGGCTGTAAGTCAAACCGTTTTGTCTGGCCGCAGCATTGATTCGCGCAATCCATAATGCTCTAAAATTTCTCTTCTTTTGTCTGCGGTCGCGATAGGCGTATTGCAATGCGCGATCCACGGCATTGCTGGCTGTGCGAAGCAGTTTGCTGCGCCCCCCCCGATAGCCCTTGGCTTGTTTTAAAATCTTTTTTCGCCTGCGTCTCGATGCAGGACTGTTGGTTACTCTTGGCATTTTAATCTCCAGTGAACAGTGACACCAACCCCTGTCAAGACGCCAGCAGGCGATTGACGCGGCTCTGGTCAGTGCCGTGAACATGCACAGTTTGACGCAGGCCTCTTTTGCGCTTGCTCGTTTTTTTCGTCAAATTGTGCGCTGCGGTGGCCTGGCGACGGCTGATTTTGCCAGAACTGCGCTTTTTGAAACGCTTTTTGGCACCACTATGAGTTTTCATTTTAGGCACGATAAACTCCTTATGAGAACAGCCTCACAGATCAGTTAAAGTGGACTACGACTGAGATTTGGGAGCGACAATCATCACGAGCTTTCGCCCTTCGTCGCGGGGATGCGTTTCGATCTGTCCAATATGCTGTAAATCGTCTTCAATGCGCTGCAATAAGTCGCGGCCCATATCGCGGTGTGCATTTTCTCGTCCATAAAACTCAATAACAATCCGCACTTTATGGCGCTGGGTCAAAAATCTCTCAGCATGCCTGAGCTTAAATTGATAATCGTGATCGCTGATACGAACACGCATCCGAATTTCTTTTAATTGCGAGGTACTCTGACGGTTTTTCCTGGCTTTTTTCCCTCGCTCATACCGGTATTTACCGTAGTCCATAATCCGGCAAACAGGTGGGCGTGCATTTGGCGCAACTTCGACCAGATCAAGTCCGGCTCCCTGAGCCATTGTCAGGGCTTTGCTCGTTTCTACAATACCCACTTGAGCACCCGATTCACCGATCAAGCGGACTTGTGGAATGCGAATCTGCCGATTCACGCGTGGTCCGATTTCTCGTCTGGTATCTCGACTTCTTGAGCCTCTATTGATTGCGATCACCTCCAGGTTAGATATAGGATTTTCACAAACGCATGGTGCGTTACGAAAACTGTTTGGATTCGACCTCTTGCTGAATACGCGCGATTAAATTTTCCAGGCTCAGCGCGCCCAAATCCCCCTGTCCATGACGGCGAACCGACACTGTGCCATTCTCAACTTCTCGCGCGCCAACAATGAGCATATAGGGTACTTTTTGAACTTCTGCCTCTCGAATTTTATAGCCCAGTTTGGCATCCTGATCATCCACTTCAACGCGCACCTGGCCATCTCGAAGCAGTTTGGCAACTTGCTGTGCATAGTCGATGAAACGATCCGATACAGGTAGAATAACGGCCTGTACAGGCGCCAACCATACGGGGAAATTGCCGGCATAGTGCTCGATGAGTGTGCCAAAGAATCGTTCCATTGACCCCAAAAGCGCGCGATGTACCATATAGGGACGGTGCATCTTGCCGTCTTGCCCGGTAAAAGTCAGGTCGAATCGCTCGGGCAGGTTGAAGTCAAACTGAATTGTCGAACACTGCCATTCACGCCCCAGAGCATCTCTAATTTGCACGTCAATTTTGGGTCCGTAAAATGCGCCGCCGCCTTCGTCAATGCCATATTTTAAGCCCTGTGCGTCTATCGCAGCCTTTAGGGCATTTGTCGCCATATCCCAATCGCGAGGATCACCTACGGCTTTTTCGGGGCGTGTGGAAATATCGATCTTAAAATCTTCAAGACCAAATGACCGCAGAATAAACAGCGTAAAATCTATGGTCTGTTTAATTTCACTTTCGACCTGATCTGGGCGGCAAAAGATGTGCGCGTCGTCCTGTGTAAATCCACGCGCTCGCAAAAGCCCGTGCAGTACTCCCGCCGGTTCATACCGGTAAACTGTTCCCATTTCTGCCCAGCGCAATGGCAACTCGCGATAACTTCGACGACGGCTTTTGTAAATCATGCTGTGAAATGGACAGTTCATGGGTTTGGCAAAATATTCCTGTCCATCGACATCCATCGGTGAGTACATATTTTCGCGGAAAAAATCCAGATGTCCGCTTGTGTCCCACAGGGTAGATCGTCCAATATGAGGGGAGCCGACGAGTTCATATCCGCCATCGAAATGGGCGCTGTACCAGAATGATTCAATCTCGTGTAGAATTCGCATTCCCTTAGGGTGCCAGAGCACCAGGCCTGGACCTACATTGTCATTTATCGAATACAGGTCCAACTGAACGCCCAAAGTGCGATGATCTCGACGTTTGGCCTCTTCGAGTTTATCGAGATATGCCTGCAATTCTTTTTTGCTGGGAAACGAGATGCCGTAGATGCGTTGCAGCATTTTGTTGTTTTCATCGCCCCGCCAATAAGCCCCGGATGCGTTTAACAACTTGATTGCCTTAATGCGTCCTGTTGACGGCAGGTGTGGCCCCCGGCACAGATCAAACCATTCGGCATTTTTGTAGATACTCACGGTCTCATCGGGTGCAATGGCATCTAAAAGCTCGATTTTGTAGGATTCACCCAAATTTTGAAAACGCGAGGAAGCCTCATCGCGCGAGACTTCCTCGCGAGAAAAGGGCTGGTCTTCTTTGACAATTTCCAACATTCGCGCTTCAATTTTTTTTAGCTCATCGGGTGTAAACGGCCGATC
Organism: Candidatus Latescibacterota bacterium; assembly: GCA_022822565.1. GTDB lineage: Bacteria > Latescibacterota > UBA2968 > UBA2968 > UBA2968 > VXRD01. Next base: position 16,104 of record JAJEAX010000245.1, read on the forward strand.
GACATCAAAATCGTAGTAGAATCCATTCTCAATGGGCGGGCCAATGGTTACTTTGGCATCGGGAAACAAATCCTGCACGGCCTGTGCCATCACGTGTGCGGTGCTATGCCAGTAAACCTCTTTGCCTCCATCGTTGGAAAAGGTCAAAATCTCAACCGCAGCATCTGAAGCAACCGGGTAACTCAAATCCACAGCACGACCATCAACTCGCCCGGCTAATGCTGCGCGGGCAAGGCCTGCACCGATGGATTCGGCCACTTGTAGCACAGTTGTGCCGCGCTCAATTTCTTTGGTTGAACCGTCGGGAAGCGCAATGGTTATGAAATGGTTTTCGGACATAAAAAAAATCGCGCTCGGGAATTGCCGGCGCGCGAAATGTGAAATCGTGATACCGTTCGGTGAGCAGTTTCGCCCGCAGATATCCCTCAGCAATGAGATTAAAAGATAGAAACCTGCCAAAGTCTAATAAATCTATAATAAGAGTATCGGAGTGTCAAGCGGAAATTACCCAATTGTGGAGATAGAGTCACTCCCTCAATTTATTGAATTTTCGAAACTTATTAAACTTCATCTAAACCCAAACCCGTCAAATCTGCAATATGCCCTGCTTGTTCGGCTTCATATAGCCGCCAGATCACGCGCAATCCCTGCAAGCTGCTTCTGCCGTCTGTCAGTGGTGTTTGTCCGGTTTCAATGCAATCGAGAAAATGGGCCATCTCATTTTCCGTGTGTTTGCCCGGCTCTGTTTCGAACAAAACGCTCTCTTGACCGCGCAGGATATGCACGAGTTTGCCACCTGAGAGATCGGCATCGAGCAAACCTTCTGTACAATGCGCGTGGATCGAGTACCGCAACCGGGTGCCCCGTGCGCCCCAGGTGCCAAAGTGATATCCCAGACGGCCATTTTCAAATTCCATCGTCACATTGCTCGTGCCTTCCCGCTCCATCCACGGCGTACCAAAATTTGTGCCCATGTGCATGCCCTGCACGGGGCGCCCCAAAAACCAGAGCAACAAATCGATATAATGACAGCCGTGACTAAACAACTGCCCTCCGCCCAACCGCTCTTTGCTCGATGCCCAGTGATCGGGGGGATACCGGGTGAGTTGCTCGGTCCAGATCGACACTTGGAATACATCGCCGTAAGCGCCTTCATCCAGCAATGCTTTTAAATGCTGTACAATTGGATGAAAGCGCATGCAATACGCAATCATCAGTACTTTGCCCGAGGTTTCAGATGCCTCAATCAGTTCTTTGCAGGCGACTTCGTAATTTGCCATGGGTTTTTCGAGCAAGACATGAACGCCAGCATTGAGACACGCCTGTCCTACAGAGAAGTGCAAATGGTGGGGGAGGGCGAGCAATACGGCATCTACCGAGTCTAAAATTTCGCGATAATCTGTTGCCACACAGGCTCCTGGAAATTGCTGCGCGACTGCTTCTGCGCGTTCTGGCACAACATCGACAGCAGCGGTCAATGTGACCCGATCGCTCAGTGTGTGAAACCGCCGCATGTGGGCACCCCCCATGCCGCCGCATCCGATCATACCCAGTTTGATCATGTACCTGCCTCCCTAAGGCAATTGCAACATTTTGTGAATGCGACACGACAACCGCCAGTTGGGATGTCGCGACAAAATTTCCAATGCCTTATGAATGTATTGGGGTTTGCTCGATTCGGGTTGTAAATAAATATATTTTGCTCGGTTTTCATCGACTATAGTTTCGCAAAATGCTTTGCCCACCACGTATTTGAGTTCGGTGATATGCGTGAGGCCATCGGCAATTTTTTGCCGTTTGGGCGATACGGTCCAGTGTTCAATCAGGTCGCATAAAATTGGATCTGGATCAATCGTTCCATTTGTCTCGATATGCAACCGAAAACCCGCGCTGACGAGTTCCCGACACAGTGGCGTGATATTTTGCCCCAGCGGCTCTCCTCCGGTCAAACACACCCACTTTGCAGGATGATGCCTGATCTCATCGACAATTTGAGCAATGGTCATTTCCTCAAAAGTATCAAATTCCGTATCGCAAAAGAAGCAGCGCAAATTACAACGCGCAAGCCTGACAAATGTTGTGGGTTGTCCCACGCGCAGGCCCTCGCCTTCTATGGAATAGAAAATTTCATTGACTTGCAATATCGCGCCATCGTCGCGCCAAACGGGCATTTGATCTTTGAATGCCAGAGGGTTCACATTCAAGCCTTTATGAAGTTGTGCTCTTTAGCAGTTGTCTATAACTTAGAGAAATATATCTCACCTGCGCTGTATTTGCAAGCACGACACTAAATCCCAAAAAAATACTTGACATATCATTTCAGAACACCTAAGTTCCGATAACTTAACTGAATTCAATTAAGTAATATCTTCCCCATCGTTCCCCCAATCCCCACAAATAGAATTTTAACCGAATTTTAAGGGACGATGAGATGCCTGAACAAACCCTCCCTTTCGTTTTTGAGACGCCTACGGGTATTCTGAGTGGGCGAGATCGAGGTGAAGTCCTGCTCAATCAGCTTATGGCATTTATGCAAACAGCCGATGACGATGCGGTTACACCTCTCGATTTTGCCAATGTCTCGTTTATCGATATCTCCTGTGCCGACGAGTTGCTCTGCAAACTGCTCATGCGTATTGGCAGCGGGGAGCTCGGCAATCGCTTTACCTTTATCCAAAATGCCAATGATTCCGTGCGCGAGACCTTCGAGGCCGTGCTCAAATTGCGGGATCTGGCCGCGCTTTTCAAAGATGACGAAGGCGATATTCACGTGCTCGGTGTGCTCAAAACGCCGATTCGAGAAGCCCTTGACATTGTACTGATTCGAAAAAAAGGCACGTCTTCCGAGTTTGCCCACGCGCTACACAAAAATATTAATATCGCATGCAATCGGCTCAATGCCCTTCAAAAAATGGGTCTCGTGTGCCGCGTGCGCGATGGCAGTGTCCCCGGCGGTGGTCGGCAATTCTTTTATGAGTCAATTGTATAGTTAAGAGCCACCTCACTGGAGCTTTTTATGCTCGATTACGGTTTGCTCAAACGCCAGATTGACCAGATGGCGGTTGATGCCAGTACTCTGCAAGACGACTTTTTTGCCCGCATTGATCTGGCGTGTTCCGAAATGGACCGCTGGGAAGATGCCTGGGAAACCCTGGGTATTAAAATTGCGCGTAGCCGCACCTCATGGCTGGTTGCCCAACTCGGCGGGCCGATTACCGAGGCGTGCCCAAAACCCGATCGCCCAAAAGAACTCACCGTTATTGCCGCCGATGGGTCTCAGATATTTCCCGATCGGCACGAAGTCGCCAATTGTTTTTTGATCAATATTGGCTATGTCGTCATTCATTACGGCACGGGAGAACGCCCTGTGTTAAACAGCGAACCAACGCTTTTTTACGATGAAGACGACCTCTATCAGGAATGGGCGGGCAAGCGCAGTCC
>JAJEAX010000227.1 GCA_022822565.1 Candidatus Latescibacterota bacterium
TCTGCGGGGGCATTGTTCAAAAAACCCTCATTGCTCAACTTCTTTTCCAATCCGCCCAGTGCCTTTTCCAATCCCCCAATCTCCTTCTCCAATCTCTGGCGTTCCACAGCGAGATCAATCACGCCAGATAGAGGCACAAAAATTTCCACATCGCCAACCACAGCACTCGCGGACGCAGCCGGACGTTCCACAGCCTCACCCAGAGTCAAATTTTCAATGCGACCCAACGCCTTCATATAACCCTGAACAGACGTCAAAATCGCACGCGCCTCCTCAGAACTCGTCTTACACACCACATCCACGCGCTTGCCCGGTGGAATACGCATTGTACCTCGAATATGGCGTACAGCACCGACCACATCCCGCATCAAAGCCATTTCTCGCTCGGCTGCTTTATCAAATTGCGTTTTGTCGCATTTGGGCCAGGACGCGACAATAAGTGCTTCGCCTTCGCGTGGGAAGGTCTGCCACAACGCCTCAGAAATAAAAGGCGCGATAGGATGCAGCATGCGCAACGTGCCCTCAAACACGACACACAAAATCGACTGCGCGGTTTGACGGGCGTCTCGATCATCGCCATACAGGCGCACTTTCGCCATCTCCACATACCAATCGCAATACGCGCTCCACACAAAATCGTACAACGCGCGCGCTGCTTCGTCAAAGCGATACGCCTCCAAAGCCTCTGTAACCTGCAACACCGTGCGATTGTACAAACTCAAAATCCACCGATCGGAAAGGTCTGTAACCGGCTCGGGGACCGTCTGCAACGCCACATCGCGAATGTCGCGATCATCCAGATTCATTTGTACAAACCGCGCGGCATTCCAAATTTTGTTGCAAAAATTACGACACATCTCCGCAATGGGCGAATCTTGCAACTTATTGTCCTTCACATCGGCATCGAACCGAATATCCTGTGAACTGCCGCATTGATACAAAAGCGACAGGCGCGTGGCATCGGCGCCATAGCGTTCGATCAATTCGCGCGGATCGATTCCCGTACCCAGCGACTTGCTCATGCGCTTGCCATCGCGCGTTTGCACCGTGGGATGAACCAGTACCGTCCGAAACGGAATCTCATCCACAAATTCGACAGCCGTCATAATCATCCGAATCACCCACAAATACAAAATATCCCGTCCCGTAATCATCAAATCCGTCGGGTGAAACAGCTTCAAATCCTCTGTATCTTCGGGCCAACCCAGCGTTGCAAAAGGCCACAGTGCCGAGGAAAACCACGTATCGAGCACATCGGGGTCTTGCGTCAATTGCTGACTGCCACACGTTGTACACACCTCGGGTGGCTCTGCATTCACAATCACCTCACTGCAATTTTCACACGTCCACACCGGAATGCGGTGTCCCCACCACAGTTGCCTCGAAATACACCAGTCGCGGATATTCTCCAGCCATTCAATCGAATATTCCCGAAACCGATCCGGCACATAATCGATCTTCTTCTCGCGCATCAGAGGCAAAATCAAATCGGCCAAATCGCGCATCGCCACAAACCACTGCTCCATCTGCATCGGTTCAATCACCGTACCACAGCGGTCGTGATGAGGCACCGCGTGGGTATAATCCTCAATTTTTTCCACCAACCCCAGCTCGTCGAGTGCCTCGACCACCGCCTTGCGACACGCATACCGATCCTGCCCGACATAAGCACCCGCATTCTCCGTCATCTCGCCATTCAGACCAATAACCGCAATTTCGGGCAAATCGTGACGCTGCCCTATCTCGTAATCATTGGGATCGTGTGCCGGCGTCACCTTCACCGCACCGCTCCCCATTTCCGGATCGGCATAGTCATCTGCCACAATGGGAATGGGGCGGTCCATAAGCGGCAACATCACCATTTTACCCACAGCATCGCGCCATCGCGCATCGGATGGATGCACCGCCACCCCGGTATCGCCCAGCATGGTTTCCGGGCGCGTTGTCGCCACGACCACATCGGGCGCATCATCTATCCCTTTGTACCGAATATGCCACAGGTGGCTATCGACCTCTCTTTCCTCCACCTCGAGATCGGAAATCACAGTGCCACACTGCGGGCACCAGTTCACCATGCGTTTGCCCCGATAAATCCAGCCCTTCTCGTAAAAACGCACAAATGTCTCCAACACCGCCCGCACGTACTCCTCATCCATTGTAAATCGCTCGCGCGACCAGTCGTAACTACAGCCCAACTCGCGCAACTGTCGCAAAATTGTGCTGCCGTATTTTTCTCGCCAGGCCCATATTCGTTTCAATAAATCTCTGCGACCAATTTCGCGACGCGTCTTCTTTTCGGTCTCCCAGATCTCTTGCTCCACCTTCATCTGCGTGCCAATACCCGCGTGATCCGTACCGGGCAAACACAGCGTGCGAAATCCCCGCATCCGCTTGTACCGAATCACCGCGTCGTGAATCGCGTGCTGTAGTGCGTGGCCCATGTGCAACTCCCCCGTCACATTGGGCGGTGGAATCGTCACCGTATAGGCGGGACCTGTCTCGCGAAACTCCGGGCGAAAATATCCCTTCCTGTGCCAGAAATCATACCACGTCTTTTCAATATCTTTTGGATCGTAAGCACGCTCCAAAGTTTTATTCTTCATCGTCTCCATTACTCCTTCTCTCCTAAACCGAATAACTTCGCCATCCCTCATAAATCGTCCGCACAGATACTTTAATCACCGCTGTTGTAGGCACGGCCAATAACATGCCTACGGCGCCAAACAACTCGCTGCCGACGAACACCGCAAAAATGACGAGCAGAGGATGCAAATTAACACTGCGCCCAACCACCATAGGGGCGACAAAAACATTATCTACGAGTTGAACGATCGCAAACACTATAATCACTGGAATAACCACACCAAAACTCAGCGCAGAATATTGCAATACAGCGGCAACAACGCCGGCGATAATCCCAATCGCAGGTCCCATATAGGGAATTACATTGGCCAAACCAGCGAGAAGACCAATCACCAAAAAATGTTCCAGACCGATGATATAAAGTCCGGTGCTTGACAGAAACGAAACAATTATTACAGATAACACCATACCGCGCATATAGCTCCCCAATTGCGCGTCAATGCGATGCAACAGATTTAATATCAGTTCAAAATATCGATTTGGCACCTGCTCGATAATCGCACGCTTGATCGTTCTGCCCTCTGCTAAAAAAAAGAATAAAGCAAAAGGCACAATGATGAACAAGGTAAGTCCCGATAGCAATTGCCCGACCAATCCGGGAGTTTCCTTAAGCAAAATT
>JAJEAX010000334.1 GCA_022822565.1 Candidatus Latescibacterota bacterium
CCCTTGCCCAAACTGGCATCTTCAAAAAAACGCATGCGCCAGGCTGAAAGAGCCAGGCTCCGCAACAAAAGCACGCGCTCATCTTTGCGCACTTCTCTAAAAAAAATCCTGGAAACAAATAGCAAAGAAGAAGCGGAAGCACTGCTCAATAGCACACAGTCCGCAATTGACAAAACAGCTCAAAAAGGCGTTATCCACCGCAATGCGGCCGCCCGATACAAATCGAAAGTACGGCGCCACGTCGCTGCCCTTGAATCGTAAAATATCTGCAAAAACAAAAAGACCCGGCAATCTTCAAAAAGATGCCGGGTCTTTTTATTGTAGTCGCGTGCATCAGCCAAACAAAAACGTACCCAAATATCGTTCACCGGTATCGCACAATATCGTTGCAACCTTCTGTTGGGGGCTCATCGCTGAAGCGACAACAACGGCCGCGTGCGCTGCTGCACCCGACGAAATCCCCACCAGCAAGCCCTCTTCGCGCGCCAATCGCTTTGACATCTTGCGCGCATCCGAATTAGATACGGCAATCACGCGATCCAGTATTTCCGTATTCAGCACATCTGGAATCATGCCTGCGCCCAGACCATCGATCTCAGTCGGACCGGGATCTCCTCCCGATAACACCGCAGAATCCCTCGGCTCTACCCCGACGACTACGACGTCTGATCGCACCTGCTTAAAGACCTCGCCCACGCCAGTTACGGTCCCCCCCGTTCCCACACCTGCGACAAAAGCATCGGGAACACCCTCGAGTTGTGAAATCATCTCGCGGGCGGTGGTCTGCCGGTGAATCTCGGGATTGGCGGGATTTTCAAACTGCATCGGAATAAAACAGTTTTTATCCTTAAGCGTCCACGCTTTCTCAATCGCACCCCGCATCCCCTCTCGGGCGGGTGTTAGCACAACCTCGGCACCATAAGCTTTGAGCAATCGGGTGCGCTCGTCGCTGACGCCTTCGGGCATGGTAATAATCAGCCGATAATTTTTTATCGCAGCCACCATGGCAAGGCCAATACCCGTATTGCCGCTGGTCGATTCCACAATGGTCATACCGGGTTTGAGCTGCCCATTTTTCTCCGCAGCCTCAACCATAGCGAGAGCCGTGCGATCTTTTACACTCCCCGCCGGGTTAAAAAATTCCAATTTCGCCCAGACCTGAGCGCCATTTGCAGGTCCTATAGAGTTTAGCTGTACCATGGGCGTGTTGCCCACCAGGTCCAGCACCGTATGTCCAGTTTTCGCGCCATCCATAATCAAATCCGGAATGTGACAGGCTTATGACGCGCCCGATACTTTTGACACAAATCGGCAAATGTCACCGATGACAGGACATCGTGTACAGCAGTTCCCACAGCTTCCCACACGTCATTGAGCACATCTGTTCCCGCATCCTCAGCCTTTTCGCGCTTATCCACCAAATTGACAGGTCCCTCCAGAGCAGCCAACACCTCTTCCACGGTCAGTTCATCCGGACGTCTCAACAACACATGTCCGCCTTTGGGACCGCGAATGCTGTGTACCAAACCGGCTTTTCGCAAAAGATTGAGCAACTGCACCAGATAAGCTTCGGGGATGTGTTGTCGCGCAGCGATATCGGTACGCAAAATAGGCCCTTCCCCATCGTGCAGACACAGGTCTAAGACCGCGCGTAAACCATAGTCACCTTTAGCGGAAATGTGCATCATAAGTCAGATATACCGATTAAAAGGAACACCCGCCGGCAATCGCAGGCACAATAGTCATCTGATCGCCGTCTTTGAGGTCCGTATTGGGACCATCCAAAAAGCGAATATCCTCTTCGTTGACATACACATTGACAAAGCGTCGAATAGCGCCCGACTCATCGACCATGTGTTCCTTAATCCCCGCATGCTGTGCTTCGAGATTGTCGATAGCTTCCCCAACCGTCGCGCCCTGCACTTCTACATCGGATTGATCACCTGTAAACTTGCGCAAAGGCGTTGGAATACGAACTGTTACAGCCATTTATTACCTCCTTGTAAAACGGTAAGACGTAAGAGATAAGAGGTGAAAGGGCCACCCGACATCGCCCAAAGGCTGGTAGGCACCTTTTATCGGTGTTCATCTGTGTTCATCTGTGGTTGCTTTTCGCCTCTCACCGAATTTTCACTTCCTCAAATTTTGACGAAGAATCACGCCATTGAAAAACTTTTTCTCCACCGATATCCACCCGAGCATCTTTTACTGGAATAATGGGATAAACCACGCCCGGAAAGGTTGGCTCACCAAAAAATGTCGCCGCGTCTTGATCCTCTTGAGAAAAATAAGCATCAACGTCAATATGCGAATGATAGATCGCGACAATCCGACCACCCGCTTGCTCCGCCTCCGATTGAATTTTCATCACATGCATATCGTTCATGCGATAGGCCGTCCTGGAAGTGCGCGGATGGGTTTCGGGGTCGGCAGCGTGCAATTTATCCTGGATATTCTCACACGGATGAATCACCTGCACACCCGAAGCATCTTCGGTCACAATACCGCAACACTCAGCCGGGTATTCCCGCTGTGCGTGGACAAACATGGCGTCCCAAATCGCTTTGTCAAACATCGCTACCTCTCCAGATCGAGCCGCCACAGGGGCGTACTCATGTACTTTTCACCACTATCGGGAAACAGCGTGACGATAACCCCTTCATCTATCGTCTCGGCAACTTTTAGAGCAGCGGCCATCGCCGCACCACACGACTGCCCCACCAGCAAACCCATATCTCGCGTCAACCACCGCGCAATATCATACGCATCTTCCGTCTCAATCCGAATCTTCTGATCCCACACCGATGGATCGTAAATGCCTGGCACAATGGACACATCCATATTTTTCAGGCCCTCAATCCCGTGAAATTCGGGTGGCTCAACAGCAATAATCTGCACATCGGGATTAAATCCCTTCAACCCCCTGCCAGTACCCATTACAGTACCACTCGTGCCCAACGTCGCCACAAAATGCGTCACTCTGCCCTGTGTCTGCGACCAGATTTCCGGTGCCGTATGCAAATAATGCGCCCTGGAATTGGATGGGTTATTGTACTGATCGGGTTTGTAATACAACTCGGGATTTGCAGCCAGCATTTCTCGACATTTTAAAATGGCACCGTCTGAGCCTTCAAGAGGATCGCTCAACACCAGATCAGATCCATAAGACTGAATGACGTATCGCCGCTCAATGCTCACGCTCTCTGGCATAACCAGCTCAACGCGGTATCCCTTTGCCGCGCCGATCATCGCATACGCAATCCCCGTATTACCCGAAGTCGAATCCAGAATCACCTTCTCCGGCGTGAGCACCCCTGCTTTTTCGGCATCTTCAATCATCTGCAAAGCGGGGCGATCCTTGACCGATCCGCCCGGGTTAAACATCTCCAACTTCGCCCAGATTTCAACCTCGGGATTGATTTTGTCACCCAATTCCCGGATACGCAACAGCGGCGTATTGCCTATCGCACCGAGAATCGAGTGTCGGATACCAGAACGCTTTGATAGCTTTTTGCTACGCATAAATGGCCTTTAGCCGAAAGTAGATATGCAAGATTTTTTATATTTGCACCTCTGTCATTGCGGCATGGTTTAAGCCGCAATCCAGTCCGTTTTTTTTACCAGAAAACTCATAGGCGAATACGGAGAGGTGTGATATAGAGTTTCAGTAAATAGGTTAGTACAGCTTTTCGATAAATTCCGTAAAGCTACCTGATATTCTATAAATTTTATTTATTTCGTGATCCCAAAAGACCACTGAATCAACCTGTCCATCTGCAATTTTAAAGGTAATCAGGTTCCCGAACGGATCGCGTCCTACCGGGATCAAGTTCTCGACGCCGTAATCAGCAGATATAGTTTGAGCAAGAGAGACCGTATCCGATAGATCAATCATATAATCCAGAACACATTCCTTTTTAAATTCTGTATCAAACCGCTCTAAGGTGGGTTTTCCCCGATTGCATTCCAGGAGTGATTTCTTGTAATCATCCGGCAAGCTAAGGCCAAAATGATCCTCAATTTTAGACAATTGGCTCTCGTCTAATAGCTCAACGTACTTCCACTCCAAATTCATAGTATGCTCTCTTTGTTATCTGGCTTCACTTCCACCACCCCACAAGCTCCGACCACCTGTGTGCCCTGTTTTTTCGTGAATATCTGAAGGAACTAATTGCATGCGTCCAAGATCTTCATGGTGGTGCCAGGTATATCCCTCGGGCTTGTCTCCATTGCGGATCTGTTCCAATTGCCTATCTGTGAATTGTTCCGTATCGAGACTGCCATTTTCAAGAGCTTGGCTCAATTGTTCATTACAACGCGTGGCCTGCTCATAATCACTTGCTTCGTGTAGAGTCTCGGGAAGTTGGCTCTCATAAGATTCAGGAAAATCTGGAAACACACCAAGTCTTGACTCTCCGTCTATTTCAACCTCTTTACTGGTAAAGGGAATGTTCGTTTCAGGATGTACAGTCCCTTCCAAGTGCTCATTTATGGTAAAGATTTGTTTAGTCTCTTCCAAAATTTCAGCCTGGAAAGCCTCATCCTGGAGCATCGCATCAACTTTCTCGTTGATGATTTCCCGAGGAATCTCTTTCTCGATTGCAGAAAGGGTTTCACTCAACTCGGTTGCCCCACTTATTTCAGCAACCGTCGCTTCAGCGGCTTCCACAACAGCGGCTTCAGCAATACCTTCCGCAGCAACCTCTGCAACCGCGCCTATCGCGGCTTCAATAACCATTACATAACCCTCTTTCTAACAGCGTTCATGATTTCTTTCTTAATCGCCCTATCACCGACAAGCAAAACTTTGTCAATGGTTTTCCTCATATCTATTTTCTTTGCTTTAAATTCAGAAATAACATCATTTAATATATTTTCTTTCATATGATTGCGTATGCGATCAGGACTGCGATCACCCAACCATTCGCCAAATTTGTCTATGAATTGCCCGCGATTAAATTTCTCGCGCTCCTCCCAAAGTAGCTTAACAGCCTCTAAAATATCTTCATCAATCGATTTTTCATTTTTAAAACCCAAAGTTGCGGAAAATAAAATTCGGCGGAACCATTCGCGCAAAGCCTGTCTTATGGTTTCATCCTCTACGTACGTAAGTTGCTCATCTTTTTTGATGGTCTTTATTGCATCAGGCAATAGGTCGTTGAGTTCAATATCTGACATAAAAAACGAATTGACCAATCGTAGAGCGATAGTTTGCAGGTGCTGGCTCTCCAGCAGGCCACTCTCGTGTAGTGCAAGTTTCAACTCCAAATCTGGATTGAGTTCACTGCCGAAACGTTTGATTTGTATGTCGTCACCTTTCGGAACATTCCGCAGCTTGTTGAAGACATCAATTTCAACGGGTTTTGACATCCCTTCTTTATGCGCGAGAGCTATGCCAGCAGCAAGCTGGTTCAGATACCTACATTCGTGTTCCTCCAAACCCAATCCCGTGCCTACAGCGATCTGGTCATCCAGAGAAACGAGCCTGTGGATGATTTTGGTATTGGTATTCTTGATCACATCGGGAGCTATTTTGGTGGGAATTTGCTCTGCAACAATCACACCCTGACCATAAGACCGCATCTCGGCAATGAGGTTGCAGAACGACTCCACAGCTTTCCCTTTGGGATTGCCCAGCATTTCACTGGTGCGCTCAGTCTGTACGTTTTTAAGCAACCTGTGCGCTTCTTCAATCACCAACACATGCCGTAGTTCATCCTTGTTATCGCTCCGACGGGCTAACGATTGTCTATATTCGCTTACCAGAGAGAGCATCAAACCGACAAAGAATGCTTTATCGTCATCATCGGAAAGAGACTCGAGTTCAAGCACAACATTTCCATTTAGAAAGTCCTCTATGTCAATCGTATCATGTGTGTTAAACAGAAACCCTTTCGCACCAACGGCCAGGGACTCCAGACGGGCAACAATTGCGCTTCGGATATTGTCCTGTAGTTCTCCTTTATATTCCAATTCATCCTTCACATATCTGTTCACTTCATCAATCAAATCTCTGATAGTGGGATAGATAAAGCGGTGACTCTCGCAGTCCTTAAACTTTTCTATCTTGACGCGCTGGTGTTCGCCCGTGGTCAGATTCCAACCACGCTCCTGGTAAATGTTGTAAATACATTTTTCGAGAATATATGGCATAGGCCCATAGAGTGAAAAACTCGCGTAAAAAATAGATTTGAGATTGTCAATATGGGTGATGACTGATACTCCAGGAAGCACCGTAAAAGGGTTGTGGCGGATCGGTGAAATATTCGAATCTCCAACGGTATAGACATCAAGATTTTCTTTATATTTATCTTCAGCCAATAATCTGCGGTATTCTCTCTTCGCAGATTCAATCACCAGGAAATGCACATCAATACAATTCAGAATGTGCTTAACCGTCGTCGTCTTACCTGATCCAGTAAGACCTGAGACAAAGATGTGTTTACGGGCATCCTCTTTTGATATTCTAAACTCAGAACCTTCCACAACTCTTCCGTGCTCAGAAATACGCCCAATTGGATGCCCTGAGCGATCTGTGGTATCTGTTAGGCTCAATGCGGGTTTGACGCGGATATCGTAGCCGGGCACAGAAGAAAGTGGAGGTGCCATAAGCAGTGCCGCTTCATCGCTCGACACGAATGACAACAATTTATTCCCTTTAATAAGAGATTCTCCATCCCGCTTTCTGGGAATAAAGAGTGGAACTTCTGCGGATAGCTTACCGGCGACATTTTTCATCGGCAGAGCTTCGGGGTCGGCCTTGATCAGTTCCCCGGCAAGAGTGCCAGATAAAATCCGCGAAGCCGTGAGAGATGTGGTAGCGTAGGTAATAAAACTTTCCCAAAGTCCAGTGTTCAGGCCATTGCGCAATCTGGTGATCAACTTCCCCGCGATATTCTCCAACTCCATCGCAAGGGTGTTTTGCTCTTCGGAAGTAAGACTTTGTCCAACGCTTTCCGACCAGCCGGTAGTATCTGTTTCTGAACGGCTTGAGAATTCTGTTTTGGTATAAGAATACCCCATAGAAGGCAGAATTGCCATCGTTGGAGTTGTAGTGGACATTACTCCACCAAAAATTCTGCGCCATAATGAAGCCCCGATATGGGGCGAGCTAGTTATACTTCCAGGATTCATTCCTATTCCCACATTGAATCCACGAGAACTTGACTCTCCTACTGCTTTTTGATCCGCCTGGCTTTGGTGTGTGCCTATATTCTCATCCGAACCAATTGTCCTATTTGCCAATGCATGGCACCGATCTTTTAGTCCCATCAATTCGTGGAGTTGTTGTGCTGCCTCAGACTTCTTGACTGGACGGGAGATAATCGCCATGAAGAATTCCTGACCATTCATGCTTCTTATTACTGAAGAAAGGTCGAATGTCTGCTTTTCCTCATCTATTTTTTGTGTCGGGATACCTGTGAGGATTCCGCCATGCGTATTTTTTTTTAGTCTCTCCTTTATAGATTCATCCACAAATTTGATGCCTTTTCCGGGATAAACCCCCTGCAACTGCTTTCCGAATACCTCCTTCACGCCCTCCTCTCCGATAACGCCGAGAAAAATGTCAACAGTACCGCCGCCGTGCCCCGAGATGATCGTCGTGAGCGTATAGCCCGACTGATAAGCGGCAACAATCGCGGCTTGATGTCTCTTATATATCAAATCGGCTTCATCCTGGGCATCTGCTGAAATGGAAATTTCGCCAACATGGAATAGAAAAAGCCTATCTAAAAAAAACTTAATGTCCTCTCGATTCATGGTATTCTCGGTCAGGAGAGCAGCATCTGTTGACTCAAGGGTCCAAGGGACAAGGTCTGAGAAAATGGCGTTCAGTTTTTTAGCACCCTCCAGCACCTTTTGGTTTTCATCACTCAGAACATCGGGGTCGTCGCCCTCTGTGTTGCCAGACTCTGCATATAGGGGATCATCGTCCCGGATTAGCGCGACCTCATCCTCCATTTCGGCCCGTTTTTTAGAGGTTACTGATGATTTATCATTCAGATTTTCCATCGTCTTTTTCCTTTGCAGGCATTTAATCTTCCATATATTAGGAATACGAGCTATGAGTGGTTGAATACCATCACAACTGGCTGCCAACTCTTATACATTCTGATATGTTGTCGTTGATTTCTTTTCTTTGTTTCTTTAGACATAAAATCTTATTGTTCAATTCTTCATTTTCTTTTTCATCCGTCTTAATATCTTCCATACATTGCTTTTCCTTCATAAATTTTCTGTCAAACTCATGCTTATATGCGTCACATAACTCATTTATCATCTCATCAATTTGCCTCGACAATTCTGTCTTGGCTGCCTCGTAGCATGCTTCAAGCTCAGGTTGTATCTTCTTCCAAAACAGTATGGGGAAAGAACGCCATATTTCGTTTTTCTTATTCTCTGTAGCTCCATAGCCTTTGGTTAAAGTGTCCCAAACTCTCCTCATTGCACTACGCTCTCTGTCCACCTGAGCTAATTTCTCATTTATCTCGCTCTGGGTTGCATTAAATGCAGCATCCCATATACTGCCCAAATCTATCTCCGGCACGGTTATAGAGTAATCGCTTTTTAATTCAACATTCCTATCTATTTCGTGTTGATAATCTGTCTCCAGCTTATCAATAAACTTGGATATTTTATAAATCCAACTTTGGTTCAATTTTTCCAAATAATCCTGGACACTTTTGGCTTTTGGGGCGTCAGATTCGTTAGGATCAAATTCCTCTACCCTAATTTTATTCAAAAATTTCTTCACTATTTGATTCATTTCTTGAGAATACCCGCTCTTCTCATCGCGAGGAGAAAATTTTGCTTTCAATGTGTTTTTGAATTCTTTGTAATCCCTTTCCATTCTTTCCATTTCATCTTTCTGATTTTGTTTCTTTGATGCAAAAAACCGAGGGTCTCTATATTTCTTTTTCAAAGGTGCTATGCGTGCTTTAATTCTTTCGTCAAGTTTCCCATACTTCCTTTGCATGGCATCGGCAAAATCTCTCATTTGGATCGCAGCGGATTTCCTTGCGTCTTCTCTAATTCTTTCACGAATCCCCCTGAAATTCGCTTGACTTTCTAGTAGATTGAGAAACTTATTTCGATTACCACCAGCCTCTTCATAGAAACGAGCAGTTCGCCCTCGTAATTCCTCGTCTGTTGCACGAATGGCATAGATTTCATCTATCGTTTTCGCTCCATAAAATTTTTGCAAATCCAGCTCGGTCAAACTATCGAGAAAAAAGATGTTCTTTGAGCCTACTGTCAGAACATTATTAGCCTGATCTAATATCCTCTTTCTCTGTTCATTGCTGGGATAGTCGCTTCTATGAGTCAGGATGAGTATCAGATGTTTTTTTACATCTTTGGGAAGATCATTCTCCAAAATATTGCGAAGTGTTCTACTTTCCAACTGCCTTGCATTGCACAAACAGATAACCGCATCAGCCCGATCGATAAACTCTTCGGTTCGCTCCTCTATTCCGCCAATTGCATTGACCCCTGGTGTATCTACAATCCTGAAATGCTTGAACTCAGAAATATCATGGGGATAATAAAGAGAGACCTCTGAAGGAATCTTATCACATGAGATGTTCTGATCAATGTATTCACGAATTTTTCCTTTAAATTTCTTTGCTTTCAAGCGGTGTGTATTCTCTAGATCAGAAGAAAGGAATGTTTCCAATTCTTCCTCATCAAATACAGCCTTCCCCTCTTCCTTGCTGTAATGATCACTCAAAAACCTATTGACCTGGGTTATGGGGATGCTGCGGTATACCTCATTTACAGAAGCAATTTCTTTGAGAGATCGCGCCACTTCATCTTCGACGACTTGCCTGCTGCGGTTGACAAAGGTTACCTCAGCTTTCTTTTTATTTGATTTGCAGACCTCAATAATCTCAGAGGTTGCTTGCAAGTCATCAGAAGGCAATATTGCCTCTTTAAGAAGTGCATTTATGAAGGTCGATTTACCTGATCTTACTTCTCCAAAAATGGCAAACAAAAATCTCCCCGCTTCAACATTATCTCGCGTCGTCTTTAATCCTGAATCTATCTCCCTACCCTCTTTTTCAAGGATTTCACACAAGGATTCATAGAGATTCAATAAATCCTTCTGATGTATTTTGAGTTTTTTGTAATCCATCTTGTACCTCATGTCCTGATATGTCAAAATAAGATAGTGCAAATTACGCGCTGTTTTTGTAATCAATTGAGAAGGGAGTTTCTCTGTTTATTTTTTAGAATTTGTCTGAAGCCCAGTATATAGAAGGACCGTTCTTAATCTCGTTGCCCCGCTTCAACATCTGTTATTTCTGTAGGCCGTTGCTTGATTTCTAATACGATTGATTCAACAGATACTTTGACTTTGAACGCTTTACATATAGCCACAATAGACCAAACCAATGAGCCTAATGTCAAGAGTAAGAAAAACGCATGCCAAGTTGCTGCAGGAATAGCGAATCGGTCTTTGAAGTCAGCCGTGGTTAGTGTAAGAACGAGTGTCACCAACAGAGCCACTGGTGTCCACCACTCCCGTTTGGTACCGAGATTGCCAATCGCTTTGTGCAGACAGAGCTTCAGCCTATCCTCAGTGGTGACAATAACATCCTGCTCCAGATTCCAATGTATTTTATATGATTGGCGGAACTGCTGCTGGAGTGTCTCCTCAAAGGTTTCTTTTTCACGCATCGTGAATCTCTTTCATTTTTTCGTGTGCTCGACGCTGGGCATTGGCAACTTGAGAAGGTGTCAACATTTTGGTAACTATATCGCGTTTTTTGCGCGCCTCATCATTACCCTGTGCCGCGGCGAGGTTCCACCACATGTGAGCTTTCACATAATCTTGCTGCACGCCATGACCGTCGGCATACATCACGCCAAGGTCGTGCTGGGCCTGGTCAAGTCCTTGACCGGCTGCCTTGCGGAGCCACCTCACAGCCTCCATATAGTCTTGCGGTACACCATGGCCAATGGCATACATCGCACCCAAGTTTTGTTGGGCTTGAGCAAGCCCTTGATCGGCTGCTCTGCGGAACCACTTTGCCGCCTCTACATCGTCTGGCGGCGCACCATGACCAGTGGCATACATCGCACCAAGGGTATTCTGGCTTTTAGTATGTCCTTGATCGGCTGCCTTGCGGAGCCACTTCAAAGCCTCTGCATCGTTTTGCGGCACACCCTGACCAGCGGAATACCTCCAGCCAAGGTTATACTGCTCTTCAGGGGAGCCTTCATCGGCGAGTCGTCGCAATTCACTTTCAGTTATCATGATTTCCTCCAAGCAACCTGCTGATCTACAGCCTTATATCACACCGCCGCGTAACATCATTTATTCTAAAAAGAAAAGGTCGTTTCTTTTTATCGCGCTTCCATAAACCAAAAACGACCCCACGAGAGGGCCGCGATTACATCCAAATAATACTATTTTCGACATTATGTCAAGATTCAACAGGCACGGCATTAACCGCCGCATCAATCGGCTGCAAAAAGGTGTGAATACCGCACTCTGTCTTATCTGAACCTGCCCAGCGACCAGCGCGTTCGTCAGCATTTCCATCCACAGCTTTAGTGCAGGGCCAACATCCTATCGTGGCAAAGCCCTGATCCATCAAGGGATTATAGAGCACATCGTGTTCGACAATATAATCCCAGACCTGTTTGCGTGTCCATGGTGCCATGGGATTCAATTTGAGCAACGCGCGACCATCTGTCTCATAGTATTCCAGAATGGAAATTTGGCTGCGGGTATCGCCCTGATCTCGCCGACGGCTATTAATCCAGCCATTCAACTGGGACAACTTGCGCTGCAAAGGCTCGACTTTTCTCAACCAGCAACAGCGGTCGGCATCCCGCTTGTAGAGTTCATCACCGTAATCACGCGCTTGCTCTTCAACACTCAAACGGGAATGCACCCGCTCAATCTCAATCCCATAGCGCGCCTCCACGCGGTCGATCAAACTCAGGGTCTCGGGAAACAGAAAACCCGTGTCAATTGTAAATACGGGAATTTGAGGCGCGACCTTTTGCATCACGTCGAGCAAGACCATGCCGCTGGCACCAAAAGCAGTACCAAACGCCACGCGAGAACCCAACGTCTCCCATGCCCAGATCAAAATATCTTCCAGAGGTACCGTTTCAAGAGCCAGGGACTGCGCGTTCAATTTTTCGCGAGTAAGCACAAACATCTCCTATTCTTGAGTTCGTTGATTCACAATATATTGAATACCCGTTGTCATGTCAAGTTGCCGCGCAATATCGCGGTCCCAAATATAAATTTTGTTTATAACTTTCTTGACCTTTGCAAAACAATATAATAGATTTATTCACTATATTTACTCGCAATGGGCACGAAAAAAGCCCTGAAATCATTGTGATTCAGGGCCGTTTTGTAATGGTGAGCGCGGCAGGATTCGAACCTGCGACCCACGGCTTAAAAGGCCGTTGCTCTACCGCCTGAGCTACGCGCCCATCCAGAATTCTGGTAGAGAATTGTAAAATATACCATTCTGCCAAAATCTGTCAAGCAAAAGGAAAAATAAACCCATGATGCGCCGTCGCCGAAAAGGCAGAATTGTCAAATGGCTACTCTGGGTCTTCGGTGTAATTGGAGCCATTGCACTCGCCCTTGCACTGATCCAGATTGACGATATTGTGATGGCTCAAGGCATTGTCGAACCCGGAGACAAAATATATATCAATTCGCCCATGAGCCAGGACATCCATGAAATCCTCGTAGGCCCTGGCGACTCCGTCACAGCCGGTCAACCCGTCGCACGGCTCTACGATGGCAATTTGAGGGCGGCTGCGGCAACTGCCGAACAGGAAATCAAACGGGAAATGGCCAACCTCGAAGCCGCACAGGCGCGGCTTGCCTTGCTACGCGCACAGCCAACCCCCGAAGAAATCAAAATATCCGAATCGCGCGTTGAGCAAGCGCGCATCAACCTCACAGCCCGGCAACAGGACCTCAAACGCGCCCAGGCTCTCTATCAAGGCCAGCGGCTCTTCAGTCAGGAAGACTATGAACGCGCCAAAACCAATTACGACCTGGCTGAAGCCAGCTTAAAAGTCGAACTCGAAAATCTCAACCTGGTGAGGCGCGGTCCCCTGCCCGCTGAAATTCAACAAGCCGAAGCAGCAATGCGCCAAACCCAGGCATCTCTGGACAAGGCAAAAAACAATCTCGAAGCCGCGCACGAAGCCCTCGAACGCGCAACCTTGCGTGCGCCAGTCAATGGTGTGGTAGCTCGTCAGGACCTCTATCCGGGCATGCAGGCCGGTCAGGGGGCCATTGTCATGATCATCGCTGGAGAAGGCGAAGGCACAGTCATCGGCGCCTGGATGCCCGAAACCAGTGCGTGGAAGGTGCGCCCCGGTCAACCCGTTGAAATACTGAGCAATCTCTTTACCGACCGCGAAGGTTTTGTCGGTCAGGGCGAAGTGTCAGAAGTCCATGGTTATGCTATTCACGAAGGCGGTGTTCGCACCTTTGGCCTGGAAGTCGCCGTCAAGCAAACCCCCATTGCCCTGAGCTTTGGATCTACCGCTGACTTGCGTATCTACGTAGGGCGTCGCAGCATTTTGCAAACCATCCTCGGTTGGGAAAGCAATACCCAATTCGATCAGATAAAATCATCGATTGAATCATTCCAGGCGCTCCAGCCGGACACTATCAATACCTCACAACCCGATACCACCAGTAATGAGTAATCGGCCCACCTTCGCCCCCCAACCCCGCCTTTTTTGTCTATTCCAACAAAATCCTTGCTCGTTTTTTTGCCCTATTATATTTTTCTCTGTTAAAATATAACTCGGGCACGCTTTTATGCCCTGATTTGAACCCCTTTGGAGGACGCAATGGCGACAGCAAAACAAGAAGAAAAATATGTCTATTTCTTTGGCGATGGCAAAGCCGAAGGCTCTGCAGAAATGCGCAACTTGCTCGGTGGCAAAGGCGCGAACCTCGCAGAAATGTCGGGCCTTGGCATTCCCGTACCCGCCGGATTTACCATCACCACCGAGGTCTGCACGTATTATTACAATAACGACAAACAATATCCCGAAGCACTTGAAAAACAGGTAATGGACAACGTTGCCAAACTCGAAAATGTGATGGGTAGCAAATTCGGCGATGCGACAAACCCACTGCTCCTGTCCGTGCGCTCGGGTGCGCGCGTCTCCATGCCCGGCATGATGGAAACCGTACTCAACCTCGGTCTCAACGATGAAATCACAGAAGGTCTCATAGCCAGGAGCAACAACCCGCGTTTTGGATGGGACTCTTATCGTCGCTTCATCCAAACCTATGGCGATGTGGTAATGGGCGTAACTCCTGAAGGCCTCGAAATAGACCCCTTTGAAGCCGCTATCGACGAAATTAAAGAAAAGCGCGGTATCGAAGACGACCTCGACATGACCGTAGAGGACCTCAAAACCCTCGTCGATATGTTCAAAGACATCGTCAAAAAACGCACGGGACAAAATTTCCCTACCGACCCCATCGAGCAACTCTGGGGCGGTATTGGCGCGGTATTTGGCTCCTGGCAGGCAGATCGCGCCATCACCTATCGGCGTCTGGAAAATATCCCCGGAGACTGGGGAACGGCGGTCAACGTACAATCCATGGTCTATGGCAACATGGGCGATGACTGCGCCACAGGCGTTGCATTTACGCGCGACCCCTCCACTGGTGAAAACACATTTTACGGCGAATTTCTCACCAATGCACAGGGCGAAGACGTGGTCGCAGGCGTGCGTACGCCTGAACCTGTAGAACGCCTGAAGGGCAGACAGCCCGAAGCCTACCAAACACTCGAAGATATCTATCAAACACTCGAAAATCACTATCGAGACATGCAGGACATCGAATTTACCGTGCAACAGGGCAAACTCTGGATGCTGCAAACCCGCAGTGGCAAACGCACAGCCGCTGCCGCTGTCAAAATTGCCGTTGACATGGTCAACGAAGGCCTGATCACCAGGACCGAAGCCGTGCAGAGCGTGGATCCCGAACAACTCGACCAACTCCTGCACCCCACTTTCGATCCCACAATTGAACGCAGTGTACTGGCTACGGGATTGCCCGCTTCACCGGGCGCTGCATCGGGAAAGGTCGTCTTTCTCGCTGAAGAAGCCGAAGAAGCCGCCGAACAGGGCGAGCATGTTCTGCTGGTACGCCTTGAAACCTCGCCCGAAGATATCGGTGGCATGAACGCCGCACAGGGCATTCTCACTGCACGCGGGGGCATGACCTCACACGCGGCTGTGGTTGCTCGCGGCATGGGCAAATGCTGTGTGGCCGGTTGTGGTGACCTGGTCATCGACTACACAGCGAATCAATTCTCCGTCGGCGATACGGTCGTCAAAGGCGGCGACTGGGTCTCCATTGACGGTTCTACGGGCGAAGTCATGCTCGGCCAGGTTCCCACGCAAGAGCCTGAACTCTCAGGTGATTTTGCCACCTTGATGAGTTGGGCAGACGAGATTCGCACACTCAATGTACGCACCAATGCGGACACACCACACGATTCGGCTGTTGCGCGCGAATTTGGCGCCGAAGGCATTGGCCTGTGTCGCACGGAGCACATGTTCTTTGAAGGCGACCGCATCAATATCGTGCGCGAAATGATTCTCGCCGATGATGAAGAAGGGCGCCGTGGTGCCCTCGAAAAGCTGTTGCCTATTCAGCGAGGCGACTTTGAAGGCATTTTCAATGCCATGGCAGGGCTGCCCGTGACCGTTCGCCTGCTCGACCCTCCCCTGCACGAGTTTCTCCCACACGAGAGCGAGCAGCAAGAGGAAATGGCAAGGCGGCTCGATACCTCGTTGCGCGTGATTCAGGACAAGGTCGAATCCCTCAACGAATTTAATCCCATGCTCGGGCATCGCGGTTGTCGGCTGGGCATCACCTATCCAGAAATTTACGAAATGCAGGTGCGCGCCATCCTCGAAGCCGCCGCCAATGTGGGATCCAAAGCGGTTCCCGAAATCATGATTCCACTCGTCGGCGCGGTCAAAGAATTTACCGAACTCAAAATCATGACGGATCGCGTAGCTCGCGCAGTAGAAAGCGAAACCGGCAAGCGCGTCGCGTATCTCGTCGGCACCATGATCGAAATTCCCCGCGCTGCCCTCACCGCCGCCGAAATTGCCGAACACGCAGAATTTTTCTCGTTTGGCACCAACGATCTCACGCAAATGACCTATGGTTACTCGCGCGACGACGCCGGCAAATTCCTGGGCGAATACGTCGAAAAGGGCATCCTCGAAAACGATCCCTTCCAGACCCTCGACCAGACCGGCGTGGGGCAACTCGTCGAACTCGGCACCAAAAACGGACGCGACGCCCGCGGCGACCTCAAAGTGGGCATCTGTGGCGAACACGGCGGCGACCCGGCCTCTGTACACTTTTGCCACAACATCGGCATGGACTACGTCTCCTGCTCGCCCTTCCGCATACCCATCGCTCGCCTCGCAGCCGCCCACGCTGCACTGGAAGAGTAATCTTCTATTTTTAATAGGGATAAATATAAAAGTGCCCGCTTCCATTAAGGAGGCGGGCATTTGTTTTCCCCACAAATTGACCCTCACCTGAAAACCAGTCGCTCAAAATTTGTTCCAAGCCCCGGCATCCTAAATGAGATATATCTATCGAAAAATTGTCAGAAAAAATTGATGGGACTTGAAAAACGCTGAAAAATGACTATCTTCAAGTAATCCATATATTTTCGCGCAGGAAAACCAAAATGAAGCCCCAGTTGACAGTCAGTTTACTTTGTGAAGAAGCGAACCAATTTGCTCGTATCGAGTCTTCACGCGAGCATGCCAGTTTGTTTGGCGTCACAGATGGAAAAGCAATCGGGAC
>JAJEAX010000082.1 GCA_022822565.1 Candidatus Latescibacterota bacterium
GCAGTCGCACCCGACATCGCTGTACGCCAGCGCACGGGCACCAATTCCTGGTGAAAAATGGCAAAAGCCGAGCGGCGAATCGAAGCCATCGCCATAATCCCCATCAAGCAAACCCCCGCAACAATCCAATTTGAGACCAGCACCATAAAAAAAAGAAAAATAGCCGTCACAACCGTTACCAGAACCACCGTCCGACGAATGCCAAAACGTGCAGAAAAAAACGGAAGGGACAGCGCAGCCGGAACAGCGAGCAACTGCCCCGCGGCAAGTTGCACACTAATCAGAGAAAGACTGATATTGAGCCCTTTATCCATATAAACATTAAAAAATGTTCGCGCAGCCGCTTCGCCTGCAACGTGGAGAACAGAAATCAGCGAAGTAATCACAATAGCCGCCAGTGGAAGAGCAGGTGCATTGGATACACCACTATTATCCTCCGCTTCCCGCTTGTGGTCAACCCGAACATCCTGCGTCGCAAGCAACGCGAAAACCGACGGAATCAAACAGAGCACACCAATAAACAGCGTATAACGGTAAACAACCGGCTGCGCGAGTGAAACATCGAGCACACCTGCCAAATAATCCGGAACAACGCCCCCCAACATACTCCCGACAAAACCCGAAAATGGCATCAACGCGGCCTGCACGGCAAAAACCGGGGCGCGCTCAACCGAACCGGTAATACCCATCAGATAAGGCGTGCCATTCACAATAAACAGCGCAATCCCCATCACACCGAGCGAATAAGATATTAAAATAAAATAATCGCGCGGACTGCCGGCAGAAACCAACTCCGCCTGTGAAAGCAATCCAAAACCCACCACAGACACACAAATCCCAACAACCATCGTAAACCGACTGCCCCAGCGCCCCCCCAGCATCCCGCTGGGCAAACTGGACAGGGCAAAACAAAGAGCCCCCGTCGCATTCGCCAACCCCACAAACTCGGTGTTATACCCCAGGCGCAACAAATAGAGATTGTACAAAAGGGGATAAATACCACCAAAAAGGACAAAACCAAACAGCGCATTAGCCATTAAATAGAGGCGCACATCGCGGGAAAAATGCACATTTGAAAAAAGGATCAGGATTTTCAAGATGAAAGGATTCTCAGGATAATAAGTTAGTGGTCAGCGAAACAAGCGATCAGCGGTCAGCTATCAGACCACCCAACCAACCCCTCGCCTTTTTCATCTGCGTTCATCTGTGGTTGCTTTTTCCCATGCCGCGGGTAGATCGCCTTGCAGGAGTTCGCTTTGTATGCGGATATGTGCGGTATCTCGGTCCGCTGTGTGTGCGGCCCAAAAAGCACTATCTCGCGTAGTTGCCTCTGGCAGAATCACAATTTCCGGCGCTTCAAAAATTGCGGGTGGCAAATCCGCATTGAGATCATAGCGATAGCTACGCGTTGTCGCTTGCGCGGTATAATCGCGTGTTTTAATCGTGCAAATTTGACGCTCGGGCAACCAGTACTCGTCGAGATATCGCGTATTTTGCTGATAAACCTGCCAGTGAGCTATCCCCCGCAATTGCAAGAGCGCGGGAAAATTGAGACGCAGATCATAGCCCACAAGTGAAAAATCGTCGCGGGAGATCCATATATCGCCGAGCAAGCCAGGCTTTTGCCCGTGCCGCGGCGACACACCAATGCGCGAAACGTGAAGATCGCCCACCTGCACCGTAGAAATGCGTTCATAGTGGTAGTGTTCAAGACCGTC
The DNA here is from genome assembly GCA_022822565.1 of Candidatus Latescibacterota bacterium. Lineage (GTDB taxonomy): Bacteria > Latescibacterota > UBA2968 > UBA2968 > UBA2968 > VXRD01. The sequence continues at coordinate 1,719 of JAJEAX010000082.1, forward strand.
GGACGACAGGGGATGCGGCGCAACCTCAAAGGACTTATCATCTACAATACCCCGTGCAGGACTTTGCGTAAGCCCCGGGGAAACACTCAACCGCCACCTGCCCCAATTGCGTATGCCCGTAATATGCTGCGCGAGGCTATCGGGGGATTGATAGTAGCCTTTGATCGTGTATTCAATACCCGCAACGATTTCTTCTGTTCTGCGATTGATCACCTTCTGGCTACTGTACGCATCAAATGCGTAAGTATGCATATTCACGTGAGATGTGTGGAGATATTCGAAGCGCGTGCTCGCAATCAGGCGGCGGATTAGCTCGGGTGCAGAGAGGTCCTGTACTGTGGTTTCCTCTCGCAGGAGTATAGGGGCGGGTAAAAGTGAAAGTTCCAGCGTGGAGATCAAACCGCGCAAAAGCGCGAGTGTCGTATCCGACGGGGCATAACCGCGGTGGCGTGCCTGAATGTGTATAACCCCCGGCGCAAGCCCTTCTATCTCAATGCGCCCGTGCAGGTCGGTAATATGAACGCGGGGCAATTCGCCCGATCTGCGGATAACAACGGTGACATAAGGCAGGCCTGCACCGGTATCTGCATCGCGGCACTGCGCGTGAAGAACAGATGTCGAGTCAGTCTGGGCAAGTGCAATTGAAGGCCAGAGGAGAGCAGAAAAAAAAAGAGGCAAAAAGCGAATCATTGTTTTTTGCCGCGCGCGAGAATATCCCAAACGACTTCGACGCGATCATTGCGCGTACCGTAGATCTGATCGTGCAAAAATACGGTCATGTCGGAATACCCTGAAATAAATTGAATTTTATCGCCAATTTTGAGATCGCTATTCGTCAGGCCGAGCAAAGCGTGTTCTGCCGCCAGGCCCGTTACGACAACATCTGTCCGGTCTTTGACCTCGGGCAATGAAGGGTGGCTGCTCGTTGTCTTGCGTCCGGCATCGGCGACCGCGCGGTCGGGAGCCGCGCGACTGATAACCGTGGTCAGCACGGACAGTGCGTGTTCCAAACCGCGAACATGGAGTCCATCGCGATAATAAGTATCCATAAAAATGCCCCCGCCGGCCTGTATCTCAGTAATACCGGGAAAATCGGGCGTAAAAGCAAGTGTACCCGTGCCGCCCGCACTGACAATACCAACACGCAACCCCGCATTCTCAACGAGATTGCGCGTCTTTGACAATTCTCCCACAGCCTTCCTGCATGCGGCTTCTTTGGCGGCATCATCCAGAGCCATTGCATGGCCTTCGTAACCCATAATCCCCGCAAAAACCACACCGGGCGCGGCGTGTGCCTGCTGTGCCAGCGCAAGAGTTGGATCACCCGGCGGCACGCCACAGCGTTTCATGCCAACATCTACTTCGATAAGCACGCGCACGTTGACGCCAACATCTGTGGCCGCGTCACTTATCGCGCGGATATGAACGGGATCGTCAACAGCCACCATAACATCTGCGCGACGGCGCAGATTGACCAGACGCGCGACTTTTTCTCGCCCAACAACTTGATTGGCGACGAGTATGTCCGAAATACCGGCGTCTGCCAGCACTTCGGCTTCACCGAGTTTGGCACAGGTAATGCCAATAGCACCTGCGCGCAATTGTTCGTGGGCAATAGCGGGCGTTTTGTGGCCCTTGGCATGGGGCCGCCAGTGCAATCCGCTGTCTCGACATCGAGCCGCCATCTTCTGGATATTATTTTCCATCTTATCCAGATCGATAAGCAGCGCAGGTGTATCGAGCGCCTGTATAGATTGACCAATAGGAGAATAGGGCATGATAAACCTTTTAATTTTTTAACCTATCACCCGAGATGAACATTGCTATCCCGCCACTCAGAAAGCGGAGGCAAGATGCCATCGTCAATAGTCTGGTCTCGCAACGCAGTCAGATGGGCGTAGGATTCGCGTAGGGCGTTGATATCGTCTTCGGTACCTTCGGGCATGGACCAACTCACACCCGATGCAGACAGGGCCACAGGCATAGCCATCATAATATTGTCAAATCCCCTATCATTGAGATATGCACCACAGGGCCAGGAGTATGACTCACCCAGAACGCCGCGCAGCATAAAAACACTTTGTTGTGCCGGCGATTGGAACGAAGAGCGCCCGCGCAGATCGATAATACGAGCACCACCCCCGCGTACGTGTTCTTGAACATCAGCCCATTCATCGGCACTCATGCCAACGCCGTTGACAGCCTCCCCATTGAGAACATCGGTGAGAGGTGTGCCGTCAATCTGAATACCACCGATAAACACGGCCATCTGTTCGCCGTGCCCCCCGTACGTGCGACAACCAGTGACTTTGCTTTGCAAAATGTCGAAATGTTGTGCCAGTCGGGTTTGCAAGCGCGTGCTATCGAGTGCAGCGAGAGTCGTCACGCGCCCGGGCTCAAGCCCCGAATGTACCAGCGTGGTCAGCCCCGTGATGTCGGCGGGATTAAAAATAATGATAACAAACTTACAATTTGGACAATGCTGTTTGATATCGAGGCCGAGTTGTTTGGCAATTTCTGCATTATCGCGTCGCAAGTCTTCGCGGGTCATGCCTTCTTTGCGCGGCGCGCCCCCGGAACTGATGACATAAGACGCGCCTTCAAGTGCTTCGGCAACATCGGTTGTCCACGTAACATCGGCATTGGGGAAACCACAGTGATAGACCTCCTCAGCCGCGCCTTCAAGCCCAGGCGCAAAAGGATCGTACATAGCCACACGAGACGCCGTGCCCGAAGACAAGAGCGTTTGCGCAAGATTGGAACCAATGGCGCCTGCCGCGCCCATTACAGCGACTTTTTCATCTGTCAGGTACATCGATACTCCTCTTTCTGGTGATTGACGGAGAAAACCCCGCACTCTGGTACGGGGTTTTCGAGTTTAATTGTTTGTTTAAATACACATTGTGATGAACCGAGACGCGATGGATCATCTACTCTGGATTTTGATTCTGAAGCGCCTCGTACATCTGAAATGCTTCGGTTGCTTTTTTCACACATTCTGCGGCAACTTCACCTTCCGAGACTTCGGATTTGCGCGCATAAACGCGAGACAACGCCGCCCATGCTCTGGCATTACTCGCTTGCAACTCAGTCACTTTTGAGAAAGCTTCAATAGCCTTGTCATAAGCATCTATTTTATCTGCGAGCAGACCGAGCTGGTACCACGCATCGGCGTCAGTGGGATTTGCTTCAACGCTTTTTCCGAATAGATCGAGTGCTCTCTCGCCCTTGTCGAGTTGCTTATACGCGATTGCGAGGTTGAACAGCGCATCCATATTATCGGGTTGTATCTCAACCACTTTTTCGAGAATTTCGGCAGATTTTTCGTAATTTTCAGCCTGCAAATAAATGCTTGCAGCAATATTCAAAATTTTTGGATCATCGCCAGCGACAGCCAGTGCTTTCTCCGCTGATTCCGCCGCGCCTTCCTTGTCGTCCAGTCGATATTGGGCAATCGCCATCTGCTGCAAAATATTGAGTTCTTCGGGATCAATCGCGTGGCCCTTTTTGAACGTTTCAAGTGCTTCTTCAAATCGGCCAACATTCATAAGCGCGCCGCCCAAATTGAAAAAGGACTGGGCTTTTTTGGGATTGAGTTCAATCGCTTTTTGATACATCTCAATACCCGCTTCTGAATTCCCCATATTGAGATGCGTAATAGCCAACCCTTCATAAGCATCGGCTTCATTGGGATTAATCGTAATGGCGAGATCGAATTGCTCCGTGGCAAAATCGAACCTCTGCGCATTCATCCCCTTGACGGCCATATTGTAATACCGCGTCCAGAGTTCTTTGCGGTCGGCATCGACTTTCCTTTTCCACTTTCTGTCCGTTGCCAGATTATAGTGCTCATTCATCTCTTCAAAAAGCTCTTTCTGACCGTAGAGCCAACCCAAATAATACTGCACCTCGGAATCGTCGGGGCGCCCTTCCGCCGCGATCATATACTGTTCCAGTGCCTTGTCGTATTGGCGCTGGTTGATATACAATTTGCCCGAGCGTTTGGCTACAGAAGCCTGCCCTTTGGTCACTTTTGCCTCTGCGGTCTGTACGAACAGTGGCGTCGCAGCAAAGGCCAGTGCAAGAGCAACAACAAATCCGCGCTTAAATGTCATGGGGAGTCTTCCTTTCTCAACGCAACCGGTGCATTCCGGCAGCAGGTTAAATGGCAATGCATACCGCCAATATATGCAGTGGGCAAAATCATGTCAAGTCTATGGACGAATCAACAAATTAACGGATCGGTTTTAATCCTCAAATGACTGAAAAGAAAGATTATCAATATGTCGGAAATGTGCTACGTTTCTGGTAACTAAAGTGAGGCCACGGATTTCAGCACAGGCCGCAATAAGTGCATCGGGAACGGCGCAATTGTATTGCCGAACGATCATTCCAGCCTGTATGGCGATACGCCCATCGACAAAAACTAAGCGGAATGTATGTAAAAACCGACGCAACCTGCTTTCCTCATCGGGATTTTCGAGACTTTTTGCACAATAAAGTTCTGTAAGGGTAATTGTCGAAATCCAGAGCTGATTGCCCTGTCGGCGTTGATTGAGCAAAAACCGACGCGTTGACTCAACACCTCGTAACGCATCAATTAACACATCGGTATCGATCAGGAGACCACTCAATCGGCACCTCCAAATGGGCCTCGCCATGTGTTGCGAAGCTGGTTGGTATATTTTATGCCATCAATTTCATCCTTCCAGCGTCCAAAACAATCGTCTAACAGTATTTCAAACTCCTGATCGGAAACTTGTAATGTATCTTCGCGTACTCGTAGATTCTCTTGTTCTTCAATAAATGTAACGAAATCCAGGACTTCGATAATTTTCTCAGATGGTAGATTACCTACTTTCTCCAGGATTTGTTTTGTATAAGTATCTTGCGTGCCCATTGTATCTATCTCCCTATTGTTCCGACAGAAGCGTGCCACCTCTCGCCCAGTGATCGCGGGGAATATCTTCAATAACGACCATCGTGCCATCGGCTTTGGCATCGCAAATATTGACCATCGCATCGGTAATAGCTCTGGCGAGTTCGCGTTTTTGCTCGTGCGTACGGCCTTCGAGCATTTTGACATTGACAAAAGGCATGATATCTCCTTTTAAAAAATAATCAGTTCTGGACTTAGCAACCTGGGAATTGCGGGTTTGGATGCGCCAAAGGTGAAGGCAACTGGCAGGCTAAAGCCGCGGATGGTACCCAGGGTTCTATTATTCTCGAGATCGACAATAAACACCTGCAAATTACCCGTCGTAGTAAAATCGTCGAGTCTTTCGACACCGGCGACATAGACCGTCTTACCATCGGGCGTAAGGCCGATACTGGCCACACTTTCACCGACAAAAATTTCGGCTGTCTGCTCCCAGGTCTGTGTATCGATAACCACAATACCCCCCCAGAACGCGGGCACGGAATTGCCCAACGCATCAAAGCCCAAAAAGAGGCGACTGAGAGACGCGACAAGGCGCGTGCCATCGGCAGAAAGCGCGATATCGCGGATTTCAACACCCAGATCATTGGCCTGGCCGAGTGTGAGGCTATCGGCAATCGCTTTGGTGCTGGTATTGACGTTGAGCACACGGCCCGCGCGGGTGTTGTTGAGATAAAGATTTTGTCCATCTGGCGAGATAGCCAATCGACTGACGGTTTGGCCCACAGAGATACTGTCGATTAGAGCTGGAATACCCGTGTCAATAACAGACACAGCATGGGTCTCATTCCCATGCCCAACGTAGAGGCGCGTACCATCGGGCGAGATGGCAATACCACTGGGCGTGGGCGGAATATCGACGATGTCCAGAGACTCGCCTGCAGACACATCAAAGACTTCAACTGCCGCACCGGCTTCTTCGGTAACATAAGCAAACTGGTGATTGGGCGAAAGCACAACGCGAAACCCGCCCCGACCTATGAATCCTCCGCCGGGTACAACTGGCATTTCGAGTGAAAGTTGAAATTCGGGAAATCCATCTTCAGTAAATGCGTGAAAAGTATCGGTAGCTGCCACATAAAGCCGCTTATTGATATCGGAAAACGCGACACCCCGGGGAAAAGAAACGGGAATCATTCGG
>JAJEAX010000313.1 GCA_022822565.1 Candidatus Latescibacterota bacterium
AAAATCTCATTTTTTAAACAAAAAAATGAGCGGCAGGTTGCAAAAACCCACCGCTCTTAAGAAGTGTGAAGTCCATCCAACACCTCTCCAACATCTCTTTTTCATCTGCGCCATCTGCGCCATCCCTGCTTACACCCGCAGGGACATGTCTGCGGATCACACTTCCATCGGTAACCCCACAAATAACCGACTATACTCATCCGTCAACGGATCGCGCTCGCCCTTTTGCGCTGCGCGGGCAAACACCACACCCGGCGTCTCCGACCTGCGCGCCCGCGCAAAAACGCCATACCCACCGGGCGCACTCTGCGTTTCCAGATCGCTCTGAATTGCTATCATCTCTGCCAGCGCATTTGCCAACCCCCAGCGTGCACCAATCGCCCGCGCAAAAAGCTCCTCTGGCGTCAGCCCCTCCCGAAAACCGTGCTTCAGGGGCGTAAACCCACCCTGATCATTCCGCGTCACGCCCTGAGGAGCGACATAAAGCCTGACCTGCTGCCAATTGGCACGCGCACCGCATGCCACCAGGAGCGCGGGAATCCCGAGATCATCGTCGTCATATCCGCGAAATTGAGCCAACACAGCCGACACCTCATCGGGATAATCGCGCCAGACATCTGGATCATTGCCCTCTGGCGGATCGGGCCAACCGAGCGACGAACCGATAAACGCACTCATCGAAGCCCCTGTCTTGCGCGCGGCATCATAACCCAGATCCCACAATCGCGCTGCCAGATCCAATGCAGCCTTTGCGCCATCGCGCGCCATCGCATCCGCCATCCAGTCCATCACCTGATGCTTATCGACAAATAACCCCTTTCGCTCAACCTCGTCTCCGACAATTCCCGCAATCTCCTGCAACCCCTCATCTGTCATACTCATATACGCCAGGCCAAACAGCGCGTCGTGCATCGGGTGTACCTTCTCCCGTGCAATCAGACCCGGATCCCGATTCAGGTGCGCCACTGCCGATAGACACTCTTCAGCCGACCGCTGGCCTTCTTCCGTTACTGGCACAAAAATCGCCGCCTGATCACCATCAAAATCCATATTCATCATCTTGCAAATCGCCACACTCACACGCACCGCATCACCCGCCACGCGCACCGGACGACACGCCACAAAAGCCATTGGCGAAAACGCGGGATTGCGAAGCACAACAGTCCATAACCCAGCCATAGCCACATCCAGAGCTTCCTCCGCTTTTCTCGACCGCCTATCCACTTCTTCAGCCCCCACCTCTCGCGCTGCAAACGGCCCAAACAACGTCCACGCCATTTCTTCGGGTACACCGACCTGATCGTATTGCAATTCGGGCGCAGGCACAGTCACCGAACGCCCACTGAACAACGCACGCGCCTGAAATTGCAAACGCGGCAACTCGCAAAATGCGCGAACCCGCTCAGACAGCGTTTCAACCGCACGATCCACCAGCACATCTGGCGCGCCATTGGCAATCATCTCCGCCAATCGGTCATTGGCCTCTCGCAATGCGCGGGGCACATCTCCTCCACTCACATGCGTCAACGAATGCCCCGGCAACCATGGATGCGGAACCGGGCGCGCAAGCGCGACATCCCCATCGCTTTTCAACGAAAACTCTACGCCGCGGTCATCCATTTCAACAGCCACCCCACCCTTTGACAAATGTCCAATTAGCTTATCAAACTGAGGGGACGGCATAGCGGGAGCAACAGATCCCGCAACAACGCGGTCAGCCAGCGTATCGGCATCGTCTCGATCCACCGCACACGTATTGAACAAATCGCCAATCACCCCTAAAGCACTTGCTTCTCGCAACGCCAAAAACTCTGTCTCGCCCAACGATTGACCGCCTTGCTCCGGCTTTACCCTTGCGTGAATTTTATCCGCAGCCAGATGCAACGTGCGCCCCCAATACACCCACCCCGCAGTGGTGCGACGCGGTAGTGTTTCCCCATTCAGCGTCAGCGTCTCCATGCCATCTTCTGCCAGCCCTGAATCCCTCAAACGACCGCGTATCTCATCGTCTTTGGGCGCATTGAGCACAGGAATAATAATCGGCTCTCCCTCGGCCTTTGCAATGCGCCCGGCCACAGCCTCGCGCACCTGTCCAATATTCAACCGCGACGGCAAACCACACACACTCACAATAAGCTCCACAGACGTGCCATCCGACAGTTTGGGCATCTCCTCATCTCGCACAATGCGCGACACCACCCCCTTAAAACCGTGTCGATTGCTCAGTTTATCGCCCGGCGCAACGCGGTTGGGCAGCATCATCCGGTTCGCCGCCGATTCGCTGATCACAACTGCGTCTTCGTGTGTGTCTCCATTCCACGCCATAAACGCGGTCAGCAAATTGTACCCCGTCCAAAAATGTGGATCGCGCGGTTCACACCCTGTCTGCACCAGCGCGGGTTCCGACTCCAGTACCTTATCGTCATATTGCGCGTGATACGCGTGCCACACGCCCTGCTCATCGCGCTGCATATCGGGACTCGGCGCGCCAATCCACTGCCGCATCATATTCACACCCATCAAAACGCGATTGGTATCATTGTGTTCCAAAAACGGAACCACCGAAGCACCTATGCCCAAACGCTTTTCAGGCGCATCGTCTTCAATCACCAGCCTGCCATCGCGAATCGTCGCTCCCTGAGCCACCTCTAAAATCCGCGCGAGATTCGGTCCCTCGGGTGTACAATAAGGACACACGCGCCCATCGTGCGACGGATGATAGCAATTCTCTATCCCCTCATCGGCCTCACCGATAATTGGGATCAACGTCACCCGCCGCAAATGAACGTACATATCCTGCAAATTGGTCGCCTGCAAATACTGAGAGGTCGGTTCTTCCGTAAAAAATGTGTGAATCCAATTTCCCAACGGCATCCAGGTTTCAACTGATTCTCCCAACATCTCTGGCATATTTTCCAACCGCTCGGCAATATAATCGCGCAATTGCTCGCCCACACATCGAATCTCAGCACGCGCCAAATCCACATCAGTCGGCGCTGGAACCACCGTCCGGAAAAAACCATCTACCTTAAACCGCCCCCACTCGTCGGGCTGAGGGATATTTTTGTACACGACCTCTTGTCCGCCCTGAACCGCAAGATGCAATTCGCATGTGTACTCATCCACCGACACCACCCGATACCCCGCCAGCGATACCCGATCCGCCAACAACTCGGGCAACCCCTTTTGAACAAACGCATCCCACGAAATTTTATGCCACGGCGCTTTCACTGAAAGACTCATCAAATTCCTCCTGTCTTATTTTTAGTAACTGATGTTACGCATGTCTCGCGTTTCTGTCATGCTGAGGAAGCCGTTAGGCTGACGAAGCATCTTTTACCTCCGAAGTAATAAGATTCTTCGACTCCGCTGCGCTCCGCTCAGAATGACAGGACGAATTGACCTCTGATCTTGAAGTCACACATGACGTAATTCTAACTCTCCCGCATTTCAAAGAACCTCTCATCATACTGGGCTTTATACATTTCGGAAAATAGCCCACGTTGATCAATGAGTTGTGAAACCGTCCCCTCCTCTACAAGCTCACCATTCTTGCCCACCACCAGGATTCGATCTGCATTGAGTATCGTTGACAAGCGATGTGCGATAACCAACGTGGTCTTTCCCTTTCTCAACTGCTCCAATGCCGTTTTTATACTTGCTTCTGTAAGGGCATCCAAAGATGCTGTGCCTTCATCTATCAGCAACACATTTGGCCTTCGGACAAATGCACGCGCAATCGCGATTCTCTGCCGCTCGCCCCCCGATAGGGAATGACCATTTTCACCAACAATTGTCTCGTATTGATCTGGAAATCCCAGAATATCACGATGTATTTGCGCCTGCTGTGATGCCTTCGTCATTGCATCATAAGTCGCATTATTGGGTTCCTGCGGGTATAGAATATTTCTTCCAATAGTTGTATTCCAAAGAAACGGATCTTGCGGGATAAGACATAGATGGTCCCGCACGTATTCATGCGACAACTTGGAAAGCTCAAGTTCACCAAGCATGATCTTTCCCGAATCAGGTTCGTAAAACCGCAGAAGCAAATCAAAAATTGTGCTCTTTCCTCCCCCACTGGGACCGACAATGCCAACAAACTCTCCCTCCTTTATTTCGAAATTCATGTCCTTGATTGCGAATCCGCGATTGTACCCAAATGAGACGTTCCTGAAAGCAATATGCGCCCCCCTATCGATGTCAAATGCCGCATCAGGTCGATCAGCAATTGTCTCCTCTCTCCTCATCTTCAGCACATCATTGAGCTTGTCAAAAGAAATTTTGACTCTATGTAGATCTACATAGACAGAGAAAGCACCTTTTAGAGCGGCATACGCTCTGGGGACGTACGCCATAAATGCAACCAATGTCCCTATCGACATACTACCATTCATGATTCCGAATGCCCCAACACCGAAAAGAAGCCCGATAACGACGCTATTTATAACCTCATTGGGAAAGGCAACAACAATATGGTGAAAAGCAACTGTTTTGAGTTTTTGGGCCTTGTGCTTTCGCAGCCAATCCTGCCAGAAGCGTCTTTCCCGAGACTCGCCGGAAAGAGACCGCACCGTCTTGATACCAGCAAACGTCTCATGAAGAAATCTGTTTCCCCTCTCTATGTGATCTGAAAGCGGTCTATCCAGGGCCTCAGACTTTCTGGTAAGCCTCCGGGTGATTACAAACGTAACCGGAACTGCAAACATTGCGACAACGGTCAACCTGTAATCCATCCAGAGCATCATCCCCAGAATCCCAAGCAGATTTATTCCGCTATGTGCGAGCGGCAAGACACGTTGCGCAATAAACATCTCGCCGATTTTCGCTGACTCAATATTTATTCGGTAACTGAGATCAGCGGTCGGTATCCCTTGCATATCTTCAACTCTTGATCTGATAACGTGCTCAAAAACAAACGCCCTTAACCCTATCGACACATGTTCTCCAATCCAGACACGGAGATACTCATGCCCATAGGTTATTGCTAAGCCAAGAAGTGGGATCAGCACGACCCCCAAAATGCAATAGACACTGAGTTGCATATCTCTATCTGGAATCGCTTGATCAATCAGGATTCTATAGATGACGGGCACAAACAGAGCGGGCACCACAGCGATTAGCATTGTTAAGAGGGTCAAAACGACGTGCCACTTTTTCTCTAAGAGCTTCGCCAGAACAATCTTCCCAGTACCGGTAGCCAAGTAATATGAAAGTCCTGTTAGCATAATCTCCCCTTGTATTTCGCCTTTTATCTGTGGTTATCGGTGTGCATCAGCAGTTCATTACTCGCCTTCATACCTCCGACCCCATGCCTCTGTGAGTTGCTTGCGTGCGTGGAACAGCCGCGATTTCACTGTCCCCTCTGGAATCGCCAACTGTTCGGCAACCTCTCGAAGCGCCACTTCATCTTCGTACACCATCTGAAACACCTCGCGCTTTTCCTCTGGCAACGCATCGATCAACGCCTGCAAAATGCGCCGTTGTTCAGCGCGTTCCAACTGCACATCGGGTCCCAACGCAGCCCGATCAATCATCCATCCTGGAACGGGTTGTTCTTCGTCCTCCTCATCGTAAAGTGAAGGCATTTCCAGAGGCTGTTCGCGGCGGCGACTTTGGCTTCGCAATTGATTCAGCGACAAATTTCTCGCAATCCGAAACAGCCATCCCCGAAAAGACCCTTGCCCCGACCACTGATCCGCCCGATTCCAAACCCTGAGAAAAACTTCCTGTGTCAAATCATCTGCAGCACCCGGATCCCGCATTATCCAGCGCAGATTCTCGGTCACCTGTGCCTGATAGCGCGCAAACAGAATCGCAAAAGCCTCTTGATCCCGCGCCACAATTCGCTGCATCAAAATCGCGTCCGATGGTGTCAAAAAATATCCTCCTGTGGGAATCGACACCGCCCAATACCCGAAGGTTCAAAAAAAGTGATCAGTCCACCCAGTTATTAAAAAAGCGCAGCCCTGATGGACTGCGCTTTACACAGATATGCCTCGTGCCTCTCACCCGTCATCCTCGGGCTGATCTGGCAACAAAAAGACCCCCTTAAAAGGGCTGAAAGACACCTCCTCTAAAAATTCAACTTCATCCTCAAATTCTCGTCGAATCGCCACGCGGTCCTCTGCATCTTCAACACTGGCCTCGAGCTGTCGATCCAACAGTTCAAACACCTTGGCGCGCACCTCTTCCCTCATATTACCCTCTTCAAAGCACCTCTGGCGAAATGCCTCAATCTGCACATCCGATGGCAAAAGCGATTCCATATCCAATGCCAATGCCAGAATGAGATTGCGCAACAACCCGTCATACGTGCGCGCTTCGACAGCTATTTCCAATTCGGTCAGCGCAGCCCTGGGAATGGACCGCAAAAACGCAAGCCGCCTGAGCGCAACCTGATAAGCCTCATAATCGCGCTTTGGATCGACCAGTTGGGGTTCATCTTCCTCGTCATCCTGGGGACGCATCCAGGTCTCGGGCACCGCGGTTGCCCAGAGAGATACTGCCTGGTATTCCGCCTGCAAAAATTTCACCTCGGGGCGCAGCAACATCGCCCGACACACCTGTGCCATTTCTTGCAAACGAAAAAATGCGACCTCATATCCGCGTTTTCGGCACGCTTCAAAATCTCCTTCCGCAATAATTTCCACAGCTCGGTTTAAATCACTTTCCGCTCGCGCCTCCAAACCGAGATCCATAGAAATCAGCGCCTGCCGCACCCCGTGTTCCAAATTCTCACGCCTGATTGCAATACCCGACCGGTAGCGCTTGCCATAGTGCAACCCCTGCAAGCGCAAAAAGCCCAAAAGCGCGTCCCCAATATTTGGCGGCAGCTTTTCAAAGCGCGTCCCCAATTCAATGGCCTGTCCCACGAAACTCTCGGAATCAATACGAAACCGACTCAAATCCAGCGTTGCGAGTGGATTTTGCACAGAACGCCGTTCACTGTTCATCATCATCCCTCCTCTCCCACGCCCCGCGAATGACGGTCCGCATCAAATCGGCATCCGCATCGAAAAGTGCATCCAGAACACCTCCGACAACGGGATCCTCTATTATCGTACTCGGCTTTTCACCCACAGCAGCGCCTTCGGAAAAGAGTTGGTGCCGGTAAACCGACGCGCCCGCAGCCCCTACGACCTCATTCATTCGCATATCCTTCACATAAGGAATCAGAGCTTCTTCGAGCAACCCGGGATTCACACTATTCAGCAACTCGGCACACTTATTGGCGTCCCCCAGCATAGATAGTGCCCTGAGCCATTCAAACGATACTTTTGATCGGACCTCGGCACTGTCCATTGGCTCTAACGTGTCTTCCACAGTACGTCGAAAAGTACCCGGCGTCATAGCGCGTATCAAATGGGCGTTAAAACCCTCCCGCTCCGGGTCATAATCAATCAGCCCCGTCAACATCTCTGTAGGCAAATGCGCCACCACATCTGTTGAATAGCCCGGATTGCCATCTTCGTCCATACCCGTTATCGACAGCACATTCTCTGGATCTTCATCCAGAACAACGAGCGCGGCCTGCGCTTCAACCGTCAAAGTCTGCACCAGCGCCCTGGCATCTTCTTTTTTTCCCTCGCGGATCAAATCGCGTACCTGACTGCTCTGCTCAGCCAATTCCATAAATCCAGTTGACCACGCGCCAATTACCAATCGGTCCTCTTGAACCTCGATAGGCTTCACTTCGGGTTCTTCTTCCTCGGTACTCATCAAATGAGATTTGAAACGAATCTTCCCCCTTTCTACTTTGTCCTTACACGTCACGCACAGGCGCGTATAGGGAACGGCCTTGAGGCGTTCTTCAGAAATAACCGCCTCGCAAATGACACACCTCACCCCCGTCCCGCCATCGAGCGGCTGTTGTGCCATATTGCCCTCCATTGGAGTTTTGAAAATCC
>JAJEAX010000098.1 GCA_022822565.1 Candidatus Latescibacterota bacterium
TCTTCGCCACAGACGGGGAAACCCCCTCCTCGTAAAAATAGAACTCCCCGTGGGAATACTCAATCCGCCCCGCATTCATCAACACCCCCGCGGGATGCACAACCGGATTCATCGCAGACAAACCACACGCCATCACCGTCGAATACACCTGAATACCCGGGAAAAAAGGCGACAGACGCTCGCGCACCCGCTCTGTCTCCGTCGCCGGCAAAACCCCCAGCCCCAACCCGGTCACAGTACCCCAAATCGTCGCTGTATCCGGCGCAGTCTTCCGACACACATAAGGCGCGGTATCCACCTCGGCAAGCGCGACACCTGTCACACCCCGTTCGCGCAACAGCGTCGCCCATTCCAGCGCACCCAACGTACCCGGCATCAACACCACCGTATGCTCTGGTCTCAAATAGGGCGCACACGCCAGCGCAAACGGCTTATGTGCATACGCCGGCACAATCACCAGAACCAGATCCGAGGCATTCAAAGCCGCCTCGATATCCGTCGTCAAAGAGTGAACCCTTGCCGCTCCCGTCTCCTCAACGCCCAACAGATGAATCACGCCACTATCGCGCACGGGATCGAGCATCTCCTCAAACTCCGGCAATTCGCAAAGCGTAACCCCAAACCCCTTCAACGTCAGATTCGCAGCCGCAGCAAACGCCGTATTACCCCCACCCAAAATTGTAATATGTTCAGACATGAAAAACTCCTACCATCCTAAATCAGCAATCAGAAACTCAAACCCCGGCAACTGATCAGAAGTATAAACATCTCCTTCCTGCAATTCCCGAGCCAGATAATCGCCCTCGCCACGCGAAAGAACCGTAACAACTCTTCGAAAGGGATCCACAATCACGTATTCTGCCACACCTATATCAAAATACTCTCCCCGCTTCAAAATATAATCTCGCTCTTCGCTCCCACTGCTCACAACCTCAAAAACGAGATCGGGAACGAGATCGTAAATATGGTCAGCTGACACATCCTCCAAATACACGGCAATATCACCGACCCGATCCGTCTGATCCGAAGTTCGTATCCAGCCCTCGGGCGCAATGAGTTCAATCGCTCCTGAATGGGTATGTCTATAGACATATAGCACTTCGAGAATCGCAGAAACGACCTGCATATGCGGCAAATCGCTCGGCTCCATCACAACCAATCGCTCCTCCACACGCTCATACCGATACGGCGCATCCCACTCCGCCCCGGCAAACTCCTCATCCGTCAGCAATCGTCCCTGATCTTTCAAACCCAATTTCAATTTTGTCTCCAGCATAGTCCTATCCCTCCTCACTTCTCATCGCCCACTGTTGCTTCTTCTCTCTCATCTCCGCATTCAATTCCACCTCGCGCTGCGGCGTCTGATTCTCGCCATCCTGAACCCACTCACCCTCGCGCGACTTCTCTACGGGTTGTCGCTGTGCCACATCGAGAATCCCAAACTTGCGATGCGGTTCTTTTTGATACCAGTAAGCCACTGACGCCATCTCATTTGCCAGATGATTCCCGTGCCCGTGCTCAATCGTCACCTTAATCTCCTTTTCAAACCGCACCGGATTGGTCAAATGAAACACATAAGACGTCTGATACCCGCCCGTATTCCGCTCGTAAATCGACGACCCGTTCATCAAAAACGCATTATCTTGCATCCCCCACGCCTGATTGAGATAATCTTCGCTACCTGTACCGTGCAACTCCGGCGGCCACTTGTACCCATCCACCCAGATCATATCATCGCCCTCGCCCCACCATGTCCCCTGAAAATTCGTCACCGACAAATTGCATCCGATATAATGTCCAACGCCTGTCGCCTCCAAAATTACATAATTGCCATCCCACGCCTGCCGCTCGACATTGACAATATTCGCCTCTGGCGTATTGACGCGAATCTCGTGCCCCCAGCCATCGCAGGGATTTTCCCTGTGAAATTGCGCGTGAAAATACGCCGTATCTTCTCCCCAGGGAGCGTCGTACAACTCGTAATCCACATAAAAATACTGCCGATAAGACTCATCGCCCTCATTCGTCACCTCAACGCGCGCTGAGCGATTAAACGGCATAAGCAAATAGCAATTCAGCGCAGCATTGGGCACAAACTGATTCTCGCGCTGTGCATTGGCAGACGCTGAAAAAGGCAGCGATTGAAAAGACGTGGAAATACCGTGTCCCAAACAAAAGAAATCTCCCAACGGCACCTCGACACTCGGATCGTCTTCATCATCCCAAAACATCTTTAAGACCACATTGCGAAAAGCCCCATCCCCGCTTTGCGTCATCCAGATATGCGTAATACAACCCGGTCCCTTGAGATCGGCCAGCACGCGCGTCTCGCCGCCCTCAATAATCCATGCATCGCCATTGCGTCCACTGTTATCCCATGACGACGCACGCAGCGTCCTCGCCTTTTTGGTCTGTGTCAGTGAAGCGAGCAAATGAGCATCCATATCTTCTCCTTATTAGCAATCAACGATCAACAGTCAACAGTCAACAGATTAACAATATCATCGTAGGGGAACGGTCCCTGTGCCGTCCCTCTCAACGCCCAGAATATTCAGAATTTTATCCACCGCGTCAAAGGATTTTTTTTGAAAAAAAACAATACGCCAATAAATCGTAAAATTTTCCCTTTTTTTTCTTACAAAACCTGTATCCCCAGCCTCCAAACTCCCCGGTCCCCAGTTCCTAATTTTTGCTCTAAATCTCGCATATACAGACAATTGGACGCACGCACAACCCAACACCAGTAAAATTGGGATTTACATATATTTGGTATTGACTTTTTTTTTAGACCACCATATATTGTGCTTGCAGTTGTTAATGAAAAATTTCTGCTCTCCTTCTTTAACTATTTTTTGTAAACTCAAACAAATCATTACAACTGCGTAAGTTATTACTATTTTCGGGAAAACAAATCCATTATTCGCAGTCTCTCCCCTCCTCTGCGATTGGGATTTCCAACCTTCATGTTTTCCCGATTTGCTGTCTTAAATACAAAATCCCCAACTCATCTTTTTCAACCCTCCCCGTTGTGATTTTCGCGCAGCGGTTACGGGTTTATTTTTTCTGCCAGAATCCGCGGGCAGATCCTTATTAGTTCTTGGTTGGCATTTGGGAGGCATACATGGCCGAAATGGTTGACACTTTACTGGAAGCGGTTGATTTTGCGGTTCGCAAACGCGATGGTCGGGTCGTCGATTTTGACCGCTCGCGCATTGAACGCGCGATTGAGGCGGCATTTAGAGCCGAGTTGGGATTGTCCAACGATCATTCATTGCCGCCCAAAATAAAAACCGATGTGTCGGAACTCACCGACTCTGTTATTGCTGAAATTGAAAATGAGTTGCACGAGCCGGATGACAGTGTGGATGTCGAACGCATTCAGGATAAAGTTGAAATCCATTTGATGCGTGCAGGCCATTTTGCGGTTGCCCGACGCTACATCGTCTATCGAGAAGACCACAAAAAAGCCCGCGTACTCAGCGGCCAGGAAGAACCCCAGGACCCCAACGCGCCCAAACTCCGCGTGCAAACCGCCGACGGCAAGCGCGAGCCTTTAGATGCCAACCGCATTCGCACCGAGGTATTTGCCGTTTGCGATGACGAAGTAGATCCCCAGGCCCTGCTCAATGAAATATATCGCTCCCTCTACGACGACATCAAACCCGACGATATAGAACGCGCCATGATATTGGCAGCGCGCAGCCGCGTGGAAAAAGAACCCGCCTATAGCAAAGTCGCAATGCGCTTGCTCCTCAACGTGATCTATCGCCACGCCCTGGGATTCAAGCCTGCGCTTGAAGACAGGAACACAGCATGTCGGCAGGGATTTGCAAAATTTATTGAAACGGGCATTGAAAATGACCGCTTAGATCCCAAATTGCGCACTTATGATCTGGAGCATCTATCCGCAGCCCTAAAACCCGAGCGCGATGAAGACTTTGAGTACCTGGGCGTACAAACGATTTTTGATCGCTATTTGCTCCACGTCGATGAGCGCCGCATTGAAACCCCGCAGTTTTTCTGGATGCGCGTGGCCATGGGCCTCGCCTGGGACGAAGACGACAAAGAAGCACGCGCCATTCAATTTTACGAAGTCCTCTCTTCCTTCCGATTTGTCTCTGCCACCCCCACCCTGTTCAATGCTGGCACCCTGCACCCGCAGTTGTCCTCGTGTTATCTGTCAACCGCGCAGGATGATCTGGAACACATTTTCAAAATGGTATCCGACAATGCCAAATTGTCCAAATGGGCTGGCGGCCTGGGCAATGACTGGACCAATGTGCGCGCGACAAATTCCTATATCCGCGGCACAAATGGCAGAAGCCAGGGCGTCATTCCATTTTTAAAAGTCGTGAACGACACAGCCGTTGCCGTCAACCAGGGTGGAAAACGCAAGGGCGCGGTATGCTCCTATCTGGAAACCTGGCACCTGGACATCGAAGATTTTATGGAGTTGCGCAAAAACACGGGCGATGACCGCCGCCGCACACACGACATGAACACGGCCAACTGGATCCCCGACCTGTTTATGAAGCGCGTCATGGAAAAGGGATCCTGGACCCTGTTCAGCCCGGATGAAGTCCCCGACCTGCACGACTTGTACGGCAAAGCGTTTGAAGAAAAATATCTCGCGTACGAACAAATGGCCGAAGCCGGTGAACTGCAACAACATCGCCAGATCGACGCCGTGCAATTGTGGCGCAAAATGTTGTCCATGCTCTTTGAAACCGGACACCCGTGGATCACATTTAAGGATCCGTCCAACATCCGCTCGCCGCAGGATCACGCGGGCGTTGTCCACAGCTCGAACTTGTGTACTGAAATACTGTTGAACACGAGCCGCGAAGAAACCGCGGTATGCAACCTCGGCTCTGTAAACCTCGTGGCGCACATCACACCCACGGGCCTCAACCGAGAATTGCTGGAAGACACGATATCAACCGCGCTTCGGATGCTGGACAATGTAATAGACATCAATTTTTATCCCACAGAAGAAGCCGCCACATCCAACAAACGCCACCGTCCAGTGGGCCTGGGCGTAATGGGATTTCAGGACGCGCTCTATCTGTTGAATTTGCCCTACGATTCGCAAGGCGCGGTTGACTTTGCCGACATAAGCATGGAAATGATCTCGTATTACGCGATCCTCGCCTCAACGCACCTAGCTGAAGAACGCGGCCCATATCACTCCTACATCGGTTCAAAATGGGACCGCGGCATTTTGCCCATCGATACCCTGACGGTGTTGGGGCAGGAACGGGGGTCGTACCTCGAAGTCGATACATCCGCGCGCCTGGACTGGAATGTGGTGCGCGAGGCCGTCGCCAAACACGGCATGCGAAACAGCAATGTCATGGCCATTGCCCCAACCGCTACCATATCGAATATCTCGGGCGTGACGCAATCCATCGAGCCGATGTATCGCAACCTGTATGTAAAAGCAAATCTGTCCGGTGATTTTACTGTATTAAATCCCTACATGGTCGATGCCTTAAAAGCGCGCGACCTGTGGGACGACCAGATGGTAGATGATCTGAAATACTTCGACGGATCAGTCCAGGAAATCGACCGCGTGCCACAAGACGTAAAAGACCTCTACAAAACCGCGTTTGAAGTGGCGCCCGAGTGGCTCATCGAATGCGCCAGCCGCCGGCAAAAGTGGATTGACATGGGCCAGTCCCTGAACCTGTACATCGCAGAACCCAGCGGCAAGGCACTGGACGACATGTACAAACTCGCCTGGATACGCGGACTGAAGACCACGTACTACTTGCGCTCCCTCGCCGCGACCCAGATCGAAAAATCCACCATGGACATCAACAAACGCGGCGTCCAGCCCCGGTGGATGCAATCCAAATCCGCTTCCAGCGATGTGCAAGTACAACGCGAAGATGCACCTGCTGAAACAGACGCACCGCTCAATGGACAGGTACACCAACAGCCCCCTGCTACACCAGCACCAACGGCTGCATCCTGCGATATAACCGATGGCACATGTGAGGCGTGTCAATAGAGCGATTCGCTCTGTCTTTTCGCGAGGGTATAAAGGAGTCTATAATGTCTAACACTTTGGTGGATTTACTGCTCGAACCAGAAGATACCTATGTGTACGTACTAACGGATCTAACAATTCCACCTGACATCAGTGGAATCGTTTACACAGGTATCACTAACGACCCTAAAGAGAGAGAAAAACAACACCGAGAGGGGACTGGAGGCACAAAGAAAAAGCTGTTTAACTCTTTGAAAATTGTCGAGGGTCCCATGTGTCGGTCAACTGCTGAACTTGTAGAAAGTCGCAGACTCATAGAACACTATGATAAATATGGAAATCTTCCTATCGAGAACGACAATTCGCAGACAAGAGCCAAACTCGCTTTAGCTCTCTACGGTCAACATTAACTATAATTAGATGTCTAATGTTCTGATTTGATTGACGATGAAATCATTGCCGAAATCCGCCGTTCTCGGTTTTTAGTAGCTGACTTCACACACATGGAAAAGACGGTGTCCGAATTTCACAATGTCTGCTCTTGACAACATTACCATCAAGGGCTTCAAGAGCATCGGTTCTATTGAGAACTTGAAGCTCGGCCCAATTAATATTTTGATCGGGCCGAATGGATCGGGCAAATCAAACTTCATTGAGGTCTTTTCATTCCTGCGAGAAATCATCTCGGATAGACTAAAGGATTATGTGGACCGCGCTGGTGGGGCCGACAAAATTCTGCATTTCGGTTCCAAGACAACTGAAGAATTGATCATTGACATCTCATTTGACGACATAGCAAATCGGTACACGATCAGGTTGCGTGCAACGGATACCGACATGCTATATCTGTCTTCAGAGTCTGACCGCTTCTGGAATGCTCATTCGGATTCGGATATCCGCAACCACGCCGATAGATGGCGCGTTTATCACTTCCATGACACGAGTTCCACATCGCCAATGCGGAAAACCGCCGATGTAAACGACAACCGTTATTTGCGCTCTGATGCATCCAATCTCGCAGCATTTCTGTACTACTTGCACGAGACGCATAAAGGATCATACAACCTGATTCGCCGCACAGTGCAACAGGTCGCACCATTTTTTGATGATTTTCTCCTTCAGCCGCTGGCACTGAACAACGACAAAATCCGCCTCGAATGGCGTCATAAGAAATCCGAAGCGTACTTTGATGCTTCATCGCTCTCTGACGGCTCCTTGCGATTTATCGCACTGGCGGCCCTATTTCTTCAGCCAGAGCCGCTTCGTCCATCCATTATTCTATTGGACGAGCCAGAACTTGGACTACATCCCTATGCGATCGCCTTGTTGGCCTCGCTTGTAAAACAGGCATCTATTAAGACCCAGGTCATTCTTTCGACTCAATCATCATTGCTAATTGATCACTTTCAACCAGAAAATGTGCTCGTGGCTGAACGGGTAGATGGACAAACGCAATTCACAAGACTCAATGCAACCCGCCTGGAAACGTGGTTAGAGGACTATAGCCTCGGTCAACTCTGGGAGAAGAATGAAATAGGTGGTCGCCCCGTTGTGGAGTAGATAGAGGATCGGCAAAATGACCAGATTGCTCATCCATGTCGAGGGCGACACCGAAGAGACTTTTGTAAACGAAATACTCGGACCGCATCTTTACGCCTGTGGCTATACCATGGTCAGTGCTCGCCTGATAGGAAACTCCCGCCAGCGTGACCGCCGTGGAGGAATCATACCCTGGTCCGCAGCGAGAAGGGACATCTTGAATCACCTCAAAGAAGACGCCGGTCGTTTAGTCAGCACAATGGTGGACTACTACGGCTTACCTAAAAGTCACCCTAAAGCTTGGCCTGGACGCGAAACGGCTGACAATGTACCATTTCAAGAAAAAGCAAATACCGTTGAGAACGCGCTCCTGACGGATATCTGCGAACAGATGGGCAGTGCCTTCAACCCCAACCGATTCATTCCATATCTCATGATGCATGAATTTGAGGCTCTGCTTTTCAGTGATTGTGAGGCATTTGGGCGGGGAATTGGGCGTCCAGATATTGCTCAAGAATTTCAGAAAATCCGCGACGCATTCGGGAGTCCAGAAGAAATCGACGATTCACCTCACACCGCACCATCTAAGCGTGTAGAAAGATTGGTACCAGAATACCAAAAATTGACATCTGGAAGAAACGCCGTACTGGAAATGGGCCTTGATAAAATCCGTGCCGAGTGTCCTCACTTTCGAGATTGGTTGGCGCGTTTGGAACGCGCTGGCCAGGCGTAAAACTAAAGACTTAAAAGGAGTTGTCGAATGACCAATAAGCTCATATTTGAAGACGAAGACGTTGAAAGGGACTACAAGAATGGTGGTCACGCGCAGCAAAACGGCATTCATGCACCCGTTGAAGCGGATAATACTGACGTGCCCTCCGCGCTGTGTTGCGGTGCCACTGGCGAGGCGTATGACCTGACCAGGCGC
Source organism: Candidatus Latescibacterota bacterium (assembly GCA_022822565.1). Lineage (GTDB taxonomy): Bacteria > Latescibacterota > UBA2968 > UBA2968 > UBA2968 > VXRD01. The sequence continues at coordinate 8,460 of JAJEAX010000098.1, forward strand.
ATCAACCCGGAAGACAAGCGATTGCTCAATTGCCGGCAGGTAGATGTGAACCAGTTGATGCCCCTCAAATACGAATGGGCCTGGGAGCACTATCTCAATGGATGCGCCAATCACTGGATGCCAACAGAAGTCCCGATGCAGCGCGACATAGAACTCTGGCGTTCAAATGCACTGAACGACGCCGAGCGAAAAGTCATCTTGCGAAACCTCGGATTCTTCAGCACGGGCGAAAGCCTCGTCGGCAACAACATCGTACTCGCCATCTTCAAACACATCACAAACTCCGAAGCGCGGCAATACCTCTTGCGCCAGGCATTTGAAGAAGCCATACACACCCACACATTCCACTACATCGTCGAATCCCTGGGCCTAAACGCACGCGAAGTATTCAACATGTATCACGAAGTCGCCTCCATCGAAGGCAAAGACAAATTCGTGATGGAACTAACCGAAGATGTACTGGACCCCAACTTCACAACACAAAGCATTGAAGGCATCCAGAAATTCGTAAAAAATCTCGTCGGCTTTTACGTCATCATGGAAGGCATCTTCTTTTACAGCGGCTTTGTCATGATCCTCTCCTTCCATCGGCAAAACCGCATGACCGGCATAGGCGAACAATTCCAGTACATCTTGCGCGACGAGACCATTCATCTGAATTTCGGCATCGACCTGATCAACACCATCAAATTGGAAAATCCAGAAATCTGGACACCGGAACTACAATGCGACATCTATGACCTCATACACGAAGCCGTAGAATACGAAGTCATCTATGCACGGGATTGTGTGCCCGACGGCGTATTGGGCCTCAACGAAGACTTATTCCGCGAATACGTGCAATTCATCGCCGACCGCCGGTTAGAACGAATCGGCCTACAGGCGGTATATGGATCGAAAAATCCATTTCCGTGGATGGGTGAAACCATTGACATCGCAAAAGAAAAGAACTTCTTTGAAACGCGCGTCACGGATTATCAAAGTGCTGGCTCATTGCAGTGGGATGATTAAACCTGAAACTCAAACATAAATACATCTATTCAGGCTGACGGGGGAAGGGAAATCAGAGCCTGATCCGGGGTGGAAGACACACATCTTCCACCCTGTTCTTTTATTGATCAGACATGGGAAAAGCCATAACCTCACTAATAGAAGACGCACCTGTAAGCAACATAATGAGACGATCCACCCCAAGCGCAATACCGCCAGAAGGCGGCATCCCGTATTCGAGCGCCGCGAGAAAACGCACGTCAATCGGATAAGCCGGATCCCCCTCACGCACGCGCTGGGCGGCTTCCTCTTCCAAACGCTGGCGTTGTTCATCCGGATCATTCAACTCTGTAAACGCATTGCACAACTCCACCCCCGCAATATAAACCTCAAAACGCTCAGCCAAATCTGGCGCGCTGGACTTGCGTTTGGCAAGCGCAGCCATCGGCGCGGGATAATCGTAGAGAATCGCGGGCTTCTGCACACCCAGATGTGGCTCAACCCGATCGAGAAAAACCTTAAAAAACGCGACATCTGGCGGATCGTCCTCATCAACCGTCTCATGCCCCGCCTGCCTGATAAAATCAGCTGTCTCCAAATACGGATCAGCAGTAACACCCGCATAGCGCAACATCGCCTCCCGCACAGAAATACGCTCCCACGGCGGCGTCAGATCAACCGCGCACTGATCCGTCCGCACAACAGGCTCTCCGTGCAAATCTGTCGCAAGTTTGGCAATCAGATACTCGGTATCCACCATAATATCCGTATAATCCGCGAACGCACGATACCACTCTATCATCGTAAACTCCGGCGTATGCATCCTGCCAACAGGCTCGTGCCGAAACACCTTGCAAACCTGGTATATCCGTTCAAAACCACCTGCGAGAAGGCGTTTCATCGCATACTCAGGCGAAGTATGCAGATAAAATTGACGCAACTCATACACCGTCTGAAACGCCTCGAGATGCGGCTCCATACCCGGTTGCGGCACCATCAGAGGAGTCTCAACCTCAACAAAACTCTTCTCATCAAAAAAGCGGCGAATCCCCGCAATAATTTTGGCGCGCTTGCGCAAATTCTCCTGCACACTCTGGCTTAAAGGCACCGCCCCATCACGCGACGGCACCAGCACCCGCAATTCCGTAACGTGAAAAACATCGCCTTTGAGACGACCCTCAACCTCCACAATATCCCCTGTCTTAGCCTCGACCTCAGTATTAAAACACAGACTCACCGATCCCGTCTCATCGGAAAGCGAATCTCGCGCCACAAGCCGCCCGGCCAAAACCACAAACTCACCGGGTTTCAGTTCACAGATCCTATGGGTACGCTTACACCGTGCGGGATATTGGGGAGAAGGAAAATCGCGCATATTGTCCTCATCTCTCGATTGACGATCAAATCCGATGTCATATATTATTGCTTTATCGCCTTTTTAACACAAAAATTTCCTACCCCTGCAAACAAAAGGAACCACCATGCGCCCCTACATCTGCTGTCACAACCACATTGGACGAACCATTAACCGCGTACCCACCGTCGGACAAAACGCTCAAATGTGTTTATCCCGATTTTCCGAAACCGATATTTACGCCGCCATATCAATGCCAACCGCCGTGGGAAGCCCAATCACCCGGGGAATACAAGACATAAGAGAACAAAACGAAGCGATTGCCAGCGCGTGCAAAAATTTTCCAGACGTATTTCCCATTGGCATGGCACTCATCGAGCCGCGATTCGGCGAACTCGGCATCGACGAAGCCGAAAAAGCCATGGACGACCTGGACCTCGTCGGAGTAGCCGGACATCCCCCCATGAAAGAAGAAATCCTCCCCATGGTAGAAGTCGCAGCCGCGCGAAACGGACTGTGCAACCTGCACTGGCACGACAGCTTGATGGACCGCACCGCCCGAACATTTCCAAACGCACAATTTATCGTACACGCCAGCACCTGGGCCGCGGAAAATTTGGCACAGCACGACAACATCTGGTTCGAAGTCGTACAATATCCCGATGGACGGAACTCCACCTGGGACTTCAACTGGTTCGCCAACAAAGTCGGGCGCGAGCGACTCATATTCGGTGCAGACCTGCCGTATTACGACTATCGCTATCTCCAGCGCGTAATAGAAGAAGCCGACTGCGACGACAACTTAAAAGATCGAATCGCCTATCGAAATGTCATGACCCTGATCAAACAATACAAACCGGACTGGACATTGACGACGCAACCGCCTCAATCACCCCGCGTGTACAACCCGGACAGACTCTGGGCGTGCAACCCGGATCAAACAGATCGGTTGACCGTAGATATCTTACCCTGAGGCGCAAAAATGACCCCTAAGCGACCAAACATAATCGTATTCTTGACCGACGACCAGGGCTATGGCGACCTGGGAATCTACGGAAACCCAGACCTGGACACACCCCACATCGACCGCATCGGCCAGGAAGGCCTGTGCCTGAACCAGCACTACACTGCATCCCCAATCTGCGCGCCAGCCCGCGCCGCTCTTTTAACCGGCTGCTACAACCACCGCGTAGGCGCATTGAGCGTGGAATCAAACCGCGGACTGGACCGTATAGCACTCGGAGAATCCACAATCGCGGACTTATTCAAAGCAAACGGCTATGCAACGGGAATGGTGGGAAAATGGCACAACGGACTACACGACATGCGGTATCATCCGAACAACCGGGGCTTCGATGAATTCGCCGGCTTTTTGAACGGAGGAATGAACTACTGGAACTGGATCATCGAATACAACGGACAGCCAAAATGGTCAGACGGGAGGTATCTCACCGACGTATTTACGCAGGACGCCATCGAATTTATCAAACGGCACAAAACAGAGCCATTTTTTCTCTACGTAGCCTACAACGCACCACACGGACCACTCGAAGCGCCAGAAGAAGACGTCCGCCCCTTTGAGGAAATGGAAAAATTCACCCGGGCCGTATGTCTCACCTACGGCATGATCCGGCGGATGGATACCGGAATCGGGCAAATCCTGGACACACTCGAACAACACGACCTCGCGGAAGATACGATCGTACTTTACACCAGCGACAATGGACCCGTCCACCTCGGCAAAGGAGAAAACGACCAGACGCGCTACAACGGGCCGTTTCGAGGGATGAAATACGACGTACTCGAAGGCGGAATCCGCGTACCTGGCCTGATCCGCTGGCCCGCTGGCCTGCCGCAGGGCAAAACGTATGACGGCATGCTCCATTTTACAGACTGGATGCCCACGCTATTGCAGGCCTGCGGAATCGACATGCAGACGCCCACAGACGGAATGGATATCATGCCCGCATTACAGGGAGCTCCCCAAAAACTACCGACCAAACGATACTGGCAATTCAACCGCTACGACCCCATCGGCACATGCAATGCCGCGATGCGAGACGGGGAATGGAAACTCTACTGGCCCCGCATTGAAGAAGCCATGCAAAAACTCAAATCGGACAATCCGCCATTCCAAAAAAATCTCGAAGTCCCGCATTTTCTCATGAACGTAGAAAACCCACCCATGGAACGGACACTATCACCACCCGGTGCCCCGGAACTCTACAATATTGAAAACGACCCGTACGAAAACATCAACCTCGCACAACAACAGCCAGACCGCGTACACCGCATGAAAGGTGAACTGGAAATGTGGTTTGAAGCCGTAGAAGCGGATCGACGGCGCATCGTACAGTGATATTGCAGATATAAACCTGAAATCGGTACAAATCTCAAGTTTAACTTGAAATATGTACCGAATCGAAGCCTTGAAAGCCAGACTCAACGCGGGAAAAGAGCCTGAACTCTACTTTTACCGCGACAACAAAGGCAACGAAGTAGATCTGTTGTTCAGGCAAAACAGACAGTTAATCCCCATTGAAATCAAATCCGCCATGACGTTTAATCCAGAATTTGCAAAAGGCATCGCGCAATTCCAGAAAATTGCATCCTCCGCACAGAAAGGCCACATCATCTACGCAGGAAATCTCATACCAGAACTGTCCCATGCCAGCGTACTGCATTTTACCGACGTGGATCACATCTTTCAAGAAAAGATATGACCTGCTGAATCTGTTGTTCCTTCCAAACAAGCGGCTTATATTCACAAAATCTCGGTATTTTATTCACAAATAAGGAACGTTAGCCTATGGAAAAAGACTCTTATGCCGATCTGACCTGGGAAGACCTTGAAGACTGGGCGGGGACTACAATCGTCAGCAGAGGGCGCACCTACCAGCGCAACAGTAGCGTCTCTGATTTGGGAATCACACTCGAAGGCACACTCATCGCCTATGTGCTGGGCAGCACGCGCTATGTCACGCAAGTGGCAATCCAGGATGGGGACTTGACCTCTGAATGTACCTGTCCTTACTGGACAACTTGCAAACATGCCGTTGCCGTGGTGTTGGAATACCTGATGTGCTTGAAGAACGACGTTGCAGTACCACAAATCCCACCAACAGACCCCCGTCTGGACAGGCTGCGAGAAACAGAGACAACCGGAGAAGAATACTGGGACCCCGAATTGGGCATGTGGACAGATGTAGAAGAACAATTAGAGGCCGAACAACAGCAGAACACCGGCCCCCTTTTGGCCTACCTGAAAAAACAGACCAAAGCACAACTCGTAGAACTGCTCGACGAACTCACCGACGCCTTTCCCGATATACGAGAATTTCTGGAGGATCGTCGAAAAGTTCGCAGTGGCGACGCCAGCATCCTGCTCAAAGCGATCAGACAGGAAATAGCGGACATAAGAGAAGGACCCGATTGGGATGAGTATGAATATGAGTATGAGCAGGAATATCAGCCTATGAGTTTCAACCGCCTGAAAACATATCTTCAGGCACTCCTTATAGCGGGTCATGCTGAGGAACTTCTTCAAGTGGGCAAAGAATTGATCAATGCCGTCAATTTCGCGCTTGACAACTACGATATCGAAGGAGACATAATCGACGAAATCCCAGCCTGCATGGAAATAGTGGTCCGGGCTCTGCCGGCGTCATCCCTATCTTCGTCCGAACAACTAATCTGGGTGATAGATATAGAACTGGCAGACAGCTACGAACTGTGTTATAACGTGCTGGAAAATATTTGGAATAATGCAAATAAAAAATCCGACTGGCGCGAACTAGCCGACGAATTGCAAAAACGCCTTGCTGTCAAACAGACAGACAAGTACCTCCGAAACCAGTTGACCGGATGGCTCATCGCTGCACTTGAGCAAACCGGACGCGAGGATGAAATCATCCCTCTGCGTGAACGAGAGGCTGAAATCACCGGCGACTATATACAACTGATAGACCTCCTGATTGAGGAAAAACACTATGAAGACGCTGAAAACTGGTGCCAGAAAGCCATTTCAAACACAGATCCCAACCATCAGGGCACTATCTCAGATATTGAAGACCGGCTACGTACCATCCGGGAAAAAACTGGTGACCATCTGAGTGCTGCGACCTTTTATGCGGAGGACTTTTTCTCGAATCCTTCGCTACACACCTTTCAAGAATTGTGCAAATCTGCACAAAAGGCCAAAGTGGGACCAGCAGTCGAAGCCTGGGCGCGCTATTTTCTGGAAACAGGACACTTGCCTCGAACAAAAGGCAGAAAGCGAAAAGGGGAACCCAATGACAAATGGCCTTTACCAAAGACGGAATTTGAAAAAGACATTGACGCTTCAGAAGGCCCCATGATCCATCTCCTGATCGAACTTGCCATCGCAGAGAAAAAACCAACAGAGGTTTTGAAGTGGTACGATATAAAACCATCCACAACAAACTACACATGGGGCTACATGTACAAACCATCGCTCGAAGTAGCCCACGCCATCAAAGAAAAATATCCAGACCGTGCCATAGCGATCTGGAAAGAACAGGCCGAATCTGCGATCAGCCGCGTCCAGGTTTCCGGTTATCAGGAAGCTGGTACCTATCTCCGCGAAGTGCGAGACACATTAAAGCGTCTCAACAGAGAAAAAGAATGGGAAGCGTATTTGAGCGAGTTGAGAGACCAAAACAAAAGAAGGCCGCGCTGTCTGGAAGCCCTAAATGGTCTGGCAGGCAAGCGCATCATCGATAGGGAATAGATTATGATCGCCGCGTTCGTCGGCAACTCGCGAATCGTCGCGCCTTCGACGAGGTGCAGGTCATAACCGCCAAACATCTCCGTGTACGAACGCGTTTCCCGATACCGGTCGCTGAGATAGGCATGGCGCCTGAAAATGAGACCGTACCCGGCACTGAAGATCGGCAGGAAATCGTAGTTATCCCGCTGAAACAGATCCTGCTCGTGAAAGGTATTCTCGCTCTTGCAGGAGGCTGTTTGGTAGAAATCTTCACAAATCCCCCGCCTATCGTCGATAACGCGGGTGCGCGACTCGATCCAGAAGCGCGCCTCATTGGCGTGCCCCTTCCCCATCAGGAATGACCGCCCATAATCCAGCGGGGTCATCTCGATTTGCATATCTTGACTCATTGGTCTTCCTCCCGACGACGAGAATCCGCTGGCAATTGCCTGCCTCCCGGCTCGGCCAGGAGACGTCCGCCAAGGAGATATCGATACAGCTTGAGGGCAAGCCGCTCTTCGTGCGCCTCCAGCCAGTCCCGAGCGACCGGCGTCAGCACCATCGTTCGGCAGGATTCGTCCGCAATCACAGAAGCCGCTTTCTGATCCGGCGCGTCCGCTGGCCATATCGCATCGCCGGGACCGAACTGAAACAGGCGCGTGCCTGCGGAATCGTAGCCGGAAGCCCGGCCCGAAAGCAGCAGTTGCAGATCTTCCTGAGACGCATCCAGTCCTGCGATAGCCTCGCCAACGGAGTACTCGTGAGGACTCAGATAGCGTTGAAGTTCCTCTATCAGATCCTCGAACGCAATCTGCCGCTCTAAGTAGCGCTCGAGGTCATCGGCGGCGTGATCCAGCAGCGAAGCACGCCGCTCGTCTGCCATATCTACATCCGTATTCCACGCCTCAATAACGATATCCTCGCAACGCTCGAGGGCACCATCCACATCCGGCTCTATCAGCAACTCATCATATACAGAAGGCGGAAGGCTTCGCCCAAGCCCTATCCTCAACCCCTCGGACAATGCGCTCAGAACGACCCGCACCCCGGCCGCGTTCGCCGACTGCAAAAACCTCCCCAGAACGCTCACTGCCGAGAAGTCAAAGCCGGAGACAGCACTGAAGTCCAGTATCAGGCAAGTGGGACGCGAAGCACCGCTCAGCGACTGCCTGAGATGATCGGCCAGAGGGGACACGCTGCCAAAAAAGAGATAGCCGCGCAGCCGGTATGCCTGCACCCGCTTCCCCTCCTCCAGTAAGATGGCGCGATCGGGAACAGGACGTGCCCTATTGCTCACGCGCTCGCGCGCAGTAAAACGCGATTCAATCGGATCTACGCGGCTGAGACGCACGGTGAAAAACACCAGAGTGGCGACCATCCCGACAGCCACGCCCTCAATCAGTCCGAAGTACAGGATCGCAAAGAAGATCAGCAGAATAATACCGTACTCTGACCGGGGAAGCTGTCTATAGCTTGTCACGAGACCCTGGTCCAGCATGCCGAGACCAGCGAAGATCAGGATTCCGCCTACGAGCGGCGCTGGAACGAATTCCAGCATCCCGTCGCCCAGGAACAACGCACCCCCGATGACCAGAGCAGCGACCAGTCCCGTCAACCGCGTCATCGCTCCGAGCAACTTGCTGCGCAGGGACGCTGGCACGACAATGGTCGCCACCGTACCGCCGCCCAGACCGGCGACCACACTCGCGACCCCCGTCACATGGAACTCCCGGTCCCAGTCCAACTCCTGATTCGCAGCCAACTCGAGACCAGCAAAATTCAGGACCACACAGATGAAAGCGACCAGAATCAGCGTCAGCATGTGGGGGATCTGACCGGCGATTGAGGCCCATTCCACCTGCAGCAAATCGGCGGGCAACAGAGCTGGCCACAGGCTCCCCTCCGCCGTGCTCGTAAGTAGAAGACCCTCTGTCCGTGCCTCGTCGCCCGAAATGCCGAGACCGGCGAGTGCGAGATGATATGCAGCTACGGCAAGTGCGACGCTCACCGACAGGACCAGCGGGTTGCCCCAGCGCTTCATCGCGAGGTACAGGGCGATCCCATACACCGCCCCCGGGCTCCACTTCCACAGAACGGGAGGCTCTATGAGTGCGGGAATCACCCACCATTTCAGTTCCGTCCCCATCAGCGACATCGCCGCCAGACACACGGCTCCCCCGATACCCGCCACAAATCCGCCTGCCACCGGAAAGGGAATAAAGCGCATCAGGTTGGCGAGTCCGAAATGCCCGATCAGGAGACAGCACAAACCGGTGAGCACCGCGCTGATCATGAGCGCGACCACCGTGGTGACGAACAGCGCATCGCCTTCGGCGTCTATCCATGATCCGATCAGAGCCATGACGAGCACCAACGCGGGAGACAGCCCCGCAATCACTCCGCGGTAACTACTCGTGAGGGCGATGATCAGGCACACAGCGAAATTCCCGAACAGCACCAGGCCAACGCCCTGAGAGGAATAGGAAGCCAGAGGTCCCGAGAATATGAAACTCCCGAAGGCAACCTGGGAGACGAGCAGACCCAGACCCGAGGTAAAGCCCGCTGACAGTGCCGGAACAGCCTTTCCCGACAGGAAATCGGCGCGAAGCTCAGATGCAGAGTCTCGGAGTGTGGATAGCGTCATTTTTCACTTCTCACTTCAAAAACCCCTGAACCCTTGGGTGATCGAGCACATCGGTATTGAGCACATCTCTGGGCGTGCGACCCTCAAGCGCGTCAATAATTTGCTCCACGCAACACTCGTCGAGCCGAATAGCGGACTCAACGGTAATACCCGCATTGTGATTGGTACAGATAATGCGGGGATGGTCCTTGTGAATCGCGCGGGTCTGATTAACTGGATCATCGACGAGATAATAATAGAGCCGCTCTTCTTTAATCGCCCGGTTCACCGCTTCGTCATCCACCAGATTGCCGCGCGAGGGATTGATCACTGAAGCATGGGGTTTCATCGCGCAGAGCAAATCGTAGGTCACAACCGTATCATCACCGGAAAGATGGAGAGAAATCGCATCGCACTCCTCAAAAAGAACGCGGGGATCATCCACCACCTCGGCATCGTACTGCGCGGCAACCTCGTCAATATCCGGACGGATATCATAGACGAGCAAGCGACCAGAATCGCCCAGAAGCGGACGCGCGCGCTCCGCCATTGCCTGACCGATCCGTCCCAGCCCCCAGATCCCCAGTGTAGAACCTTCCGCGTCATAAGTCCTGATAATCTCAAAATTCCCCGCATGGCTATTTCGGTTCAACGTGTAAACGCGCTTCAGCGCGGCCATCCACTGCGCGATCGCAAATTCGGCAACCGTCACCATATGCACGGGAGCCACCGTCACAATAACACCGCAATCTGTCGCACGCGGCACATCGACCTTTTCAAAACCCACCCCCCAGCGCGCAACAATGCGCAAATCGCGCGCCGTGGCGTAAAACTCGGGCGAAAACACAACCGAATCCGCCAGAACACCCACCACACCCTCGGCGTGTTCGGCACCAAATTCGGTCTCGTCGTAAAACGCCACCTCCGCGTAATCGCGCAACCGGTCAATCGCCTTTGTCCGCTCCTCAGATGCGAACTCGGGACCCTGCAATTTATCTGTAATAAGAATCTTTTGAGCCATCGTTCCCCCTGAGATTCGTTAATAAAATACAGCCTTCTCCTTGCCTTTCATCTGTGTTCATTTGTGTTCATCTGTGGTTGCTTTTGATTTTTCTATCCAATCAGCGGCAACAACGTCTCAGCGGTCTTCTTCACCAGAAAAGTGTAAAACTCCTCACTCAACAGACTGCTCCCGTGATCCTGAATAAATTTTAGCTCCTCGGGCGTAATATCAACGGGATTGGTCTCAACCGCATTGGGATACTCATTGGCAGGCGTCCGATCAATCGGCGCGACAAACTCCACTGTAAGCGCGCCATCATAACCCACCTCTTTGAGCGTCGCCACCAATTTTGCCCAATCCCAGTTCCCCAGACCACACGCCATGCGATTGTTATCCGCCACATGAAAATCCACGAGCCGGTCACCGGCATCCCGGATAGCCTGATACGGATCTGCCTCTTCGATATTGATATGAAAAGCATCTAAACAAACGCCACAATTCGCACCCGTCGCCTCTGATAGAGCAAGCGCCTGAGCACCCCGGGTAATAAAATACGTCTCAAATCGATTGATGGGTTCAATAGCGAGGCGAATCCCCTCCCTTTCAGAGTGATCGTAAACCTCCTGCATGCCAGCCACAGCCCATTGCCACTCTTCATCTGGCGTGGCATCCGGTTCAATTTTTCCCACAGTAGCTGGCACCACAGTCAGTTCATACCCATCGAGTTCTTTGACCATCGTAACACAATCCATGACGTACTGCACGGATTGTGCCCGAATCCCCGCGTCTTTGGCCAGCATATTGCGGTCGCCCATCATCAAAGTCACCGCCCCCCAGCAGCGGATAGTGTACGCATTGAGCAAAGCGCGCACCTCTGACGTATCGTACCGCTCGGGTTCACCACTCAGTTCAATACTTTCATACCCGAATTTCGCCAACCTCGCGAGCGTGACTTCGAGAGACTCCGAGCGCATCCAATTGTGCATAGATAAATGCATCATCAACCTCCCTGAACAATAATATCCGGCGTATTTTCAACGCGCCCCCACCAGAGCGCCAAATCAAAAGTGGGATCTCCCGTCAGAAAACGCCAGAACTTGATGCGATTCATCAGTTCAATGCGATGGCGTTGCCCGTGCCAGGGAATCTTCTGATTGAGTGCTTGTTTAACCTCGGGACTATCGAGATCGTCGGTATTCCACAAACGCTGTTGCCGAACCGTGGGATTGAGGCGCAGCTTAAACATATACCGATCTCTATCCGTAAAATTGCTCCGCGCCGAATGCCATATATTGGTATGCCAGAAAAACATCGTACCCGCTTCGCAAACCGCCTGCACCTGTCCTATGATATTCTGATATCGTTTGATCTCGGCTTCGTGAACCCGACGAAATTGCGTGCCCGGCACAAAAAGCGTACCCCCACTTTCCAGCGGCGTATCTTCTGGAAAAAAGGAAATTTGAATATCGAAATGCAAATCGCGAATATCGTACTCGGCATCCTGATGCAAATTGGCACCCTTGCGCGTATTTGCCGGCGTGAGATGCGCCGCGTGGTGATCGTATCGCGGATTGGGACCCACCAGACTGTGAATAATCGCCGCCACTTTGGGCAAGCGAAAAACCTTGCCAATCGCTTCATCGGGCCAGGGCTCGCTAAAAGGCGAACCCATCGGCGCGCGGCGCCTGAGCTTGCCCGTACTCATCTCTTCATGTGCAGCTTCGCAAAGTTCGCGCGGCACCAGATTGTCAAAACGCAGAAAACCCGTGCTTGCAAACTGGGCCATTTCTACGGACGTAAGCAAAAGATTTTTATCCATTTATAGCCTCCATTTTTTCCAGGACAAATTCAAAATCGAGATAATCGTTTTCGTATTCGCGCCCAACTTGCGGTGCTTTGATAAAAGGCACCTGAATAACGCGCCAGCCATCGCGCATGGCATCCAGCACAGAATTATAAGGCGGCTCGGCATCTTCACCTGCAGCCTCAAACATCTCATCAGTCGTCCCATCGTAATACGACCAGCCGACAACTTCGCTCTCCAAACTGGAATTGCCCAGATAGAGAAAGAGAAGCTTTTGTTTCAATTGAGTTTCAGGCATTCATGGATTCCTTTTAGTTAATTTTGCCTTTTCACGTCTCATAATCAAACACCAGCACATCATCCACAATAGGACGTATAAACGTCTGGCTGAGTGCTTTGTGATCTGGATGCGGCAAATAGAAATCTCGCGCAGCCTCATCCGCAAACCGAATAATAAACCCCCAGTCATACCCGTAATTTTTGCCCTCGGGACTGTTATTATACCCCGCAGTAACCTCCTCCATACCCGGAATACTACCCTTTTCTTTTAGCGCAAACAGACCATCGTGGAGTGCCTGAGTCTGTTCCCGCGTAACCCCATCTTTGAGCTTGAGAAGAACGATATGATCTATCATAGAAAACCCTTTCAGATTATTGCGCGTCCTCGACGCAAACTGTAAACACACCACAGAACAAGCGCGTAAGCCACAGCGGCAATATAAAAATTAATGGATATCCCAAATATAATAGAAACAAACACAGCCAGAGCAGAACACAGCACCCCCATAATCCCATTCAGTGCCCAAAACCACGGGGTTTCGTTTTCATAAGAGGCCTGAACCAGACGCATACCCGTCGGAAAAAACAGCCCCATAAGCATCCCCACGGGAAAAATGACCAGAACAGACATCAGTATTTTTGTCGTCGTTTCCTCAGCCATCATATGGGACAGCAAATAGTGGAGAACCGTATTGAGAACAACAACACCCACCGCCGCTATAATGGGAAAAACATAAACCCACGGCCTTCGCGTAAGCGGAAGATGATCGCTTACAAAACTGCCCATACCCGTACTTGCAATAAGTGTAAACAGCAATATACCCAGCGAATAGATGGGATGTCCAGTAAATACGTTGAGCCGTTGAATCAGGGCAATCTCTACAAACATAAAAGCCGAGCCAATAAGAGAAAAATACAGCGCACCGAACCAGAAACCGGGCGATTGCATCAATGTTGTGGGTCTATGGGCAAGCCACAAAGGCACGCCAATCGTCGCAACAGCGAGTACTCCGAGCACAACTAAAAGCGCGAGAAGCGTAATCATAGCTCTTAAATTCCCGCTGATAACGCCCTCTTTCACGCTCAGCGCAGTCCCTATGTGATTCAGCTTCAACATATTAAAAAAATAGGGATTGTCATCTGTCGGCGGGCTATAGTCCAATTCAGCCTGAGCTATGGCTTCTGCGAGTTGATCTGAGGATTCGGCAGATAAAATTTGCCTCAAAATGGGTTCGGCAGGCAAATGATCGGGCACATGCACAATCTGATACTGCAATTCCTCGCACACCTGTCTCAACCGGCTAACATCGGACTCACTCAGCGGCTGCCGACAAATCAGCAACGTCGATACATTGCCAATTGTAATAAGCGCCATGTGGTCCGCCGGTCTTTTGACATTCAACCGCAAAAGCGACTCAACGCCCAGACTCAACACCCGACCGGT
>JAJEAX010000267.1 GCA_022822565.1 Candidatus Latescibacterota bacterium
TGGTATGTGGGCAACTCGCCGCAATACGATATCGCAGCCGCGCACAACGCCGGCATGGGCGCCGTATGGTACAACCGTCTGGACGACCCCCTCGATGGACCCGACCCCCATGTCGAAATCAAAAGCTGGCGCGAATTTTTAGAATTGGTTGAAGGCTTTTATTTGAAAATATAAATGCAAATAAAAAGCAACCACCGATGAACACGGATGAACACAGAGTAAAAGCCTGCCCCCCGTATTAAAGCACTACGGGGCAGGCTCTGCATGCTTTTGAGCAGGGGGCAAAACCTTCTGGATTGCGGCTTTAAGCATGCCGCAATGACGGCTCTAAAACCCATGATTGCTGATAGCTGACCGCTTATAAAGGGAGAACCACGATGTCTGATTTTTCAATCGCAGAAGCTGTACACAACGCATTTGAAAACCACGCCATAGTCGATATACACACCCACCTCTACCCCGCCTCCATGGGCGAACTCTACCTATCGGGACCCGACGAACTCCTCACCTATCACTACCTCAAAGCCGAATGCTCGCGCATGTTGCCCGAAGGCATTGCAGTTGACACATTCAACAACATGCCCACCACAGAACAAGCCGACATCATCTGGCAACAACTCTTCGTCGGCAACAGCTCCCCAATCTCCGAAGCACAACTCGGCATCGTCACCGTCATGAATCGCCTGGGACTAAACCCGCGCGCAGAAAACCTGTCCGAATTTCGCGCATTCCACAACTCAAAAACACCCGAAGAATACACCGACATGGTCTTTGAAAACGCCGGCGTCGCCAGTGTCTATATGACCAACGACCCCCTCGACGACACCGAAGGACCCATGTGGCAACAGGGCATCGACATCGACTCGCGCTTCAGAGCAGTCCTGCGCCTCGACAGCGCGCTCATGAACTGGCCCGCGCCCGCCGACAAACTCCGCGCATTGGGATACGACGTCGAAGAAAGCCTATCCGACAAAACCTTTGCGGAACTGCGTCGCTACCTCACCGACTGGGCACAAAAAATGAACGCCCGATACATGGCCATATCGCTCCCCCCGGACTTTGCCTATCCCTCTGAAGACAGCATCTCCCAAATGATGGGCAACGTCGTATATCCCACAGCCCATGAACTGCAGATCCCCTCGGCAATGATGATCGGCGTCACCCGGCAAGTCAACCCAACCCTCAAAGACGGCGGCGACAGCCTGGGCAAATGGGACATCGCCAACCTCGAACGCATCGCACGCGACTGGCCCGACGTCAACTTCCTCATCACACTCCTGTCGCGCGAAAACCAGCACGAACTCTGCGTCACCGGACGCAAATTCCCCAACGTACACCCCTTTGGCTGCTGGTGGTTCTTAAACAATCCCAGCATCATCCGGGAAATCACAGCCGAACGCCTCGAACTCCTCGGCACCAGCTTTGTACCCCAGCACTCCGACGCCCGCATCCTGGACCAACTCCTCTACAAATGGACCCACTCCATCGGCGTCATAGCCCCCGTCTTCATCGACAAATACGAATCGCTCCGCGCCGCGGGCTGGCCCCTCACCCCGGCGGACATCCAGCGCGACATCGCCACCATGTTTGGCGGCGGCAAATTACTGGACTAAACCCATGAACTGGCGTTATAACATCACAGCCATAACCATCGCCTTCTTTCTCTTCTCAGGATCGGGGTTGTGTGCATCGTATAAAATCTATATCTTTATGGGAGAAACCTGTCCGGTCTCGCGGCATTACACCTTGACACTCAAAGAATTGCACGCGCAGTACGCATCTGAAAAACTCGAATTCATCGGCGTATTCCCCAATCGGCTCTCTACCCCAGCCACAATAGCCGCGTTCAAAGAAAAATACGCCTTGCCATTCACCTGCATTGGGGATTCCACCCACACATGGGTGAACCGACTGGGAGCAACCATCACGCCGGAAGTCGTCGTCGCCGATACATCGCACACCGCCATCTATCGGGGGCGCATTGACAACACCTTTGCGGATTTGGGCAAAAGACGCCGCGTCATCACCGAAAACGACCTCGCCGATGTACTGAATGCCCTCAAAGACGAAAAACCCCCGGCATTTCGACAAACCCGGGCCATTGGCTGCATCATAACCTCATGGCAAAATACAAAGGACTAAAGCCATGCGACCACTTACCCTCTCCATACTCGCGCTCCTCCTCGCCGTTGCTTCGCCGCACGCGAAAAGCCCCACCTTTAGCGAACACGTCTCGTCAATCATATACAACAACTGCACATCGTGCCATCGAGACGGTGAAATAGGGCCTATGCCCCTCACAAATTACAGCGAAATCGCCGCTTATGCAGACATGATCAAACACGTCACAGAAACCCAGTACATGCCCCCGTGGAAACCCGATTACAACTACAGCCAGCACATCGGCGCAAGAACACTCACCAAAACAGAAATCAACACCATCTCAAATTGGGTCAACGCCGGCTTTCCCCAGGGCGATATCGCCCTTGAAGCCCCCATGCCGAAATTTCCAACAGGCTCTGTACTCGGCACCCCCGACCTCGTACTCACCATGGCAGAACCCTTTACAATCCGCGGCAACAATGAGGACCAGTACCAGGTCTTTGTCATCCCAACCCACCTCACAGAAGACCGGGAAATCGAAGCCGTTGAATTTCGCCCCGGCAACCGCAGAATCGTTCACCACGCCCTCATCGGCGCCGACATCACGGGCACTGCCCGCCAAAAAGACCTCGAAACCCCGGAAGAATACGGTTACGAATCCTTTGGTGCATTCGGCGCGCCAACCACTGTCGTCCTGCCCGGATATACGCCCGGCGCAAAACCCTCGATATATCCCAAAGGCGTTGGGCACATACTGCCCAAAAACTCCGACCTATTGATCCAGGTACACTACGCACCCTGGCCGATTGCAGAATCCGATCAATCCAGCATCAATATATTCTTCAAAAAAGAACCCATTGAAAGAGAAGTGGGCTTTATCAGCATGGCACCGCTCACCACGGACGGTGAAACCCTGAGCAGACTACTCAGAGTCCTGCTCGGAGAGGAGCGACACGGCGGCACCCCCGTAGAAAAAATCAAAATTAACGATATCTTTATCATCCCAAAAGATTGGGTCAAAACATTTCACACGACACTCTTTATCGATCGAGATATCAGCCTCCTGTCCATCTACCCCCACATGCACCTGCTGGGCAAATACTGGGAAGTCTATGCCACGGATCCACAGGGCAACCGCACCAACCTCATCCGTATTGAAGACTGGGATTTTAACTGGCAAGGCAATTACACCTTCACCAAATATCAGAAAATAACTGCGGGATCTCAAATCCACGCCATCACCACCTACGACAACACCACAAACAACCCGCTCAATCCCAATTACCCACCTCGCCAATTGACATGGGGCGAAAAAACCACCGATGAAATGCTCCTGCTGGTCATGGAATACATACCCTACCGGCCAGGCGATGAAAACATCGCCCTCACCGTTGGCAGAGGCGGCGAAATAAGCATAGACTTCAATGGCAATGGACAAAAGGACTTTGCCGACTTCCTCCTATTCGTCCAGAACTTTGGCTTGAACCGAGACGACGCCAGCTATCAGCGCCACTTTGACCTCAACGGAGATGGACACATCAACTTTACCGACTTTATCATCTTCGCCAATCAATTTAGCGCGGGATAAAACCAAAAAAGGGGCAACCTTCGTGGTTGCCCCAATAATGGGCGAGGCATGCCTCGCCCCTACCGTTTCATCTGCGTCATCCCTGCTTACACCCGCAGAGCCTGCCCCGTAGTGTTTTTATACGGGGGACATGCCTGCGGATTCACTTCACAACCCGCGTCGTCTCGCCATCGGACGCCAGCAGGGGTAGCTGACCGCTGTGATGGACCCCGGGACCGTACAAAACCGCTTGTTGTTCTGCCGTCAACTCACTCACCCAATCGCCATAGCGTTCCTCGGGCGTAAAATACTTGCCCACAGCGCGAGCCGCTGCGCGAGAAGCGTACTTATAAAGCACAGAACGCCGCTCTCCATCGCTGCGCCACGGCAGCGTGCCATGCGTCATCGTCTCCGCAAAAAAGAGCACATCACCCGCTTGCATCACAGGTTGATAAACCAGACCCATATCGTCCTCAACAGAACGCACCTCAGCGGGTGTCGGCTCAGCCGTCTTATGACTCCCCGGCACACAGGCAAAACCACCATCGCCCTCATTCACATCCGTCAACTGCCACGCCACAGTAATACCCCGACAAAAAATCTTTCCATTTTGCTGGTGATACCACACCGACTGGCTAAACGGCTCCCCGCCACCGTGCAGTGTATGACCCTCTGCACCCTTGTGCGCGCTAATCAACAGCGGCCCGTGATCCAGGCGAAAACCCTTACCGCTAAACTCATTCAAACGACTCACCACAACCGGATGAACCAGCAACTTCCGAAACGGCTCGCGATAGGGTTCGGGCCAGCCCAGCATACCCGTAAGCTCGCGCCTGCCCTCTTTGCCCGTAAGCACAGACGAACCCCGCGCCAGACCGCCATCTTCAATAGACCGCGTCCTGATCTCATCCCCATAGTAATCAATCGCATCATTGCACGCCTTGACCTCATCCGCGGACAGAGCACCTCGCACGACCAGATAACCGCGCAAATCAAAAAAGTACTTCTCCTCTTCGCTCACTGTATAAAGATTGTTGCCCATGACAAATCTCTCCTCTTCTTATACTATGCCTCTATCCGCACGACCCCATCATCGCAGACCTCCAAAAATGGCACGCGGCCTTTGTGATTGGAATAAGGACCATACATAACCGACAACTGCTCGGGCGTCATATCCTCAACGATCTCTCGATCCCAATAAATCTCCGGCGGCGACACCTCCTGTGAAGGACCGCCCCGCGCACATGTGCGACCGGCGTATTTGAACAAAATGGACCGCCGCGTTGAATCCAACTTCCACGGCGTTGCCCCGTGTGATTGCGCGCTATCCATAAAAAAGACGACATCGCCAGCCTCCACCACAGGCTGCTTGATCAAGCCCATATCGTCGTCTCCTGTACGCACACCATTTGGCATCGGAAACATCGCCTTGTGACTCGAAGGCACACAGGCAAACCCACCCATCCCCTCCTTGCAATCGTGCAACTGCCACGCCACAGTCACACCGCCCACCCACGGCTTGCCATTCTGGTGATGATACGCGACATGTGGCCGATGCGGATCGCCATTACCGTGCATCGTATGGCCTGCCGTACCCTTATTACTCACAATAAACATCGGACCGTGATCCAGCCGAAACCCCTTGCCACACATCACATTGAGATACTTCACCAGCACCGGATGTGCCAGCATCTCCCGAAAAGGATCGCAATCGGGTTTTGGAAACTCGAGAATACCGGGCAACATAGGACGTCCCGTACCGGCAAAAGCAACCGAATCCCTCGCCGTTGAACCGCCAACCTCAACCCGATCCCAGTAGCGATCCACAACATCATTCGCCCGCGCAACCTCTTCTTTTGACAACACGCCTTTCACGACGAGGTATCCCGTCAAATCCCAGAAATACCGCTCGCGCGCATCCATAAGGCTTCTCCTTTTGAGATAGGTAAATACTTTTCAACATGAATATCAATGAACCTGAAATTTTCAAAAGTCAATTTTTTTCGACAGGGCGCGGAGAAGAAAATGGTTATTTCAAAACGGTATTAAATACAGAGGCGTACTGGCTCAAAAAATCTTTCTGCGCAACATCGGGCGCAAACAACTCGCCCACCCACGCTTTATTGCCCCAGATCGGACAGCCCAAAAAATATCGTTCAATGCTCATGACAGATCCAAATCGGATTATTGACTCTTGTATCAATAAACTGTATTTTGAATAAAATAGACCGCTCTCCAATTCGATACACAGGAATAATTCTTGAAATTCAGCGAACTGGTGAGACTTCTCACAAAGAATGGCTTTAAAATTGTAAAGCAAAAAGGTTCTATTCGATATTACGGAAAACCTAACTGGGATAAACTCGTTCGAGTGGATTATCACGGATCAAAAGAAGTTCCAACTGGCACTTATCATGCTATAGTGAAAGCCGCAGGAATTAAACGTTCGTAGGAGCATAACAATGCTTAATTTACCTTACTCATTGATCATTGAAGCCACAGAAGAGCCGGATTTTTTTGGTTTTTACTCTCCAGAACTGGAAGGTTTTACAGGTATTGGACATTCCATTGAAGATTGCATGTTCAAAGCAAAATGGGGAATGGAAGAACATGTTGAACTCTTGAAAGAACAGGGCTTTCCAGTACCCGATAAAAACCCCAATCCGAATATCCTCATTCAAAATCAACAGGCACTTTCTACCGTATAGATCACTTCCCTCCTACCCATAGCCCTACAACACACGGCTGATCTTTATCCTCAAACGGATTGATTAAATCGGTATTAAACCCGCCCCAATCACTCGATTTTTTCATCTTACTACTACTCCGTTCACCCGTCAAAATCGCCATCCAATCCACAGCGATTTGCGTATCCCCACCCACAACGGACAAATCGATACGCGTATCCCCGCCCTCGGGCAAATACACCAGATACGCATCCCCTGCCAGCGCCAGACAAAGACCCCGCTCTACATATTCATTATCCCCAACCATCTGATTAAACGGCAGCCCCTCCAAAAAATCCCGCAACTCTCGATACCTCATCCAACTCGCTGGTTCCGGCTCAAACTTAATCAAATCCCACGACGTATTATCGTAATAATAACACGGATACGCGCCCGCCGCGTAAATCGCCCACGTCCACTTCAAAATATCATCCCATTCGGCAGTCGTGCGCCCGCGATACGTCTTGAGCTGTT
>JAJEAX010000359.1 GCA_022822565.1 Candidatus Latescibacterota bacterium
GCAGGGACATGCCTGCGGATAGTATTCACTCGCGTTTTCTTTTCCCGTGGCGAATAGCGGCGATTTCTTTTTCTATCTGGTCGGAGATTCCCTGCGGTTTGCGCGCGGGGCGGTTTGCGCGTTCAGTGGCTTTGTCGAGGGATTTGATGAGTTCTACTGCTTGCGCTGTATAACGGGCGCGGGTTTGCCGGTAGTCGTCTTCTTCTACTTTTCCCATGCGATGGTCAAAGTCGAGTTCGCGGATGGCTTCATAGACCATGTCGCGCTGTTCGATCAGTTCGCGGCGTCGCGCTTCTCTGCGGGAGATCTGGTTGATGGTTTTGGCGTCGTCGCGGGGGTCGAACAGCGGTGTGAATATAAAGAGCAAGATGCCCGCTGCGATGAGGATAAAAGCGGCAATGATCATTACTCGCGCTCCTTGAGGTCGCTTTCGAGGCGGTCGAGGTAGGGGTCATCGCGCGCGGGTTGTGATGCTGGTGTGGCGGGACTTTTTGTTTTTGACCAGGTTCGGAGTACGCTGCGTACGCCAAAGAATCCGAGGAGGAGAACGAGGGGCGGCATGATCCATGCTACGAGGTTGAAGCCTTTGGCTGGCGGTTTGGAGAGGATTTCCAGGCCAAATTCACTTATATAAGCATCGATAATGGCCTGCGACGTTTGACCGGAGGCCAGCATTTTTTTGATGCGGTCTTTCTGTTGCAGTGCATACCCACAAATGCATTCGTCCAGTGGTCGGCGCGGGCAGTCCCCGCACAAGCAGGCGAGTTCTTTGCCCACTTCATCAACCTGTTCCTGGGTCACTTCGGCGCGGACGGGTATTGCGAAGAGAAGAAAGAATATCGGGATGAGGATTGCGGGCTTCATGCCATCGCCTCCCGCATTTGCATCACCTGTTTTTCGCGCTTGTCGGGCCACATGACGATGATGGTGCCGATTGTGATTATCCACGCACCTATCCAGACCCACATGACGAGGGGGTTGATGTACAGGTGAAAGAGGGCGATTTCTTCGCCGTCTCGCATGTCAACGCCCTGATAGAGCGCGTAGAGGTCTTCTCGCAGGTTGGAGCGAATGGCGACTTCTGTGGTTCTTTGTTGATCTTGTCGCTTGTAATAGACTTTCTGGTGGGGCCACATGGTGCCCAATCGCTGTCCGTGTTTATAGACGCCGAGCTGGGCGACGATATCCGCAGTGAGTGGGTTGACGGATTCGGTAATGCCTTCATAGGTGAGGGTGTAGGGTCCGATGTCGGTGGATTCCATGTATTTGAGTTCGACCTGGGAATCTTTGTTGAACGCGTTGCCGGTAAATCCGATGAAGAGCAGGACCACGCCAAAGTGGATGATATAACCGCCGTATCGACGGCGATTTCGCCGGGTGAGGTTGACGATTGCGCGGAGATAGGATTCGCCAGAGCTGCTGCCGCGCGCGCGCGCGCCGCGGTGAAATTCGGTGATGATTGTGCCTGTGACAAAGCCGCAGAAGATGAAGGAGATGATGGCGTAGATGTCGCGCACGCCCAGGGTGATGGCGACGATGCCGCAGATCAGCCCCATGAAGCTCGATCCCGTGAAGTGCTTTCTCAGGCTTTTGCCCGAGGTGCGCCGCCAGGCGAGCAAGGGTCCTATGCCCGTGAGTACGAGCAGGAGCAGGCCAATGGGTACCATGACGGTGTTGAAGTAGGGGGGACCTACGGTGATTTTGTCACCGGTAACGGCTTCGGAGATGACGGGAAACATGACGCCCCAGAAGACGGCGAATGTGGCGGTGAGGAAGAGCAGGTTGTTGAGCAAAAATCCACCTTCACGCGAGATGGGAGATTCGTATTGCGTTTTGGTTTTGAGCAGGTCCAGGCGCGAGATGAGGAGGAGGCTTGAGAAGATGACGATGAGGACGACCAGTGCGCCAAACCAGGGTCCAATGGGGGACTGGGCAAAGGCGTGTACGGAGGATACCACGCCGCTTCGCGTGAGGAAGGTGCCGTAGATGCACAGGGCGTAGGTGGCGATGATGAGGCCCATGTTCCAGATTTTGAGCATGCCCTTTTTTTCCTGGATCATGACGGAGTGCAAGAAGGCTGTGCCGGTTAGCCAGGGCAAGAGGGCGGCGTTTTCGACCGGGTCCCAGCCCCAGTATCCGCCCCAGCCGAGGACGACGTAAGCCCATTTGCCGCCGAGGAGTTGTCCCGTGCCCAGGAAGAACCAGGCGAGGAGGGTCCAGCGGCGGGTGGTGCGAATCCATTCTTCGTCGATTTGTCTGGATAAGAGGGCGGCCATTGCAAAGGCAAAGGGTACGGTAAAGCCGACGTAGCCGTGATAGAGCATTGGGGGGTGGATGGCCATGACGGGATGGACGAGCAGGGGGTTCATGCCGGTTCCATCGGGCATGGCGCGCGGCATGGTGACAAATGGATTTTCGTGGATGCATATCAGCGCGAGGAAGAAGGCGAGCGTGAAGGACATGATGGCTGTGGCATAAGAGGCGAGGGGTCCGCGAAAAGCACGGGTTTTTATGACGGCAAAGAATATGAATCCGGATAGGATCAATGCCCAGAGCAAGAGCGATCCTTGCATGCCGGACCAGACGGCTGTGAATTTGTAGCCCGTGGGCAGGTCGCGGCTGGAGTGGGTGGCGATGTAGTAGATGTCGAAGCGGTCTGTGAGGAAGAGCACTTCGAGAATGGCCATGGCGGAGAGGCAGAGTACAAAACCCGTGAGGACTGCGCGTTCCGTGCTCAGGATGAGGCCCATTCGCCGGGTTTTGGCAGCGAGAATTGCGGCGATGACCGCATAAGCCGAGGTGAATAGGGCGATATAAAGAAGAAAGTTACCGAGTTGTGGGAGCATGTGTTTGGGTCTCGTATTATCGGGACAGGACTTCCTCTGCGGTCAATAACAGCAAACTCTTCAACGTATCTGTTGTTCGCTTTGAACTCAATATTTGGTGCAACTTATCACAAAATTCCTGTTCGCTATTGCAGGTCACCTCAGATCGTTCATCGCCAAGATCATCAGACAGGACAAGGGGATAGTAGTTTCTTAGTGGAAAGATCACAGTAACTATATCTAGATCATAGCCACCCAGCGACGGAGCTGTGACAGCAAGCGTTGTGTGGAATCTTTGTTTTAGCCCAAATGTAGCAACTGATGCTCTGATATGTGGCGAGGTTCTTTCATTGAGCGCACTTGCTTGCTCCTGTAGTATCTGGGCAGGCGTCAGTTGCTTAGTAGTAACCTGGAGATTTCCCCAGTAGTCTTGTGTTGACATCTCAAATACCCCTATGATTTAAATGATGTTCAGTGAGAGAGCTATTGGCAGGTGATCCGAAAATCGACTATTATCTGGTCTGCCATTGTCTCGAATTAAGCTCTCATCTCCCAACTCTGTAATGAAAGTTGGCATTTTATCACCCAGAGCTGGTATCAGGTCGGGTCGCAATAGTACCTGGTCGAATACGTGCCAGTAGTAACGGACGTAATCAGGCTCCTGGTAGTAGTAGGTTCCCATCGGTGCTTGACGGCGTCCGTATGCTGTCCACATTGGATTGTAAAAGTACTTGTACGTTTGACCATCCCGTTGGCAACTAACACGAGTAGCCACATCTGGATCCATGACTGCGTTTAGTGTTTCCAGATGAACAATCTCGTTATCGAAAGGGTTTTGGTTAAGATCGCCGACGACGATTGTCCTGTCTGTTCCTGATGCACTTTCTTCTTTCAGAATGTGCTGGCATAGCTGCTGGAATAGCGGGAGGCGATTTTCCAGACCGATGAGGCCCCTCCTGAATTTTGCTGGCATGTGAACAGCGACTAATATTAGGGGTTCTCCGTCAGACAAATCCAGTTGATATATTGTCCAGTATTTGGCGTCGTGAAGGCACTGTACTTGAGCAGACGAAGACCGATGATACAGAATTACTCGGCGTTGGGGAAGTATCTGATCGCTTGCCATAAAATCGCTGTTGTACTGTCTGAGCCGAGTGAGGATTTCCTCTGTACTTTGCGGCATTTCCGCGAGAACTACAATGTCAGCCTCCCTTTCCTCAGCCAATAGGCCGACAGATTCTGATAGGGATTTTTTATTTAGATTCCAGAACAGCAGATTCAGCATTCTCGGTCCTTCAGTAGATAGCCACCTGGCGAACTTTGCATTGCAAGCTCTT
Organism: Candidatus Latescibacterota bacterium; assembly: GCA_022822565.1. Classification (GTDB taxonomy): domain Bacteria; phylum Latescibacterota; class UBA2968; order UBA2968; family UBA2968; genus VXRD01. Next base: position 4,163 of record JAJEAX010000359.1, read on the forward strand.
TCAACCGCTTCTGTGCTCTTGCAGATGCTTCTTCAAGGATGCCTTCCTCTTTGAGAAAGGCATCGAAGTTGCTATCGCTCAATTGGGATCAATCGCTTCTTGGGCCCCGGATTCAGCACTGGACGGTCAGACTTTCGTTCGCGCTTGCGGAGTGCTTGAACAATGCGTCCCAGGTCATTTCCATATTCAGCAGCGTGTGCTCTACGGTGCTGACGAATTTCCTCAATAATAGGATCTTTATTCATACGACGCTTTTATCTCTTCATAGCTCTGGCTTTCGTATTTGGAGGGGCATTTGGCGAGCATGTTTTTGGCTATGAATACGCCGTTGGGTCCGATTTTGCCTTCGAGTACGACGTCGGCTTCTTCGCGGAAGGTGTCGGGTACGACGCCTGTGTAGCGGATGGTGCGTTTGTTGGCAGATGGGTCTTCGTCGATGAGGTCAGAGATTTCAAATTCGACGGTGCGGTTGCCGTCGCGCTTGATGATGGTGCCGGGGATGACTTTGCCGGCGAGTTTGAAGCGGGTGTTGGCAAATTCGGTTTCGCGCGCTTCCAGTTCGGAGACGGTGAGGTAGTACAGCGACATTTTTTCAGAGCTGTACACGATCATGGTGAGCAAGCTGGCGATAATGACGGCAAATCCAGCGATGAATTTTATTTTTTTGGTGGTCATTTTAACCTCTGCGCTTTTTGGCTACCAATGGGGGTCTCAGAAAATTAAAGATTAAAGATAGATAAGTCCCCCTAAATTTACAACTATTGTGACTACTCCCAACGCTAAAGCTCTCTGCGAGTGGGCTTCTTGGCGGTCAATCCGCCTGACGTTGTAGCCCCAACGTCAATATGTTTATCGCAGCATTGTGGTCTCTGTCCGTCGTATAGCCACACGCCTTGCAATGATGCACACGATCAGAAAGTGACTTCTTTTCTCTATGTCCGCATGCCGAGCAATCTTGTGACGTATAATCAGGCTTGACGGCCTTGAATCCAATACCAGCCTCTTCCGCTTTGTATTCGAGACAATGCCGAAACAATGACCACGCTACGTCTGCTATTGATTTAGACAATCGCCTGTTCTTTTGCATCTTCTGGACTTCGAGTTTCTCTGCGACTATGAAGCTGTGGCGATTGACAATTTTTCTTGACTCTTGATGGGCAAAGTTATGTCGCTTATTACGGATGCGTTCATGCACTCTGGCAATGACTTTACGACGCTTTTCTCTTACGGCGTCGGTCTTGGGTTTCTTTTTCACAGCGTCCCACTTGCGCTGTGCTTTGGCAAGCGCTTTCTCTTCTTTTCTAAAGAATCGCTGGTTGGCGATCTTCTGTCCGTCACTGGTTACAGCAAAGGAATTGAGACCCACGTCAATGCCAACAGGCGGGCGATCTTCCTTGCAAGGCGTTGGCTCGCCTATATCGCAAGAGATAGACGCGAACCACTTACCCGTTGCCGTGCGCGTGACTGTGCAGGACTTAGGCATACCCTCAAGTGGCCTGTGCTGGACAACACGGATACAACCTATCTTGCTCAATCGCAAGCCCTTATCGTCCAGCCGGCAACCATTGGAAAACTGAGAATAGGTGATAGAATCATAGCGATTCTGCCCTTTGTATCTGGGAAAGCCAGCTTTCTCGCCCGTCTTTGCCCGCTCTTTGAGACGGCGGAAAAATCCTTTGAACGCCCAATCTACTCTCTGGCATACTTGCTGGAGAACTTGAGAATAGACAAGAGAAAAAGATTTACGCTGTTGTTTCAGCATTGGCAATGTGGCTTGTTGCTCATAGCGCGACAAACTTTCTTTGTTCTTTTCCCATGCTTGGACTCTTGCACAGACAAGTTGGTTATACAGCAAGCGACATTCTTCTATGTGCGCCAACAGGGTTTTCTCCTGTTTTTTCGTTGGGCGCAATCTGTATTTGAAGGATTTAAGCATAATAAAAATATACACTTATGCGTATATTTTGTCAAGCTGTTTATCGCTAAAGCAAGACCAAAACCACAAGTCCTTCGCCATGCGACCCAAAGCTGAAGCATTTGGGACTTACGGGCTATTAGTTAAGCCCAATTGTGCGCGGTAGGCAATGTCTTCAACTTTGTTTTTGTTCCAGTAGTCGAGCATTGTAGAATGCGTTTTGCGCGCTGTGGTTGTGGTCCAGCGACCCCGGCGTTGCGTAGATTCTTCCCAGCCAAGGATGGACTGAGTGAAACAGAGCCGAAACCTGCCATCCCGATACAATAAAATGTGCCTGTGTATAAGTCAGCTATTCAGGGCTGCTATATCATTCCAGTATCGTCTTCGTAACTTTCTTCTTCTATTCTTTGTCGTCTGGTAGATAAAGTTTCGCCTTTGTACTGCCAATAATCTGTTCCAGCTAAAGACGCAGATTTGTATCCCATTTCGTTCCGTATTTCTAATGCAGATTTGCTCAAACTTGTTCTTTCTCCGTTAAACTCTATTTCTCTGTCCGAGACAACTGTGGCCGTTTTTGATTCGTCATTCAAAAAAGTTAAAATTTCTCCGTTATCTATCTTTGCTTTCCTAAAACTGAAAGGAGGTCTTCTTCTGGAGTGTTTTTCAATCGCTTCCAGTTCATCTTTGTCTATACTTTCCGTTTCATCTTTAGGAGTTACATCTGTGCCCGGTATCATTTTCATCAGACTAATAGCACTCTCGAAAGAAATCTCAAAAAATTCTCGCTTGGGATTAGCCCTTTGTTCTGACAGGCCTCTATGTATCAACTTTTCATATTCCTTTTCATCATTTTTGTCAACTTCGACTGCATACTTACATATAAAGGGGAACGGAACCCCTGTTGAGTATAATTCTTGCATCCTGTCCTGAAGCGTTCTAGTAGTTTTCCCTATTTTTATAAGTCCGGGCATTGCCTCATTTGTAAGAACATAAAATATGGTCATGACTCTCTACCTCCGGTTTTTCCGTGGACAAAAAATGAATCTGCGACCTATCGCATCCACAAGGCGAACAGCCTTTCTCTAAGCTACATACTGTTTATTGCCTTTGTTAGCGCAGCCTTCTCGTTGATGGTGATGCAGCCAATCGCCATATCATGTGTCGATATCGTTAGCAGTATCTGATTGACAAGGCGGGTATTAAAGATCAACAGGACGTCTCTCCACTACAAATGGTGCAAGCTATTCAGATAGCCTTCTCTGATTCGATGAGGTATGTCATGACTATGTTTCCGATAAATTGTCTGATTCAGCCACTAATCTATATGCAGCCGGATAGAGTGTGATCTTATTTTCGTTGTGCATTGCACAGAGACGATCACCTGTGACTTCGACCGGACTACCATCGCCGTTGGAAAGGATGAGCGCGTGAGTTGTAGGATTCCGCTTGATGAGATGCCAGATTTCGGCCGGGAGATGCAGCGGCTCGCGCTGTAGGCAGTGATCCTTGGGCCAGTAATAACGCACAAGATCACCTTTATCATTACGGTACTCCCAAGGGAATAGTGCGCCATTTATTCGGCCAATCCAGCTGCCATTCGCATGGAAGAACTGCCCCTTGCTGTTTTTATGGAAACCCTGAGCTTTCGCAAAGTTCTCTATAATGCTGGGCTTGGTACGCTTAGGTGTCTGGGGTGAGCGAATCTGGGGTGTGTCGCCATCGCCGGTAATGGGTTGCCCATCTTGAATATCACCAGTTGACGGGTTACCTGCGTTTTTTTCAAAGTCCTTAGTCGGTGTTGGATTCTCTATGCCGTCTGTGTCTTCAACATCCGATCTATCATCTTGATCAACCGCTGTGCCAGTAGAGGAGAGCTTAAAATTCTCTTTGAGATACTCCTGAATATCCTGAGCGGACCGCTCAAAGCTATAGTCCAGCGCTGCCTTGATGTCTGGGCGATTAAAAGCCTTGCCGATCTCTTCCGGCACTAAGCGTGCCAGCTTGGCTTTGGGTAGTGGTCTGGCGTAGAAGGATTGGTCTTGGTAGATCCACACCACATCGGCACGCCGCGGCGTACCCGCTGGTGTGCCGTCAATATAGGGAATGATTTCGAGGCCTCCGTCCGAAATCTCTAGATAGGTGGTTTTGGCGAGCGATTTAGCAAGAGATCTTACTCGATGAGTCTCTTCCTCGTCGTCAAGTTCGATCCTGCAAAGCTCGGTACCAAGAGTCTGGATCCAGTTCTTATTTACAGCCTGTCCTGAGAAAAGGGGGTTGTCCGCCCAACGCTCCTCAATTTGAGTCGACAAAGGCCGTAAATTCGAGAATGGCGAATTGTTTGTCACTTCGCCCGGTAGATGCAGGAGATCCGCTGTCTTCTGCTTCACCCATTGGTGAAGATGACTCCAGGGGATTAGCAACTGCATTGTAAGTGTGTACAAGAGATCATGCACTGGTGTCCATTCACCGGCCAAATTGATCCAGTGTTCGCATTCATCCCATATCCGAATGGGATGTCGTGACAGTAGTCCTCGCACCCGGCGTGCATCTTCTTGAGACAATACTTTTCCTGATGGCAGCACCTGCAGCCACTTGATGACGAGATCAACAGTTGGTCGTTCGGCCACACCTATCTTCGACCATAGTGTCAGTTCCCTAACCGAGGGCCGGATTACTGCCGCCTCCGGCACATCCTCATCGTCGGAAGATAGAAAGATGGTCGACGCCGTTACCCAAGCACTATCCTGCGCCAGAATGAGTTTTTCTTCCCGGAATGCCTGTTTGATTTTCTGAAAGTCAGCAGTTGAACAGGTATTCACCATCTGGTCGAGACGACGGTACCACTTCTCCACCTCATGGACTGGCGGCTTCTCCGCTTGTGCCAATGCCCGTAGGCAATTGAGAAGACGGTCAGGACCGGTCGGCGTGCCCCGTACTCCAAAGAGATCGAGCAACGGGCGGCTTCTCTCGTGATCCAATTTGGAGTGAATAAATGGTTCCACATCTATCAACGATTCTGTCTCCGGCGTGCGGCGTAGGAGGTCACTTGGCTTCCGATGAAAACCGCGGATATCGGGAAGGCAGGGCAGTTCTCGCAGTCGGAGCACCCATGACGGCGCAACACCGGTGCGTGTTACCGTCCGCTGCCACCCATTTGACGCTGCTTCTTTAATCTGCGCGGATGTCTTACTTGACCAAAAGACCTCTTTCTGAGAAAAAATTCGGTCAGTAATAATTCCCCAAATCGACGGATCCTCAGCCCCTAGATCTTGCCAATATTCCCAGTAGGTGGAGTCGAAGTCCCAGTCTTCGATATAGAACGAAGGATTTTTATACTTAGGCTCTAATGAACCGTCAAAGCTGCGTCTTTTCAGCTCTTCATCCAATTTTGGACGCTTGTAACTCGGAGACGACCTGACCAACGGCATAAATGTGTGTAAGCCAGCACGACCAGACGAGATCCACTGAATCCAGTCCTCAGGAGAGCAGGAGGAAAATTCATCAGTGTAATATTGATGCAGAATCTGAGTAGCTTGCCGCGATTTTGGCAAGAGGTAACTTAAGAGGCCGTCGCTATCAAAGAGAATGCCTTCGTCAGTTGATCTGCGACGCTTATCTCTAGTGATGTACTGGAATGCACTGCCCACATTGGCTTTGAGCTTCGCCGCAATCTGCGCCAATCGGACACTCTCTTGAATGCTTACCCTATCCTGAGCAAAGAATTCTGCTGCCACCTGATTGATGACCTTGTTGACACCGCTCGTGTCGTTCAGTCCGATCTTATCAAGCACAGCGTATGCGGCTTCTACCGCCTTTTTGATTGAGGAGACTTTCTGTTCTAATGTGACTCGGCGTTGTTCTGCAAGGAATCGCGTCCAGTTTTGATTCAGGACGATCAGGTACTTTGCTAGAAAATCCCAGTCACTTTGGGACTGCAAAAGTTTTTTTTCGCCAAGACGTACGACTTCGCTTGCAGCATACAGCACGTCCTTACCTTGGACGGGTACGATCATAAGGCCATCGGCTTTCACTGAGGATCGATAACTAGTGATTTCAGGTTGGACATACGCCCATAAGTTTAACAACTGCCCCCAAGTCTTCGGTTTGGGAGGATGCTTTTGCTGTAGAAAACTAAACAATTCCTCTTTATCGATCTTGTTGATGACACCCCATCGCAGCAATTTCTTCTGATCATTCAATTCGACATGAGGGCATAGTGGTGGGCGGCCCTCATCATCAAGCAAGGCTGTTGCTTGTTTCGGCTCCCAAATATCAAGAATAGGTCTTGGAATGATGATACTGTGATTGCAGGGAACAAGTTTTCCATCCTCAGTAAGAAGAAAATCCTTGCCCTCAATCGCGTCGCCGAACGCATATTCGACGATTGTACCGCACGTACCCTCTAGGGAACTCTTATTCCTGTCGACATCTGGAAATAGCTTGTATGCCCACGCACGATCAAGGAGTGATGTCTCTCCTTGATCCAACCAGTGAAGCATGGCGGATGCGGCTAGTTTTCCAGCACGTTTCAGCAACCAGCGATTCGTTGGAGATGTCTCTGGATCCTTTATCTTGAGACGAGCGGGATCCTGCATGAAGGGCGCATTGCAGGCAAAGGGCAATTCTGTCTCGACACCTGTCGGAAGGACTGAGTATAGCTGTCCTTTTGCGCCAAGCACAATTTCGATTTTACACGGAGGAAACGCTGTATCCTCTTCAATGCTGAGCATTCGCTCATGCCGAATTTCTTTCAGCGCATTGTCGGGGAATGCCTCTGCTTCAGATCGGATCAGAAGAAACTTCTCTTTTTCTTTTTTATTGAGGGCCATCCATTCGCTTTCGGGGATAGGACCGGGTCCGAGGCTGCGCCAATGGACCTTCCGTTCCCCAATCCGGATAGAGCGGATGTTCTTAAAGAAAAGTAGAGATATGGGACTCTTGAACCATTCCTCCAAATTTTTCTCCACCTCTCGCTGCCGGTGCTGGTCACTGATCGCTACCCGAATACGTGTCCGACCCTGTGTGTCTATTTGTAATGCCAACCATTGTGGTTCGGTAAAACGTTGACGATGGAAACATATAGAAAGCGATGGCGTAAAGAGTTCAACTTGGTCTCCGAGGCTAAAAGTGCTCTTGAAGCCAACACCGCGAAAGCCGATGGTGTGTAGAATTCTCTTGTTTGAGTATCCAAAGCGACAAAGCGATGCGAAATGTTCCTCCGTAAAGTCCTCGCCATTGTGCTCGAATATGAAGACCTGATTCTCAATGCATACAGATGCCTCGGTCGCTCCCGCATCATCCGCATTCTGGAGAAGCTCTGAGAGGATGTGTCGGGGGCTTTGCACCTGCTTGAAGAGTTGATGCCAAGGGCCAGCGAGGTCCGGGTCCTGTTCCAACTGATCCCATCTTTGCGCAGCTTTCTGGCGAATGGCCTCGAAGTATGTTGGCTTATCGGTCATCGGGGCGGCTCCGCACGCGCAAGCAATTCTGCAAAACTGTAATTCACACTGGTCACCCCAAAATCTGGCTTACGCTGAAATGGTCGGCGAACATAATGGACTTGATGATCCCCTTCTTGAAGATCGCCTTTGAACTCGACAATCGCCAAGATGAAGTCATCTGGTTTATTTAGAGAATAGAGGATTTCATTTTTTGTCACCGTGATAGTAGTAGCTGCTTCTGCACGACCTTTTACCTCAATGAGTCTGAGGCGTCCGGTGTCTGGTATTCTACTTTCGATGTCATAGCCGAGCTTTTCGGTCTCTCGGTCAATGGGATCAAAGCCAAGATCGCGTTCAACGGTCATAACGATTTCTCGAGCACGGGCCGCCGCAACTTGAGTATTTTTGTAAACCTTCGGTTTTTCTATCTGGCCGGTCGCCATTTTAGCGAGCAAGCCAGCGGGAACGACGAGCATCCCACCTATGACGACGGGGGGAAGGGGGGACAGTTTTGCCTCCAACTTGAGTTCCCGCATTCTTTCTTTTAGGCGTGCCTGTAATTCATCAGCCCGGCGTTGTGCCTCATTGGAATTGAGCCTGGCGTTGACCATCCCTGATTGTTCTTGGGACTTGAGTTCTATTGCCCGGTGATTCCAGTAGTTGATCTCCTTGATAAGCCTTTCCTTTACAGCGTCTTCCGTTTTGGCAATCAAATCTAGCCGCGGATTCGATACCTCGCGGACGTGACTAGGGATAACATTGCTGATAGCATGTGACTGCACACGCTTTTCAATATCGCGAGTCAGCCAGATGCATTCAGGTCGCTGTAGAATTTCGCTAGCTGCAGGCTCCCCTTCTTCAAGAGGTCGATAGTCAAGGTAAGGCGCATAATGCAAGTGCCTAACAATGTCTTTTGCATTCATTTCGACATAGAGCATACGCTTGGAAACTATGCGGCGGTCACCAGATGAAGTTTGGGTACCATCCTGTATTGCATGCTCGAGATAGAAAAGCATCCTTGGGGTGTCGCCTGCATCCTGTTCATCAACGAGTATTGTGCCTCGCCGCATCAGGTCATGGTGCTGTTCAAGAATCAGATCAAGTGTCGTATTGAGAAGTGGATGACCAGGGCCGACAAAGGTAGCAAGCGATTGTCCTGGAGGAGCAATCAGGCTTTTTTCAAAGACAATACGTCCATAGTGAGATAACACGAGATCACCCATACCGATCTTTTGAGCCCGATTGCGAATTGATGCTGGGACATGGGTCACTTCATACCTTCGATGTCCACGTTGACGCGCAGTACCTCCCAGTTCTTTGAATGCTTCCCAAAAGAACGATTCAATGTAATAAGGCTGAAGGCGTCGAGCTTCAGACCGTTCCATGTCTTCTCGGATTTTGTGTACATGGCTAACATCCATGGCTACTGGTGCCAAAACTTGATCTTTCAGAAGTGACTTAAGCTTTTCATAATCAAGAGCACCTTCGACTACCTTAGTCAGGTGTGCCTTGACATTTGGCCTTTCCCCAAAGCGTATGGCTTCGATTAGTAGTTCACGTAGGGGCTTGCCATCAAATACGACCTTGCCCAAGACATCAAAAACTTGTCCGCCTAATGCTTCTCGCGCTCGTTCTAGTTTTTCGAGAAGTGTACGGTAAACATTGCCTTCTCGCGTATCATCTGCGACGAGATTCCAAAGGAAGCAGACCTCAGTCTGTCCGATACGATGTATCCGGCCGAAACGCTGTTCAAGGCGGTTTGGATTCCATGGCAGATCATAGTTGACCATCAGATGGGCGCACTGAAGGTTAATACCTTCCCCCGCCGCGTCGGTGGCGATGAGTACCTTCACATCTTGGTCATGTTGGAAGGCTTCTTGGACCTGCATACGATCTTCACGGCCCATGCCGCCATGAATAGTGACCACAGCCTCTCGTTGGTCAAGTAGCGTACTGACGCGATTGACGAGGTACGAAAGTGTATCTCGGTGCTCGGTGAAGATAACAAGCTTTTGGTTTGGAGAGGTTTTGGGTTTGGGAACGCCATCATCGTAAGCCACTGAGGCCTTAGCCTCCTGATTAGCGATAACATTTATATTGAAAATCTCTCTTAGCAGCTCCGCCAGTTCGCGCCATTTCTTGTCTTCGCCACTCTGGTGAACAACAATTGCAAGTTTTTCTATATTTGCGAGGGTTGCTATCTCAGCCTTGAGTTCATCAATCGTCCGAGCAGCAGTAGCGCGATCAAGAATCTGATCTTCTTTCTCCTCGAGTTCTTGGGCGGGAGCATCCTCCAGGTCATCCAACTCTTCCGCATCAAAGGATGGTCCGGAACTCGAAAGAGCTTTGGTTACTGCATCATATTGAAGTCCATCAAGTTCCTCAAGACGACCTTCAAGCCTTTCTCGACGGCGGCGCAAGGATTGATAGATCGCCTCTGGTGAGGAAGCGAGACGGCGTTGCAAGATGGTCAATGCAAAACCGACGTTTCTTATTCGCTTGTCGTTCTGTAGAGCTTCAGCGCGATTAAATTCTTCGCGTACATAATCAGTAACCGCTTTATATAGCTTGGCCTCTTTATCAGATAGCCGATAGGGGACAGTTTTTGCTATCCTCAACGGAAATAATGGAGTTGCATCGAATTTCAGGAGATTTTCCTTGACCATACGTCGCATAAGATCGGAAACATCACTCGCGTGGACACCATCACGGAATCGTCCCTCAAACCGATCCTCATCAATAAGGGCCATGAAAAGCTGAAAGTCTGCTTCTTTGCCATTGTGGGGAGTAGCGGTCATCAGGAGAAAGTGGCGGGTAAGCGAAGACAGCTTCTGCCCAAGCTGATAGCGTTTGGTATACCTGATTTCGCCTCCGAAGAAACTGGCTGACATCTTGTGGGCTTCGTCACAAACCACGAGATCCCATTGAGCATCCGGGACTTCAAGCTTTGCCTGAGTATTCTTGTTTCGGCTCAGCATGTCCAGCCGCGCTATGACGAGATTGTTTTCAAGGAACCAGTTTCCTGTTCTTGCCGATTCCAATTTGTCGTTTGTCATGATTTCGAATGGCAATTGAAATCGTCGATAGAGTTCATCTTGCCACTGTTCGGCCAAGCTTCCCGGGCAAACCACTAGACACCTGTGGAGGTCTCCGCGGGCGATGAGTTCCTTGATTAGAAGGCCAGCCATAATTGTCTTGCCGGAACCTGGATCATCAGCCAATAAGAATCTCAATGGTTGCCGAGGCAGCATTTCCTCGTACACAGCTGTAATCTGGTGAGGCAGTGGTTCCACGAGCGATGTGTGAACTGCAAGCACGGGGTCAAAAAGATGAGCAATTTTTATCCGATGTGCCTCAGATACAAGCCGAAAAAGACGTCCATCTCCATCAAGGCTCCATGGCCGCCCCTCTTCAATGACCTCTAACCGATCTTCGTCATGTCGATAAAGAAGTATATTGGAAGGTTTTCCTTTCGCGTCTTTGTATGTGAGTTCAAGAGCATCTGATCCATACCATTGAACATTGATAACTGTTACGATACCATCTGGGAGTATTCCGCGAATTGATATATTTGGGACAAGTTCTTCAAGACACGCCATATTCTCGATATCCTTTTGAAAATGTTCTATTGTTATAATGGTTACAAGTTGGTCGTAAACAAAATCTTACTAATTAATTCATAGTACACGACAAAAAGAGAAAGACCTGTGCAAATTGAGAAAAAGAGTTAGGTTTGAATATGCGAAAACAAACCACTCATCTTAACAAGGCACAGGTCTATGTCTCCACAAACTATCGAACTTCAAACCGTTCTG
>JAJEAX010000050.1 GCA_022822565.1 Candidatus Latescibacterota bacterium
CCCAAGGTCCCCCAGCATCATCGTTGCCCACGGTCCCGCCCCGAACTGCTCCACCGAGACAATCCTTATTCCATTCAGAGGCGGCTGTTGGTTTTGATCGTGCAAATAACCCTCTTCTCTTCAAATCGAACCGCCCTCTCCCTCGAGACGATCCAGGATCCGCCGCGCCCGTTCCAGAATCGGCCTATCTACCATCCGACCATCCACAGTCGCCGGACCTTCGTCCGCCCGCCGTTCAAAAGCCTCAACAATTCGCCGTGCCCACCTCTCCTCGGCCTCCGTGGGCCTGAAAATTTCATTCACCGCCCCAACCTGACCCGGATGAATCACGGCTTTTCCGGCAAACCCCAGATCCCTGGCCTGCTGCGCCTCCACGACCAGTCCGTCAGGATCGCCGATGTCCGTAAATACCTTGTCTATAGCCCGGATTTGTCCGCTTGCCGCAGCCACCGCCAGCACCGATCGGGCATAATTGACCAATCCCTCTCCCGGGTGCGAAAAGAGGCCCAGATCCAGCGCAAAATCCTCCGCGCCGAACATAAGCCCCACCAGCCTGGGTGTAACGGATGCGATCGCAGGCGCCTGAACCAGACCCCGGGCACTCTCAATGATTGCCAGAAGCCCGACGCCTCCGGATGGAATCCCCGCTCTGGTCTCGTGCCGGTCCAGCCACTGGCACACCTGAAGCACATCCTCCGGTCCCTGCACTTTGGGCAACACGAGCCCTTGCAGCCCCACACGCGCGACCGCCTGCAGATCGGCGTCCAATTCGGAGGAACCAGCATCGTGAACTCTAACAAATCGCGTTGAGCCCCCACGCGCGCCGTCCAGCGCGGCAGCGACACGACTGCGCGCAACATCCTTCTCGGCCTCCGGGACGCCGTCCTCCAGATCGAATATCAACACATCCGCCGGCAGGCCCTGAGCCTTGTCGATCATCCGCTGCTGGTGCCCCGGCACAAAAAGCCAGGACCGCATCGACTTCACCCGTCTTTCTCCTCGTGAATTTCGGGAAAGGCATCCCCCGACGGCGCGTGCGCCCTCTTATAGACCATCACGCTACGAGTCAGATCTATGACGACGCGGCCATCCTGATTCACGCCCCGCGTACGCACCTTCACGATACCCGCTTCCGGGAACGACTTCGACGCCCGCCTGGCGAGCACCTCCGTTTCGCAATAAAGCGTATCTCCCACAAATACCGGGTTCGGAAGCCGGACCTCGCTCCAACCCAGGTTCGCCATCGCCCGCTCGCTCACGTCCGGGACACTCATTCCCACAACCAGCGCGAGCGTAAACGTGCTGTTCACCAGGATCTTTCCCCACCGCGTCCGGCGGGCGTACTCCTCGTCAAAGTGAAGCGGATTGGTATTCAGGGTCAGGTGCGTGAACAACTGGTTGTCAGCCGCCGTCACCGTCCGCCCGAACCGGCTTCGATAGACTTCGCCCACCTCAAAATCCTCATAGCATCTCCCGGTCCAGCCCGGTATCACTTTTTTTTCTGTTTTCCCCATACCAGACCCCTTTGCGTCAATATAATTCGCTGCAATCCGACGTCCACCGCTTTATCGCTCCTCTCTACTCATCACTCGTTCGTCTCCCGCCGCATTTCAAAAATACGCATAACAATGTACATACCCAGTGACACAATAAAGAAAACGAGCAACATCCACGCGATAGATTGCAGGGACTCAATAATCGTGCGATATATCTCGAGCACCCACCTTTCGGTAGTCAGTTCAAAGGGAGGCATATCGCGGGATTTACCTGCGGAATCGAAATGCTCCTGCGGCAAAATATAACGCTCCAGAGAACGAACGCGCACACCGCCAGAAATACCCACCACAAAAATCGCAAACTTCATATAGCGCACCCACGTGCCTGCTATCGCATCATCAATAAGCCGATGAAGAATACTGGTAATCGCGCTGCTAAACGCCCGCACAGCGATAAAAGACACGAGAGCGGCGACTACGAGAGTGATGAGAAGGAGTGTGAAGAACATGGGAGGACCTCCGTAGTAGTGATCAATTTCAATATTATACGTATTAGAGAGACGTGAGTTCCTCAGGATTACTGGCATTGTGCTGCGACTTAAATCCTGTTGTACACCTACTCATGCCTCAGTATTTCTACTGGATTAGTATGTGCAACCCTGAACGCCTGCGTGCCAACAGTCAAAAGCGCAATTAAAAGTGCGAGCAAACCCGACAACACAAACGACCATAAACTCAGAGATGTGTGATACGCAAAATTTTGTAAATAGGTATTTGTAAAATAAAAAGCAACGGGCCAGGCAATGAGATTGGCGACAAGCACCAGCTTCAAAAACGCCTTAGACACCAGCAAAACAACACTTGAAACAGACGCACCCAGCACCTTGCGAATGCCAATCTCGCGCCTGCGGCGTTCAGCTGTAAAAGCCGCCAAACCAAACAAACCCAAACACGCCAGCAAACACACCAACCCGGCAAAAGCGGTAACAGCCTGCCCTAAATCTCTCTCCGCCCGATAAATCTCATCGAGTTCATCGTCAAGAAACGCAAACTCAAAAGGCTTATCGGCTGGCATAAATGAATCCCAGGTCTCCTCCAGAAAAGGTCGGACCGCTAAAAAATCGCGCACCCGCAACGCCAGATAATCGTAAAACCACTGCCGATAAGCAAAAACCGCAGGCCCAATCGGTTGTCGAAGAGAGGCGTAGTGAAAATCCGCAATCACGCCAATCACAGTTCCCTTAGCATCCTCCTCTGAACGCGCCCGCCCAAAACGCCGCCCTACGGCATCCTCCACTGCCCAACCAAGCGCGCGCACAGCCGTCTCATTGAGAATATACCCATGCGTACGATCGCGCTCAACCCCGGGCGAAAACGTGCGACCAGCTATAATAGACACACCGAAAGTAGCAAAAAAATCTTCATCTGCCTCCTGCACCGGCATCCGCCACTCGGTATGGTCCTGACCTTCCGGCTTAACAATCCGCACAAAACCACCGCCATCTTGCCCGGGCAAAAAACGAAAAGCAGACGCCGAAACAATATTGGGATGTTCCAAAAACGCCTGCTTTACAGTATTATACCGTGCCACAAGCCAGGGATCATTATTGGTCTTGAGCCGACGATCCAGCTTAAAAATAGGCAACAAAACGAGATGTTCCTTATCAAAACCGAGATCCTTGTACTGAATATAATCCAGTTGCCGATAAATAACATCCGTAACAATCATAAGCAAAATAGCAATCGCAAATTGCGCCACAACCAGAACCTGCCGAAGCCACGCACCCGGCAAATACGCCGCACCTTTGAGCACATCAGCCGGACGAAACCCCGAAAAATAAAACGCGGGATATACCCCCGCCATCAAACCCACAAACACGGCAAGCGCGAAAAAACCCGGCAAGAGCACAGACAACATAGACGCATCCAGAGCGTAATGCGCGTCTGTCCGCGCACTGAATTCCGACAACGCAACGCGCGAAATGGGCACAGCGATAACCACAGCGATCAACGCCAGCAAAACCGTCTCGCACAAAAACTGCTGAATCAACTGACTGCGCCGCGCGCCAACCACCTTCCGCATCCCCACCTCGCGCGCGCGATACATCGAACGCGCCGTAGCGAGATTGACAAAATTAATCGCCGCAATCGCCAGAACCAGCACCGCAATAATCGCAAAAAGATAAAGCGTCTGAACATTGCCACCCGAAGGCAAATTGTAATCCTGAACCCCATACAAATGCAACCGCTCAAAAGGCTGCAAACGAAACGAAAGAATGCGGCGCACATCCGCGCCCATGTGCCGTTCAATAACACCCGACAACTTTGCTTCGAATTCACCCGCATCTACCCCATCGCGCAAACGCACAAAAGTCTCAATTCCCGCCTGTTGCACCAACCCCCGCCACTCCGTCCAATCAAAAATAGCCTCCACTGTCCGCCCATTGGTAAAATGCAACAAATCAAACTGAAGGGACGAAAACCTCGGAGGCGTTTGCAAAACAGCGGCAACCGTATAATCGCCGCCGTAATACCGCTCGCGAATCGTAAGAACTTTGCCTATGGGATCAACCTTGCCAAACAACTTCTCTGCCGCTGACTCCGTAATCGCAATACTATACGGCTGCGACAGTACACTGGTATCACCAGTTAAAAAAGGAAAATGAAACAACTCAAAAAACCGGTCGTCAACCTGCCCCTGCGCCAGCGTAAGCTCCCGGTCCTCATACCGCACCACAACCGGATAAATGCGATTTTTGGACGCCAACTCAACCTCGGGCATCTCCGCTTCAAGTGTCCGCGCAAGCGCCCCCGAAGTCAGCCATCGCACCTGCGTCTGCTCATTGCTCACCCGCTCTCGCAAAACCCGATAAATGCGATGCACATCCGGATGAAAGCGGTCGTAGCTCATCTCGCAATGAATAATCACAATCGCCATCACACAACACGACAGCCCCACAATAAGACTGAGCAAATTGATCAGCGTATCGCGCTTGTGCGACCACAAATTGCGGCATGCGATGGTGAAATAGTTGGAGAACATAAAAAGTCAGAATCAGGATGGTCAGGATGGAAGGATGATCAGGATTCAACCCAACCCCAAAATGCAACCACCGATGAACACTGATGAACACAGAGGGGCAAAATTCATGCGTCAACACCTCCTCACTGAGCGAAGGGCAGGTGCCTTTTATCCGTGTTAATCCGTGTTAATCTGTGGTTGCTTTTGAATTTAAATAAACACATAATCCTCGGGATCGGGCACCCGCGTTTCCTTCCAGAACTCGTGCATTGAAAACGGCCAATTTTGCGTCACCCGCCCTGCCTCATTTTTATACCAGCTCCGAACATTTGGCGCGCCCCATGCCATCTCCAGATTACCCGCATCAATGCGCTCATTATATCGATCGTGAACATCCCGTTTGCAATCCATCGCAGCGCATTCCGTCTCAATCAAAAGTTTAATACACCCCAGGATATACCTCATCTCGCACTCGGAGAAAAAGATAATACTCCCATTCACAACAATATTGGTATTTGGCCCATACATACAAAAAAAATTGGGAAATCCCGGAATAGAAACGCCTTTATACGCACGCGGATCGCCATCCCAATGCGCCTGTAAATCCCCGCGCCCAACCCCCTCAAACGTCATCGGCCACAACATCCGACTCGGCTGAAACCCCGTGCCGTAAATCAGCACATCAAAATCATAACCCTCGCCCGACCGCGTCGCCAGACCGGACTCTGTAATCCTCTCAATCGGATCCGTAATAAGATGCACATTCTCCCGCTTCAAAGTGCGCAACCACAGGCCATTATCCCACAACATGCGCTTGCCGCCCGGTGGAAAATCTGGAATACACTTCTGCATCAACTCGGGATCATCGCCTAACACAGACTCGATATACTCTATAATCCGCTGGCGCACCTTGTCATTCGCCTTACTCACCGCGCGTTCCTGATGTGGCCATGCCGGATCCTTTTTCGCCGCGCCGAGCATCCCCTCTGCCGAACGCCAGAACATAAACAGCCGAAACCACTTGGCGTAAAACGGCACATGATTCAAAAGATAGTGCTGTCCCTCGGGCACATCCGCGTGATAATGCGGATTGGGCTGAATCCAGGGCGGCGTACGCTGAAACACAAAAACCTCGCGCGCCTGCTTTGCAATCTCCGGCACAAACTGAAAGGCACTCGCCCCCGTACCAATCACCCCAACGCGCTTATCCGTCAAATCGCATTCCCGCGGCCATCGCGCAGAATGAAATGCAACTCCCCGATAGCACTCGCGCCCCACAATATCCGGCAACTTTGGACGGTTGAGCTGCCCCACAGCACTGATAATGGCATTCACCTCAATCATCTGCCGCACCCCCTCTTTATCCCGCACTTCAACTTCCCAGACCCTTCGCTCCTCATCAAAACGACCACACACAACCTCTGTCTGAAACCGGATATGCTCGCGTAGGCGAAAATCCGCTGCAAACTGCTTGAAATAATCGAGAAGCACCTGCTGCGTGGAAAAATACTGCGGCCAATTTTTGGGCACAAAAGAATAGGAATACGAGTGATTTGGACTATCAACGCGGCATCCGGGATATGTATTCTCCAGCCATGTCCCCCCCACATCGGCATTCTTCTCCACCACCGTAAACGAAATCCCCACCTCCTGAAGCCGATGCGCCGCCAGCAGCCCGGACATACCCGCCCCAATAATCAACACGCGAAAATCTCGCCTCTTATCCTCGGGCAAATCATCCATCCCCGAAGGCACAAACGGATCCTCGCCATTCAAAGACAACTCCCCCTCTAAAAACGCTCCGTAATCCTCGGGAATCTCCTCCCCAATCATAAAATTCATCATCTCCCAAACCCGCGCTCGGCTCGGTGCGGGTGGCAAAGTACAACCGCGATCCCGATAGGCCTTCAACACCTCAAAAGCGATCTCCCGGACAACCGCCTGCTGATCCTCTTTCACACCCGCCTGTGGATCCGCCATATTCCTCGCCCGTGGACGAATCTCCCCCCGAACAATGTCCATATCCCCGGTCAAATGCACCAGAGAAACCATCAGCGCGGGAATATTCGCATCTTTCAACGCCGCCCTGATCGCCTCGTCACCTTCAACCATCGGTTCCCATGTATCAAACGCCTTACCAGCCATCTTCCTCCCTCCACTCACGACACGGGTTGCGCAGCCACACCACCGGGCATCTCCTCCCGTTCCCGCTCAAGCTGCCCCTCGGGATCGACCCACTGACTCACAATCAGCGAAACCAGCGCCAGAACAGCACCACTGAAGAAAATCACCTGATAGCCAAAATAGTGCCAGGCAAAACCGCCCAAAAGCGGTGCTGCGACAGAAGCCACGTGATTCATCGTCACACCCATCGCAAGCGACGGCTTTAAATCCGGCTCGGGCGCGATCTTATGCAAATAAGTCGTCAGTGCAATCCCACCAAAAAAGATAATATTATCGACACAATACAAAACGTACAGCGTGGGGCGATGCGTCACCACCGCATATCCGAGAAACACAAAGGTCAACCCGATATAACTGAGCGACAGCATCTTCCGCTCGCCGTACTGATCCACCAACTTGCCCATCGTCGGCGCAGTCAGCGTAATCAGCGTCTGATTCATCAGCACCAGAATCATCGTCGTATGCACGGGCATCCCGTGAATCTTCACCAGAGCAAAAATCGCAAACGTAATAAACATCTGCTTCCGCATACCCTGCAAAAAATTCAGCGCGTAGTACAGACCATACCGCCGCTTAAACACAAAACTCCGCTCGTGGGCTGGCCGCTTGCGAGACGCAAACAAAATGGCAAAACCACCGCCCACAGTAGCGGCACCCGCCATAATAAACAAACCATTGTACCCGACAAAATCGTAAGCCAACTTACAAATCAGAATAGACAACAACCACGCCACGCTATTCACACTGCGCAACTGCCCCAACCACTTCCCCTTCTTACCCTCTGGCGAAAAAAGCAACGCCATCGACTGCTCCATCGGGATCCAGCAGTGAAACCCCACACCCCACACAAACGAATACACCGCCAGCACAAAAACCGAATCAACCTGGGCATACGCCATAATGCCCGCGCCCATAACCATCAGCGAAATCGCAGCGACAACAGGAGGTGCGAACCGCACCATCAGCGCGACAAAAAACGCATTCATAAACCCCGACACCTCGCGCAGAGCTTCCACATATCCCAACTCGTGTGCGTCGATATTCAGGCGATCAACAACAAAATTGTTGTAAAGCGTCAACTGCACGCCAAAAAAAATCCCCTGCGAAGCAACCGCAAGCGCGAGCAACCGAAAATCTCGATTCCACTCAGAAATTGGATTATTCAAAAAACCTCCTTGTCCAGCAGTCAGCCCTCCAGCCTCCAACCCCTTGTCTTATTCCTTTACACGCCTTTATCTGCCTTTATCTGCGTCCATC
>JAJEAX010000104.1 GCA_022822565.1 Candidatus Latescibacterota bacterium
ATTGGGCCTGCTGTTGGGCACGCTCGGATTGGGGATCGTTCTGTTGAGAAATGTGATTGAAAGACGCGGTGAATTGGCGGTTCTGCGCGCCTTTGGATTTCGCCGCGCTGTGCTGTCGCGCATGTTGCTCGCGGAGAATGGTTTTTTAATGTTTGTGGGCCTGGCTATCGGCAGTGTCTCCGCGCTTATTGCCGTAGCACCCCATGTCATGAGCCATGGTGCATTAATCCCCTGGGGATCGCTGGCTCTCACGCTTGTCATCATATACGGTGCGGGCCTTATTGCAAGCGCGATAGCCGTTTTCTATGCCCTGCGAGCACCACTATTGCCAGCGTTGAAACAGGAGATATGAGGCGCGTTAATTTATTTTTTTAAGTGCGAGTTCATAGCACGCCGCTTCCCGATCATTTCGCACGAGGAGATAGGGCGCGGCAAATGTGGGAGCATTCCAAGTATGGCTGCCCAGAGCGGGGAAGCGCGCGCGTTCATTGTGTTCATCTGGCGAGGCATCGACGAGGACGACATCGCCCGATTCGGTTTGGATGAGCAAGAGGTCATCTACGAGAATGAGTTGCCCGTGCCCGTAGCGCCCTCGCTTCCATTTGCGCTGTCCATCCACCAGATCCAAACACACGAGGACGCCGTCGTCCAGTCCGTAAATATATCCGTCTTTATAGACCATATTGGCAAATTTGGCTTTGAGACGAGGGCTTTTCCATATCCGTTCGGCAGTAAATTCATCCCGACTATTTTTCGCAATTTGAATCAATTCACTACCGATACCATAACCTGTTGATACAAAGATGCGGTCATCGGGCAGCGGTATGGGTTGGGCAACGTGTTGCGTCATCTCATTCCAGGGATATTCCCATAGCAATTTGCCGGAAATTGGATCGTGCCCCGCGACTTGCCCCCTGTTAAAAATGAGTATTTGATCCATTCCCGCTATGGAGACCAGGCTGGGGGAGCTATGACCCGCTCTTGCATGGCCATCTCCCCAAATAATATCACCGGTTTCGCGGTGGTATGCCATCAGCGATTGCTCGTTTTGTCCGCCCGGACTTACGATCACTTTGTCGTCTAAAACGAGGGGCGAACCGCTTATGCCCCATTCTTTAACGCGCGCATCGGTTTCTTTCACGGTGTCGCGCGACCAGATTTCTCGACCGGTTTCCAAATCGAGACAGGTGAGGATGCCGGTTGCGCCAAAAGAATAAACGCGGTCGCCCGATATGGTGGGCGTGGCTCGTGGACCAATTCCGGCAATCGCGGTTCCATATCGCGCGCGTGCGCTGTGACGCCATTTCTCTTTTCCGGTTAAGAGATCGTAACAGGCCACTGTTTCGTCTTCGCCTTTTTGCTCTTGAGTTATGGCGGAGCGTCCAACAACGGCAAAGGCGGAATAGGCTTCACCAACGGGTACGCGCCAGAGTAATTTGGGGGGATTTTGATCCCAATCGGATTCCAGTTTTATTTTATCGAGGATGGCGTTGCGATGTGGTCCCAAAAATTGAGGATAGTCTATGTCGGGACCATCTGAAGACTGTCCCGCTACGGATATCGCTGTAACAGAAGACCAGCGCCACTCTATCTTGGGAGCCAAATCGCCCGTAAAACCGCGAATTTGAAATAATGAAACTGTCAGGATGATCAGGAGTATAAGAATACTTAGACCCCGTACGCGAATTTTTCGACTCGCTCGGGAGAATGCAAAGAACCAGAGGCAGAGCAAAAGTGAGCCGATTGAGCAGACCAGTATTGTCGGCATAACCTGCATCTGGCGGTTTGGCCTTTCGGGAATCCATATTACGGATAATACAATGAGCATCAAAGCGGCGACAGCAATAGCGGGCCACCATCGGATGGATTTGGGATAAAGAGGTGCAGGCATAAAATTCCTTATTTTAAGTGGTTAGTAGTCGATTCATCTACCTCTATCCCCAACGTAAACAAAAAAGAAAGGTTTGACAACTATTCATTAAACAGATATTTTGATTCTCTGAATTGCACAATATCACATCACAGAAAGGAGTTTGAGATGAAGAAATGGCTTTTGATTTTGATGGGGTTTTGTTTGATTCCAATTCTGGTCCAGGCAAAACACCATGCGGCGAAGGAAACGCACAACTGGCCTCATTTGCGGGGACCAAATGCAAATGGACTCGTAGATAAGGGCAATCCTCCCGTGGAATGGAGCGAAGATACCAATATCCGATGGAAAGCAAAAATTCCGGGTACGGGCTACGCCACGCCCATTATATGGGGCGATAAAATTTTTGTTCAGACAGCGGTTAAGACCGACAAAACCGTAGAAGTCGCCCAGACAGCCAGAAAGCCGTTGCCCACTCATATCTATCAGTTTAAGTTGCTTGCACTGGATCGCAAGAGTGGCGATGTGGTGTGGGAAAAGACCGTGAACGAGGCGGTGCCCCACGAAGGTACTCATAAAACGGCTAATTATGCTGCCACATCGGGTGTTACGGATGGGGAGCACCTGTACGCATTTTACGGTTCATGGGGCTTGTATTGTTTTGACTTCGACGGCAATTTGAAGTGGGATAAGGACCTGGGCGATATGAGAGTTGCAGGCTCTTTTGGAGAAGGTTCATCGCCGACGATTCACGGCAATACGCTGATTATCAATTGGGATCATCAGGGCGCTTCGTTTATTGTCGCGCTGGATAAACGCACGGGTGAGGAAATCTGGCGCACGGCGCGACGGGAAAGAACGACTTGGACCACGCCCATTGTTGTCGAACACAAGGGTACGCAACAGATTATTGTGGGCGCGAGCGGAAAGACCCGAAGTTACGATCTCAAAACTGGCGATGTTTTATGGGAATGTGCGGGACTGGGATCAAATGTCATTCCCACGGCCCTCTATGCCGATGGTATCGTCTATGTTACAAGCGGTCATAGAGACCCGGCCATGCTGGCGATTTCACTCGATAAGGCCAAAGGCGATATCACGGGTACAGATGCCGTTCTGTGGACTGTTACTGGCAACAAAACCCCTTATGTTTCCTCGCCTCTTCTTTCCGGAAACAATATCTATAGCATGAGAAAAACT
>JAJEAX010000002.1 GCA_022822565.1 Candidatus Latescibacterota bacterium
GAAGGCGTGGCAGCGACCTCGACATACGCCGGGCTTGACTTGGGATTCTGCGCCTCTCCCCAACCGGCAAAATCATCATTGACAAAATCATCGGCAGACGCTTCGGGCAGTGGATGCACATAAGTAGCCGTCCCCCGATCCACCTCCACGCTGAGATCAAACGGCTTTTCTGCATCTTCGGGATGGGTCAAAATCAGGCGCGCTTCCCGCTTCCCATGTCGCACAAAGGGATATTCTTCAAGATGCGAAAGCGTGACACCAGCAATAATAAAACGCGGACCACCCGGGATAATCTCCAGCGACTCGACCGTGCCATCCGGCAGAGGATTCTCCCACGCCCACAAAAAATAACCGCGGGACGTACCGCGCGCCACCTCGGTCTGACGCCGCCCCATATCCTGCCATCTCCCTTCGTAACGCGGCAACAACCGGTCGTTCTGGTCCGGAAGTGCGACAAAGGGCGCGCCGCCGCTGGATAAATGTGCGATTTCAAAACGCTCGCGGATGGGAATACGGAATGCTTCGCCATCCGCCATCCGGAACAAATAATCCGCCACATTCTCCCCCAACGGACCACCCTCCATCAGATCGGAATCCAGCAAGCGATGGGCAATAATCACACGGCGTGCCGACTCGTTGATTGGAATCGTCACACGACCAGAAGCCTCATCCAGCGCGATAAAACAATTCGAACCATCGTCGTTTACCAAAAATGGCAAACCGCGGAATAATTGTTTGCCTATGGGGGCATTCGCGTTTGCGCCCAGAACTTCAAGCCCCGCATTGCACAACGCCGACAAATCGAGAGGTTGATAGTCTGCCATGACAAGTATCCTTTCTATTATGGGGTGTATATCTCACAAAAAATCCAGATCTGCGCCGAGATGAGCGGGCAAAACACATTTGGCATACAGGTGTCGCCATCCGCGCTCGGGAACTGGCGCAGGAACAAAAGCCTCGCGGCGACGCGCAAGCTCCGCCTCATCGACCAGCAAATCAATGCGCCGTTCTCCTGCATTCAACTCAACCATATCGCCATCGCGCACAAAAGCAAGAGGCCCCCCTGTCGCCGCCTCGGGAGAACAGTGCAACACCACCGTACCATAAGACGTCCCACTCATACGCGCATCGGAAATCCGCACCATATCTTTAACCCCTTTTTGCGCCAAATACTTGGGAATAGGCAAAGACCCCGCCTCCGGAAACCCATCGCCCACGGGACCGGCATTTCGCAAAATCATCACATGATCCGGCGTAATATTGAGAGACGGATCATCAATCCGCGCAGATGCATCCTCAGCAGAATCAAAAACAACCGCAGGACCCCGGTGCGCGAGCAATTCCGGCGACGCCGCTGCGACCTTCAGCACAGCCCCATCCGGCGCCAGATTCCCGCGAACCACAATCAGCGCGCCCGTAGCACCGAGAGGATCGTCCAGCGTGCGAATAGTACTTTGCCATGACTGAGGAGGTTGAACCGTCTTCAAATAATCACCCAGCGATTGCCCCGTAATCGTCGGCACAGAACAATCCAGCAGAGGCTCCAGCGCCTTGAGCAACGCGGGAACGCCACCCGCCTCGTGAAAATCCTCCATATAACCCACACCGGCGGGCTTGCAATCCACGAGCAACGGCACCTGTTGCGACACATCGTGCATATCTTCCAGAGTAAGCCGAGTCCCCGCCCGTCGCGCAATCGCCAGAAGATGCACAATCGCATTCGTAGAACCACCCAGCGCGTGGAGCACCGCAAGCGCATTGAGAAACGACGCCCGCGTGAGCAATTGTACGGGTCGGCGTCCCGCACGAGCTATCGCAACGGCCATGCGTCCAGACCGCACGCCCACGCGCAATCGATCCCCCGTACCCGAAAGCGGCGTCGCACCACCAGAAACCATCAAACCCAGCGTCTCCACCACACTCGCCATCGTCGAAGCAGTCCCCATAACCATACACGTCCCCGGCGTACTGCAAAGCGACTGCGCCACACCTTCGATCTGCTCATCGCTCAATTCCCCAGCGCGATATTGCGCCCAATAGCGGCGGCAATCCGTACACGCGCCCAACCTCTCGCCCTGCCACGAACCCGTTCGCATCGCGCCAGACACCACCTGAACAGCGGGGATATTCGCCGAAGCAGCCGCCATCAACTGCGCCGGCACAGTCTTATCGCAGCCCCCCATCAGCACCACGGCATCCATAGGTTGCGCCGTAATCAACTCTTCGGTCTCCATAGACAGCAAATTCCGAAAAAGCATTGTCGTAGGCGAAAAGAAAATCTCATTCAGCGAAATCGTGGGAAACACAAAAGGCAGGCCACCACCTTCGAAAACCCCGCGCTTGACAGCCTCGATCAAATCCGGCATATGCCCGTGGCAGGGATTATAATCAGAAGCCGTCGAAGCAATCCCAACAACGGGACGATCCACATCCTCGCCATCATATCCCGCAGCCGCGAGAAACGCCCTGCGAATATACTTGCTAAATTCCGGATCGCCGTAGCTCGTCAAATTCCGATTAATACCTGTATCTGTCGATTGGGTCATGATAAAATTAAAAATTAAGAATTAGAGTTGGATGATCGTCTTATATCTTAAAACGGGCGAGGCCTGCCTCGCCCCTACATCTCACCTCTCACTTCCTTTAACGCGCACTCCGCTGAAACAAGCATGCCACTGATAATCTCATACGCGAACTGATCGACATTTAGTCTTGTCTGAGCCAGATCCTCCCCAGCCAGATCTGCGCGATCAGCCGAAGACGCCGAAACGTAATACTTGATCTTGGGTTCTGTACCAGAAGGCCGGGCTGTTACCCGCGTATGTCCTTCCTCCGTAAAAGTAAACGCGAGAACATTGCCCATAGCACCCTGAATTGTGCGCGTATTCCCCGTCTGAAGATTATGCACCGTATTGGTCTGGCGATCAACGACCTCAACCACCCTGTACCCGCCAATTTCAGCAGGCGGATCCTGGCGCAGACCATTCATAATCTGGGCAATCTCCTCATTGCCCCGCGCACCTTCTCGATACGTCGATTTCTGCACCTCGCAAAAATATCCGAACGCGCGATAAATATCATCCAGATAATCCCGCAACGTGCGACCTTGCCCCTTGAGTTTTGCCGCGCACTCCGCGAGCAAAACCGCAGCAACAGCCGCATCCTTATCGCGCACAAAATCCGTAAACAAATAACCGTGGCTCTCTTCCGTACCAAACACAAAAGTCTCATCATCTGACAAATTATTGATCACATCGCCAATGTATTTAAACCCAACGAGAAGATTGTCAACAGGCGTCAAACCAAAATGCCTCGCAATAAGACTGATCAAATCCGTCGTAACAATCGTCTTACACACAACCCCCCTATCGGGCAATCTCCCCTGATTCTTGAGCGCGGTCAAAATATAATAACACAAAATAGCGCCAATCTGATTGCCATTAATCGCGAGATCTTCGGGATCGGCATCCCACCCCTTCTGCGGATCGGGCAACGCACAACCCAGGCGATCGGCATCAGGATCGCTCGCCAGAACAACATCAGCCCGAACCTGTCGTGCCTCTCCAATAGACAGAGAAAGCGCACCCGGATCTTCGGGATTTGCCACACCGTCTGCCACCGTCGGAAAATTGCCATCCGGAACATCTTGCGCCTCAACCAGATGGGGAGAATAGCCCAACTTCCGCAACGCGGGCACAACACTCGTTGCGCCAACGCCGTGCAGCGGCGTATATACAACACGTATATCGCGGGCATCGCAAAGGGAAAGATCGACCAACTTCTCAACATATTGTGCGTCAAGCTCCGCATCGAGCACCTCAATCAACCCCCGTTCTATTCCCTCCGCATAGTCAATTCTATCGAGACACTTAACAGCACCAACCTCGGCAATAATATTCTTATCATGTGGCGGAACAACCTGCCCGCCATCGATCCAGTACGCCTTAAAACCATTATCCGAAGGCGGATTGTGACTCGCGCTAATCACCACACCTGCAACAGCACCCATCTTGCGGAGCGCAAAAGAAAGATGAGGCGTGGCGCGAGGACCGTCAAACAAACGCGCAACAATACCATTGCCCGCAATAATCGCAGCCGTCTCCCGCGCAAAAACATCTGAATTGTTCCGCGTATCGTACGCAATCACCACACCCTTATCTCTGGCATCTTCAATACCCGATTTGAGTATATACTGTGCCAACCCCTGCGCCGCCTCTCCAATCGTCCTCAAATTGATCCGATTGGGCCCCGGCCCCATCTTGCCCCTAATCCCCCCCGTACCAAACTCGATATGGGTGCGAAAAGCATCTTCAAGCTCGTCTATATCTTCATTCTCAACGAGCAATTGAATTCCCGGTACAAAATCCGCAAATTCCGGATCAATAAGCCATTGAGAAACTGCTCGAAAAGCCGCGACAGAAATCCTGTTCTCTGCCGCCCAGTCTTTGATCTGCTGGTGTATCGTCATAAATACTCCGATTCAAGAACGAATAGACGAACCCCGTCCCACCACCCAAAACCTCTGGATTGCGGCTTACGCTTGCCCCTGTATGATTTAAGCAGGGGCCCTGCCGCAATGACGATGGATGGGATTGATTCGTTGATGAACTGCTGACGCAGTTGTACCCCGCTCCGTTGATTCGCGCTTCTCTTTTATTGTCATATATTGTCATCTACACGCCCTTGTGTCAAGTGCAGAACCAAAACTACTTGACTTTAACCCTCATTTTTGCCCTATTTTGGAAATGCTCACAACAATCCTCATCGCCATTGGCCTTGTGCTGGGTATTCCCCTCGCTATTATAGCACTTTTCTTATGCCTGCCAATCCGCGCAGGCGCAACGGGATACTACCGAGAAAACGACTACAACATATCCGGTTTTGCGCGCGGTTGTGCCGGGCTATGCGGTATTATCTGTGACATTGACAAAAAGGGGATACAATTGCGCGTCGTTATCGGACGCTGGACCGCGTGGCGACCTGGGGAAAAACCTCTATCATCAGAGCCAACAACAGAACCCGAAAGAGATATCTCCACCGAACCACAACGGGACAGACCGAAAAAAAAATCATATCCAACAGAGACCTTACGCGCAAAAGCAAAACAATACCTGAACTATGCTACAGAAGTGCGTCCCATTCTGACGCGATTTATAAAACGATTGCTAAAAACAATATCACTTCAACACGCGGAATTGAATCTGGAGTTAGGGACAGACGATCCCGCCTTCACCGGACGTCTATTTGGATATATCGAAGCGACCAAACGCATCTTTGGCAAACGCATCCGCATCTCGCTCACCCCTGATTTCTTGCAACCGCGCTTTGCCGGATCGGGATCCTTAAAACTCTCCATTTATATTTACCGTTTGATATTCGCCGCACTCGCTCTGGTCGTGCGCGGCGGACTCATGCGCGCAAAAATCTGGTGGACAAAACGCAAAAACAGGCGCGAAGTTCCTCTGACTGCTGAGGGATAGGGCTGACGTACAGGCGGGTTTAAAACCCGCCCCTTCATAGGGAGGCAACATGGCAATAGAAGACATGGTGCGAACAATGTTAAACGAACTGCGTGAAATCGTAAAAACCGAAACCGTGGTAGGCGAACCCCTTGTCCTGGGCGAAGTCACCATCATACCCGTATCCAAAATATCCTTTGGATTTGGCGCAGGAGGAGGACAGGGGAAAAAAGACGACGGCAGCAGTGGCACGGGTGGGGGTGGATCTGTGCAACCCGTGGCATTCATCGTCATACAAAAAGGCAAAGCACAGCTTCTACCCATAGAAGACAAAAGCATGTCCATCGCCGACTTGCTCAAATACGCGCCCGATGTATTTGAAAAAATTAAAGCATTTAAGGACAAACGAAAACAGAAGAAAGATGACGAGGAAGGCGATAGCGAAGAAAAAAAATAAACCACTATGCTCTCAAACTTAAACCAGCCCTTGCGAACCCTGCCGGGCATTGGGCTAAAGCGCGAAAAAGTCTTGGAAAACGCCGGCATCGCCACCGTGGGCGATCTCCTATTGTATGTGCCCTATCGGTACATAGATCGATCCACCGAAGTCGGAATCGCACACCTGCCGCTGGATGGGGAAGTCACCGCAGTTGGCGAAATCGTGAGCATGCAGACAATCCCCGGCAAGCGTCGGCGATTCGTCATGACAGTCGAAGACCAGACCGGGTCGGTCGCCTGCACGTGGTTCGGAGGCATACAATACCTCAAAAATGCATATCGCGCGGGCGACATCGTAGCACTCGGCGGAAAATTGACGCGGTTTGGGCGCACCTTACAAATGGTACACCCCGAAATAGAAGTTCTCGCAAACGAAGACGACGACAATCAGCGGCTGCATACCGGACGCATCATCCCGCTGTATTCCACCACATCACAAATGAAATCAGACCGCCTCACAGCCCGCGCACTCCGCCGCCTGTTATTCGCCGCGCTACAAGCTATTGGGGATCAGATCGAAGACCCATTAAACGAAAACATACGCAAACGCTGCGGCCTGATGCGCCTGCGAGACGCAATAGAAAAAATCCATTTCCCAGACACAACAACGGACATAGAAACTGCGCGGCAACGCCTATCTTTTGACGAAATCTTCTATATCCAGCTTTATCTCGGCCACGCAAAAAAGCTGCGCCAGCGCACCCCCGGACGCGTACTGATATCCAGCGGTCCCCTGACGCGGCAACTCGTGTCGCATTTGCCTTTCAAATTGACGCCTGCACAAACGCGCGCCATTTCAGAAATCGGCCACGACTTACAGCGCCCCGTTGCCATGCACCGCCTGTTACAGGGCGACGTGGGATCCGGCAAAACCCTCGTCGCCCTCCACGCCATGTTGTGTGCCGCAGACAGCGGCGCGCAAGCCGCCTTAATGGCCCCTACAGAAATCTTAGCCGAGCAACACGCCCACACCATACGGGAACTCGTCGCCCCACTGGGATTAGACGTAGCACTGGTGACCGGGCGCATGCGAAAAGCGCAACGCGCCAAAATACTGGACGGATTGGGATCTGGAAAAATAAAAATAGCAGTCGGCACCCATGCCCTGTTGCAAAACGACATCGCATTTGCCGACCTCGCACTCATCGTCGTCGATGAGCAACATCGCTTTGGCGTGATCCAGCGCGCCATGTTGCGAGAAAAAGGCAATACACCCCATCTCCTGGTCATGACCGCCACCCCCATACCCAGATCCCTATCGCTGACCCTGTACGGCGATCTGGATGTCACCATCATCGACGCCCTGCCGCCCGGTCGCATCCCTGTACGCACGGGATGGCGTTTTGCACAGGACCGCGCCCGCGCATTGCAATTCCTGCGCAGCGAACTGCAACAAGGACATCAGGCATATATCGTCTATCCACTCGTATCCGAATCCGAAAAAAGCGACCTGCAAGCCGCCACCGCCGCCTTTGCAGACCTGCAACAAGGCGCACTCTCCAACTTCCGGTTGGGCCTGCTTCACGGCCGCCTAAAACGCGACGAAAAAGAGACCACAATGTCGGCTTTCAGGCGCGGCGACCTGGATGCGCTGGTCACGACAACAGTCATCGAAGTCGGTGTCGATATACCCAATGCCACAGTCATGATGGTTGAACACGCCGAGCGCTTTGGACTATCTCAATTGCACCAATTGCGCGGTCGCGTGGGTCGCGGACAACATCAATCCTACTGTATTTTAATCGCAGACCCCCAGGAAGGGCTATCGGATGATGCACGTGAACGCCTCAACGCCATGGCGCGAACAACGGACGGATTCGAAATCTCAGAAGCCGACCTGTGCATCCGGGGACCCGGACATATTTTTGGCACCCAACAAGCCGGCTTTCCCAAATTTCACTTTGCCGACCTCGCACGCGACGGCGCCTTAATCACCGCCGCACGTCGAGAAGCCCAGACACTCCTGAACCACGACCCAAATTTGACCACACACACGGTTTTAAGACGAGAATTAGACGCAACCGCACACCACGACCTGCAAATTGTGGAAGCGGGGTAATCACTAACCGCTAATAGTTGACACCCATATTGTATTATGGTAGATTGATTCGGCTTACTTATGCGGATGATCTTTTTCACCATTACCCCGGAAACTGACTGATGAATCATAAGCTGCGCATTGCGTTGCTTGGCACGATTAACCGCGATACGATTTACACCGCCGATGGCGTGACAACCGAAAGCTACGGCGGTTTGTTGTACAGCATCCTGGCATTGGCCGAGATCGCATCCTCTCAAGTGACGATCTACCCCATCTGCAATGCAGGCACCGACATAGAGGCCGTGGTGCGCAAAAAACTCGCACCATACCCGCACGTCAAATTCGACGGCATCCAATTTGTATCAGACAAAAATCCCCATTGCTTTTTGGATTACGACACAAAAGGGCGCAAACGCGAAACCCTGCACAACGATGTCCCGCAAATCTCTTTTTCACAAATTGAACCATTTTTAGACTGCGACGCGATATGCTTTAATTTTATCACCGGAATGGAACTCGCCCTCGAAACCGCACAGCGCGTGCGTCGTTTCGCTACCGGTTTGCTATTGATGGATGTCCACAGTTTAACCCTGGGCATGGATGAAAAACGCCGCCGATTCTGGCGCGTGCCCCCGCAGTGGAAAAAATGGATGGGATGCGTGGATGTCGTACAAATGAACGAGCAAGAAGGCGCTCTGCTCGCTGGCGAAACACTCGATAGCAAAGATGCAACACGCCGTTTTGCAAAACAAGTATTGTGCGCGGGACCTTCAGTCTTGATGATCACACGCAGCAACCGCGGTTCTGAGACAATTTTTCAAAATGACCGCTCAGATATTGTAATCGACAAATTCGATCCCGCGCCCATAGCTGAACCCTGTGACGAAACCGGATGTGGCGACACCTTTTTAATGGGATATACCTGGGCCTTCTTACAAACGGGCAACCGCGCCTTTGCCAGTCGTTTTGCCAATCGGGTAGCGGGTATCAACGTGTGTTTGCGCGGCATTGAGGGCATTGCAAAAATAAGTCAATTCTTAACCCCCGACGACCTGTCTATGCAGGACACTCAGACAGGTCAATCTGCCGTATTAAACGGCATTCTCCCCGGTCCTGAAAGGAGGGCCTGATGCAAGAATATCAATTTCCAAATCGTCCAAATTTCGATTTGCAATTCAACCCCAAGTTCATCTATTACGGGTTAATTGTACTGGCATTGCTCTGGTTGGCCAGTGGCATCTATACGGTGCGACAAGATGAGCAAGCAGTGGTATTTCGATTTGGACGAGCGGTGAGCCTGGAAGATCCTGGCATCCACTACCAC
>JAJEAX010000075.1 GCA_022822565.1 Candidatus Latescibacterota bacterium
TTTATGGCGGCCGATAAGCCTTTTGAGTTTACGTTTCTCGACGATGAACTCGATGCGATTTATCGGGCGGAGAGGGTTTTGGGGCAGGCTGTTACCGCTTTTGCCGGGTTGGTGTGTTTGCTGGCGTGTTTGGGTTTGTTCGGTTTGGCGGCTTTTACAGCTGAACGCCGCAGGCGCGAGATTGGCATTCGCAAGGTGCTGGGTGCGTCTGTTTCAAGTGTTGTTTTGCTGGTGTCTAAGGCGTTTTTGAAGCTGGTGCTTGTCGCCAATCTTATCGCCTGGCCTGTTGCTTTTTATTTTACAAATACCTATTTACAAAATTTTGCGTATCACACATCTCTGAGTTTATGGTCGTTTGTGTTGTCGGGTTTGCTCGCACTTTTGATTGCGCTTTTGACCGTTGGTACACAGGCGTTCAGGGTTGCACATACTAATCCCGTGGAAGTACTGAGGCATGAGTAAGTGTGCAACTGCGAGGCCAGTTCATAAATCCTACGCATCAATTAGCCCTATCAACAGCGCCGTCATCGCGGCATGGTGTTAGCCGCGATCCAGTGGTTTTTCTGTTGGTTTTGCCTTTAAGATGTCATCGCGGCATGGTCCCCTGCTTAAGGCATGCAGGGGCATGCTTAGCCGCGATCCAGTGGTCTTGGTTGTCATCATTACTTTGGAGGTCCTCCCATGTTCTTCACACTTCTCATCATTACCCTCGTAGTCGCCGCTCTGGTATCTTTTATCGCTGTGCGGGCGTTTAGCAGCGCGATTACCAGTATTCTGCACCGGCTTATTGACGATGCGATAGCAGGCGCGTGGGTGCGCTATATGAAGTTTGCGATTTTTGTGGTGGGTATTTCTGGCGGTGTGCGTGTCCGCTCGTTGGAGCGCTATATTTTGCCGCAGGAGTCTTTCGATTCCACTGGTGAATCTCGCGATATGCCTCCCTTTGAACTGACGACCGAACGCTGGGTGCTCGAGATCTATCGCACGATTATCGAGTCCCTGCAATCTATCGCGTGGATGTTGCTCGTCTTTTTTATTGTGTCACTCGGTATGTACATTGTTGTGCGTATTTTTGAAATGCGCCGAGGGACGAACGAGTGATGAATAGAGAGGGGCGATAAAGCGGTGGACATCGGATTGTAGCGAATTATATTGGCGCAAAGGGAGCTGGTATGGAGAAAGTAGAGAAAAAGGTGATACCGGGCTGGACCGGGAGATGCTATGAGGATTTCGAGGTGGGCGAAGTCTATCGAAGCCGGTTCGGGCGGACGGTGACGACGGCTGACAACCAGTTGTTCACGCATCTGACCCTGAATACCAATCCGCTTCACTTTGACGAGGAGTACGCCCGCCGGACGCGGTGGGGAAAGATCCTGGTGAACAGTACGTTTACGCTCGCGCTGGTTGTGGGAATGAGTGTCCCGGACGTGAGCGAGCGGGCGATGGCGAACCTGGGTTGGAGCGAGGTCCGGCTTCCGAACCCGGTATTTGTGGGAGATACGCTTTATTGCGAGACGGAGGTGCTCGACAGGCGGGCGTCGAAGTCGTTCCCGGAAGCGGGTATCGTGAAGGTGCGTACGCGGGGCGTGAATCAGGATGGCCGCGTCGTCATAGATCTGACGCGCAGCGTGATGGTCTATAAGAGGGCGCATGCGCCGTCGGGGGATGCCTTTCCCGAAATTCACGAGGAGAAAGACGGGTCAACTACCCAACGCTGAAGCAGTTGGGCTTGTCGCTCGGGCATAAATGCACTCGGCAACTTTAGGCTTGTTGACACAAAGCCTTTGCTCGGATATTCCGAGCAGCGTTGCGGTCAGCATGGTCTTTATGACCACACACTTTGCACAGGAAGGATGCCTGGGTTTGTCTATTGGATTTCTCACAATGTCCACACTCGGCACATGTTTGGCTGGTATATTTGGGGTCAACAGGTTCTATGCGGATACCAGCACGCTTTGCCTTATATTCGATAAAGGTGCGCAGTTGGAAGAAAGACCACCCAGACATTTTAGCACGCTGAGGCTTGCGAAACCGTTTCTGGCTCTTGCGGATGCCTTCGAGGTCTTCAAGAGCAATCGCTTTGCCAGTGTCTTTAGCCTTCTCAACAATGCGTTTGGAGATGATGTGGTTGGTATTTCTACGAAACCTGCTCTCTCTGCCGGAGAGTAGGGAGAGTTTTCTGCGAACATTCTTGGGTCTCTTGCCTTGCTTGACAAGGGCAGACGCTTTCTGCTGGAGCGACTTTTTCAGATCGTGCATCTTCTGTCGGACATTTTCAACCGTGTCGCCAGAAAATGTTTCACCATCGTCTGTAACAGCAAGGTTGGTGGTGCCGAGATCAACGCCAATGAAGTCTGTCGTCGGTATCGGCGTGCCATCGGGTACATCGACAGAGACAAGCAGAAACCACTTGCCGTCTTTGCGGAGCACAAGGTCTGCCTGTCCTTTGGCATAGCCAAACTGCTCACGCTGATAGTTGCCCATCAACATTGGCACAAGAACACGCCCCTCAAGCGTCAGCAAAGAAACACGGTCTATGCCCTTAAAGCTATACAGGCGTTGATCATAGGGTATGCTTGCATGCTTACGGAACGATGGTTGCACTGACTTATCGCGCTTATACGCCTCTACAACTTGAGCAATACAGCGAATAGCCATTTGTGCAGAGAGACCAAACAAGTGGCGTAAGTCCTTGTAGTATAGCTTTTGTAGTGCAAACTTATTCGCCAGCTTGCGCTCATAAGCCTTCGGAGCAAGCCAATTGGCGGCTTCGTTGAACCGCTCAATAGTGGCTTTTAGCTTCTGTGCTATAGCAACATCTGGCAACAGTTGTATTTGAAGTGTCAGTTTCATATTGAAAAATATAGTCAGTATGCTTTCGGTTATCAAGGTGGTTTTTCAACCTTGTTATACGCTAAAGCTATAACGGGAAGCCCTTACACTCCCACAGCTAAAGGCTGTGGGCTTCACGGGCTGTTAGGTGAAGTCGATGCGGTCCTGGCTTTTTGTGCCGGGGCACCAGCAGCGGATGATCGACAAGGCTCTGGGCCTGCCGGCGGATGTGTTGATATTCGATCTGGAGGACGGCGTCCCGGAGGCCGAGAAGGATG
This sequence comes from Candidatus Latescibacterota bacterium, assembly GCA_022822565.1. Classification (GTDB taxonomy): domain Bacteria; phylum Latescibacterota; class UBA2968; order UBA2968; family UBA2968; genus VXRD01. The sequence goes on from JAJEAX010000075.1 coordinate 3,111, forward strand.
TTGCGCGTAGGCGTGTCGCTGCCGCGCTGGGCGGCGTGCGTGGCGGCCCGGCGCGATTTGTCAGGGTTCACGAAGCCGGGGCTTCCGAATTGGAGGCCGATTTGCAGGCGATTGCGCGTGTGGGGCTGCAGGGACTCGTGTTGCCCAAAGTGCAGGGGCCGGAGGATGTGCTTCGGGTGTGCCAGTGGCTGGACCAGCATGAGACCAGAGCGGGTATTCCATCCGGAAGCGTCGGGCTTCTGGCAACCATTGAGAGCGCCCGGGGCCTGGTTCAGGCACCTGCGATCGCATCCGTTACGCCCAGGCTGGTGGGGCTTATGTTTGGCGCAGAGGATTTTGCGCTGGATATGGGCCTCTTTTCGCATCCGGGACAGGGATTGGTCAATTACGCTCGATCGGCGTTGGCGGTGGCCGCGGCAAGCGGACAAATCCGGGCTATAGACAAGGTATTTACGGACATCAGTGATCCTGACGGACTGGTCGTGGAGGCGCAGCGGGCCAGGGATCTGGGGTTTGCCGGAAAAGCCGTGATTCATCCGGGTCAGGTTGAGGTGGTGAATGAAATTTTCAGTCCTACGGAGGTCGAGGAGAGGTGGGCACGGCGAATTGTTGAGGTTTTTGAACGGCGGGCGGACGAAGGTCCGGCGACTGTGGATGGTCGGATGGTAGATAGGCCGATTCTGGAACGGGCGCGGCGGATTCTGGGTCGCTTCGAGGAAGAGGGCAATGACCGGCAGGCCGATTGAAGAAGAAGAGGGTTACATGCACGATCAATACCAACATCCGCCTCTGAATGGAATAAGGATTGTCTCGGTGGAGCAGTTCGGGGCGGGACCGTGGGCAACGATGATGCTGGGAGACCTTGGGGCGGAAATTATCAAAGTCGAGAATCCCGAGACGGGTGGCGATGTCGCGCGTTACGTGCCACCCTATACCGCTGAACAGGATAGCGTGTATTTCCAGAGTTTTAACCGGAACAAGAAGAGTATGACGCTGAATTTGCAGCATCCAGGAGGGCGGGAGGTGTTGCATCGGCTGGTGGGGATTTCGGATGGGGTGTTCAACAATTTGCGCGGAGACCTTCCATCCCGGCTGGGTCTGGACTATCCGGCGCTGAGCGAGGTTAAGGCTTCGATTGTATGTTGCTCGCTTTCCGCGTTTGGACGGCATGGGTCCCGAGCGAGCGAGCCGGGATACGATTATTTGATGCAGGGATATGCCGGATGGATGAGTCTTACGGGCGAGCCTGACGGTCCGCCGACAAAAACGGGACTTTCCCTCGTGGATCTCAGTGCGGGCGCAATGGCGTCCCTGGGCATGGTCAGCGCGATCTTCCGCGCCAGACAGACGGGTCTGGGGTGCGATGTAGATGTGAATTTGTTCGATACGGCGCTGGCGAATCTGGGATATGTGGCGGCGTGGTTCCTGACCAGAGGGTATCAGGCGCATCGGACGCCCGATTCTTCTCATCCGTCACAGATCCCGTCGCAGGTGGTGCCGACTAAGGACGGATGGCTCGTGATCATGTGCGCCAAGGAGAAGTTCTTTCAAAATTTGGTCCGCATTCTGGGGGCGCCGGAACTGGCGGAAGATTCCCGGTTCTGCTCTTTTGCGGATCGCCTGGAGAATCGAGATGTTCTGGTTCCGATTCTGAAGGCTCTTTTCCGTAAGAAGACAACTGCCGATTGGCTGGCGTTGCTCAAGGGCGAGGTGCCCTGCGCGCCCGTGAATACGCTTGAGCAGGCTTTTGACGATCCGCAGGTGGCCGAGAACGAGATGGTACTGGCGTTGCCGCATCCGGAGTTCGGGGCTGTCCGGGTCGTGGGGAGTCCCATAGAGGTCGGCGGGGGATCGGTTGAACCTCGACGCGGGCCTTCACTGGGAGAACACAACGAGTCGATTCTGGGCGAGTATCTCGGATATTCAATACCAGAGATTGAGAAACTCCGAAGCGATGGCGCCATTTGAATTTTTATGCATCGGGCAATTCTGTCCGCAATGCGAATTTTTCTTCGGGCGTTTCTGCGCCTTTTAATACTTCCAGATACGCTTTGTGTAGTCGCTGCGCTACGGCCATGTTTTGCTGGTTATATACGTTGTTCTTTTGCGCGAGATCTGTTCGCAGGTCGTATAGTTCCGCCGGCCAGTTGGGGCCGCGATAGTGCAAGGTCCAGTTGCCGTCTGTGATGCTGGAACACACGCTGCGGTCTTCGCGCACGGGCAGGGTTGCCGATGTGACGGCGACTTTCCGGCGGTCTTCTGCTTTTTCGCCTTTTAAGATAGGGGCGACTGATATCCCGTGCAGGCCATCGGGTTTTTTTATGCCTGCCAGGTCGAGAATTGTGGGCATGAAATCGACGGGTTGTGTCAAGAATTTTGTGCGTTTTCCCGCTGCGTTGCTGCCGGGTACATACCCCATGAAGGCCGTGTGGGATACTTCTTCGTAATAGGGCCAGTCGCCATCAGGTCCCTGCCCGCTTTTGCCAATGCGTCCGTGGTCGCCGATATAATGTCCGTGGTCGGACATGAAGATCACGGCTGTGTCTTCCCAGAGGCCCAGGTTTTCTACTTTTTCTAACAGGTGGCCTACCCAGGTATCCGTGAGCGTGACTTCGCCTGCGTATAGCGCCCGCGTGTGTTTGATTTCTTCTGCGCTTAAGTAATCGCAGTAGTCGTAAATGGGATGGTCGATGACTTCACCTGTGTATCCGGGGTTGTACATATCGACGTAGTGCGCGGGGGGGTCCCACGGTTCGTGGGGGTCAAAGGTGTCGATGTACAGGAAGAATTTTTCGTGGGTGTGGTTTGCTTCCAGCCAGTCTGCGGCGCGTTGCATGGTGCGGGCGACAAAGGTGTCGCGTTCTGTTTCCCAGTGTGCGGCACGCCAGCGATAGTGATACTGTTGCATGCGCTCAGGCGTGCGAATTTTTTCGGGGACTGATTCGAAGGGGACGGGTATATCGTCTGTGATTGAGCGGTCGCCTTCTTGCCCGCGAATCCACTCCCAGCCCAAAAATCCGCGGTCAAACTGATGTCCGTCTCTTACGAGATGCGGTGTGTCGCACAAGAGCATGGTGACATACCCCGCGTCTGTGAGGAGTTCGGATAAGATGACTTCATCTTCTGGGAGTGGCGTCCAGCCGCGAAAGGGAAAGGTGAGTCTGCCGGTCATCATGTCTGTGCGCGTGGGTATTGTTGGGAATGATGCCTGATACGCGCGGTCAAATAACATGCACCGTTTGGAAAATGCGTCTATATGTGGCGTGCGGATCCAGGAATTTCCATGACAGCCCAGGTGATCGTAGCGCAGGGTGTCGGACATTACGACGATGATGTTCATGTGTGCCCCTCCAAAAAAGGTTTCTGAATGCTGAGAATTGAGCCTGTGTAAAATAATTCCTTTTTCAAAATCTGCAACACGAACACCAGACGGTTCAAAATGGGGTTGTGGTCAGCGGCAGGATATAACGCCTGTCGGTGGTTGACAGCATATAAATTTCTGTCTATGTTTGTAGCAAAATCAAATACCCATTTTGAAGTCACATACCACTTAAATACATGACAGAAAAAGACCCATATATTCTATCCTTGAATGAAATCGAGGAAATCGAAAAGCTCACGTTGCGTTGGATATTCCAAGCTGTTTATGATTTCGGAATGGAAGCACATGAAATATTCCTTAGATCGCCTGATAGCGTTAAAGATATTGCTGAAGATATAACGCGAGAATTGCTTGATCGGCTTTCAGGATTTAACGTGCAACAGAGAGTATATGGAACAGTTGATTACAAAAAAGCAAGGTATGTGATTCTTCCTGATCAAACCGTCAGACAGGCATTGTTTATTGACTCAAAAGCAGAGAAGGAAAATCGTTCTGCAACGATTCAGATGTCACAAACGTCCATGTGGGTGAGACAACGGCGATCCGGTGCCCAGGTTAATGAAAAAGGATTTTTGCCTGAAATATCCGAATATGGAGATAAAAATTACCTCACAACGACATGCCTTATTCATTTCAGCTACGATGATGATCTTTTAGGCCATCACTGTTTGCATGAAGTGACTATGGTAGCAATTCCAAATGGAAAATTGCAAGCAAGGTATAACCCAACAGTTGATGATGGCATCTGGCTGGCTGGTAGAAATGCACCGACATTAGGTGAAGATTTCAGGGTAAGAGTAGGCTTTAACAGATTAAAGGCCAAGGCTTCGTGGCGAATACAAAGGCTTACTTATGATGAAAAAAGACAGGGGTGTATAGGGTCATGGCAATCGTAAACCTTGCACCAAACGCGATATATCACGGCGATTCGCAGGAGCTTTTGGAGAGAATTGAGCGGGAATCTATTGCGCTCAGTATCTGGTCGCCTCCGTATTACGTCGGGAAAGAGTACGAGAAGGATTTGTCATTTGAAGATTGGAAGAATCTTCTACGAGAGGTGATCAAACTTCATTTTCCCATTGTAAAACCCGGTGGATTTTTGGTGATCAATATTGCCGATATATTGTGTTTTAAGGATGAGACGATGCCGAAAATTATGGCGGAAAATATTTCTCGTCGAAAAATTAATCTTACAAAAGAAGACATACTTAAGGTTGTACAACAGCATCCCAATTGGAATAGGTACAAACTTGCAGAACACTTTGGATGCAGTGAGCAAACAATAGATCGGCGGCTGAATGGTAACAATATTAGAGGTGGGAAATATCAATCCCAAACAAGGGTATATATCGTTGGGGGGGTAATAGAAGAAGCTGCTACAGATGCAGGTTTTTATTTATATGATCGGCGTATATGGGTAAAAGACGCCGCCTGGGAGAACTCGAGATGGCATACTATATCATACCGTTCTGTAGATGAGTCAGAATATATTTATATTTTTTGGAAGCCGGGTATAACGAAGGTTGATCGATCAAGGCTTACAAAACAAGAATGGGTAAATTGGGGTTCCAGAGGCGTATGGGAAATTCCTTCTGTACGCAGCAATTCAGATCATGATTCTAAGTTTCCAGTTGAATTGCCGCGCAGAGCTATTAAGCTATTTACTGAGCCTGATGAAATTGTGCTCGATTGTTTTATAGGAAGCGGGACGACTGCTTTGGCAGCATTGAGTGAGGGAAGAAGATATATCGGTATTGACAAGGAAAAGAGGTCGGTGGAGATTGCAACAGAAGCTGTAAAATCATTCAATACGTACGAAAAAGAGCCTGAGCAGATGGATCTTCTAATACGAGAATTGGAAGCAGGGTATGAGATAAATGAAAGACGTCAGGTGTGACTTCAAAAGTGGGCGAACACAAGGTTGTACCTACGACTGACTACTGACTACGAAGTGATATGGATAAAGACATCAAACTTTTAGATGTGGTTGCATTGACAGAAGATATTGACGAGTATGGCCTCTGGCAGGGGCAGGTTGGCACAATTGTTGAGGTGCTTTCGGGTGGTCAAGCGTTTGAAGTCGAATTTTGTGATCGCGAAGGTCGTATCTATGAATCAGTTGGTTTACGTCCCAACCAGTTTATCGTCTTACACTACGCGCCGATCACAAATGTTTGAGATGTTGTGAGTAAAAAGTTGATAAGAAAGCCCCGGATTCCTCCAGGGCTTTTTTTATAGCGCAATAACCAATTTGACCTCTGTAGGAGTGATGTTTTTCAGGGTGAATATTTATGGTCACATGTATTTTAGGAGGAGATGATGAATTCTATTTTTGGGATTGTGCCGCCTGTGGTGACGCCGTTTCGAGAGGATGACGCACTTGATGAAGGGGCGTTTCGGGCGGAAGTTCAGTATATGATTGAGACGGCGAAGGTACACGGGTTGGCGGTGACGGGGAGTACGGGTGAGGGGCATACGCTCGGGGATGATGAGGTGAGGCTGTTGACGCAATGGGCGGTGGAGGAAGCCGATGGGCGCGTGCCGGTGATTACGGGGATTATTACGGACAGTACGAAGTCGGCAATTGAGCGCGGGAAGGCTGTGGCCGATTTGGGTCCGGTGGCGTTGCAGGTGACGCCAGTGCATTATTTGTTTCGGCCAGATGATGATGCGATGGTCAGGCATTTCGAGGCGTTGTGCGAGGGAACGGGGTTGCCGGTGATGATTTACAATGTGGTGCCGTGGACGTATTTGTCGCCGGAGTTGTTGACGCGGATTATTGACGAGGTGGAGGGTGTGGTGGGGGTGAAGCAGAGTGCAGGAGATATGAAGTTGCTGGCTGATTTGTTGTTGATGGCCGGAGATCGTGCGCGGATTATGACTGCGGTGGATGCGTTGTTGTATCCGTCATTTGTTTTGGGGGCACACGGTGCGATTGCGGCGATTTTGACGGCGGTGCCCGAGTTGTGTGTGGCGGTGTGGGATGCGTGTCGGGCGGGTGATCATAAAAAGGCG
>JAJEAX010000403.1 GCA_022822565.1 Candidatus Latescibacterota bacterium
AAGGGTTTTAATGACCACCGCTCAAGAAAGCGACACACTGGGGTATATCGGAGAAATTCCAGTCAGAAATCTCTGGTTGTTGATGCTTTATGCATCCCAACTATTCCGCCAGATAAACGATTTGCAAAAGCGAGAGGTCGAAGACAACCCGGACGACATCCCCGATCTGGTGGCAGAAATCCTGGCGCGGGCTGTAGAACGCCGCTTGAGGCGCAATCTGAGCTTTGGCTACCAACCTCGGCAAGCTATCCTCAGCAGGGTGCGCGGCAGAATTGATCATATCCATACAGAACGTCGCCAACTGCTGCACAGGGGGCTTGTTGCATGTCGGTTTGAAGAACTAACTGTAGATACACCACGCAACCGCTATGTTCGAGCAGCATTGGAGAAGTCGGACAAGATGGTACAGCGCGTCGACTTAGCGCGTCGATGTCGCGCCCTTGCCACAGGTTTGGTGCGAATGGGAGTAAGTGGGGAACATCTTATCCGCCATGACTCATCGGTAAATCTCACTGGCAGGATAGACATCGCCGACCGGCAGATGCTGGCTGCGGCACAACTGGTCTTCGATATGGCACTGCCCGCCGAAACCGCCGGATCCAGGAATTTATCTTCACCATCTCGTGAACCCCAATGGGTATGGGAACTTTACGAGAAGGCCGTCGCCGGATTCTACGACGTTACGCTTACACAGTGGGGATGGAAAGTTCAGTCCCAAAAGACACTCCATTGGAACACTGGTAATATGACTGAGAGAATTAATGCCATCCTCCCCTCAATGCGTGCCGATACTGTTTTAGACCATACCGCTTCCGGTCGCCGCATCATCATAGACACCAAATTTACATCCGTTCTTAAGCCTGGAAATTATCGTACCCAAACATTGGCTTCACCCCCCCATATATACCAGATATACGCCTACTTGAGATCTCAAGAAGGGTTGGGCGATCCTTTAGCAGAAAAGGCATCGGGAATACTTCTGTATCCCGCTGTCAATTGCTCAGTTGACGAATCGGTTGATATACAGGGCCACAACATACGATTCGCCACCGTAAATCTCGATGCAAATCCTGGAGATATCCGGCACAGGCTCCTTGAATTGATTGATCCTGACCTGGTATAACAAAAAACGCCATCAGCAAATGCTGACAGCGTTATGACTTACCTCCGTAGTTCAGCGGCACATTTACAGCGCCCACTGCAACGCTTTGTTAGCCAGTGTTATGTCGCGTATATCCCTTTGTATAGTGGCTGATATTTCGTCTGCACTACTATTGGTTACATTAATAATTTGGTCGCTAAACTGCGAAAAAAAAGAACGCGGTATATGTGGATTGTTCAAAGTCGAAACTCCCAACGCACTTGAGACAGATTTCGCAATTGCGTAACCTACAGGTGGACAAACAGAATTGCCAATTTGCCCAAGCATCTGGTAAGCTGCGCCTTGAAAAATCCAATCTTCCGGGAATCCCTGAAGAAGCGCACAATCCTGAACAGAAAGCCTGAAATGACCATTCTCCGGGGGAAACATCATGGCTTCCTCTCTGGACTTTTGCACGCCATTGGGCCAAATCTGGAGTTTTTCCCACACCTTTTGACTCGCCTTACTATTCAAAATACTGGTCGATTTTCTGGGACCAGTGAAGCCAGAGCGAAGAGTAGGCGCAAAGCAATCAAAACCAATATCTTCCAGACCCAAAGCAGCCCTCGTTCCCATTGTATGTCTGCCAGAGTAGAACAAGCTATCTTTGGAAAAATGGGTTGGTTCAGGAATTTTGTAGCGATTGGCTACTTTGAGAGACCGAAAGCCAACAAATATTACTCGCTTCCTGATTTGTGGCACGCCGAAGTCGGATGCGACAGCTTCGAACTTTACGATGTGGTAATGCGGTGTTAGTGGCGCGAGAATCACCTCGTTCACATACTTATCAAACTTTGGATTGAGCAGGCCTGGAACATTCTCAGCAATGAAAGCCTCGGGCATGAGCGTCAGCAAAGCATCAATAAATGCCGGCCACATATCTCTGTCGTCTTTGCTCCCACTCTGCTTTCCGGCAATTGAAAAAGGCTGGCAGGGAGGACCTCCGTGAATGAGATCTACTTTACCCTTATATGTTGACCAGTCTGTTTTTGTAACATCACCCTTTGAGCCATACAGAACGCGCCATTTCGGACGGTTTTGTTGTAGTGTTGCGCCGCAAATATCCAGGATATCAAAACTGGCAACATGCTCAAACCCTGCATATTCAAAACTAAGGTCCAAACCGCCACCACCTGAAAAGAGCGAGAGAGATCTCAAGCCATTTTGTCGTTGTTTTGGCATCAACTTCTCTGGTTTCAGAACAGGCTTATTGATTTTGCCCAGTTCCTGTTGCAACTCACCATTGATTGCGGCCTTCTTCCTGAGTCTGGATCGAGTAGAAATTTCTCGATACCACTCCCGTTTGGCTTCCGATATATCGTATGGCATTGTATTCTCTCTAAATCTTTGTAATAAACGACAACTCTATACAAAGTATAGCGATGCCTATCCGTTTTGCCCACCCTAAAATACGCAACACCATCAGATTTTATAGATCCTACAACCTATCCACCTGCGTCTCTCCGTGCTTCAGCTCTTCCATAAGCTCATCGTATTGATCCCGATCAACCGGAAACGCGACCTCCTCTTTTCGCATAGCCGAAAGCACAATCGCGTTAATCAGCTCCAGTGTTCGCCGCGCCGTCACCCCATCTGTAATCGCCTCTCCGCCATCCAGAATCGCGGAAACAAAACTCTCCATTAGAGTTGGCCCGCCCTCATCGGACGGCACATCCTCCCAGCTAATACCTGGCTGATGCCCCTTTGCCCCCTTTATAAACGCCCGCATGGGCACCTCGTATCGCCCCAGCCGAAACACATCTGGCACCTTTGAATTGGCATTCTTCTCATCTCGAAACTCAATCGTACCCAGATCCCCTGAAATCTGCCTGTAATTCAATCGCCTATCACACGTACTCAACTGCACATTCGCATGGGCACCACAGGCAAAACGGATATTGGCAACAACCGTATCCTCAATCTCCACACCGTGTCCCCAATTGCACATCATCGCAGAAACCGCAACCGGATCGCCCACCATCCAGCACAGCAAATCCAGATCGTGACTCGTCTGATTCATCAGCACCCCACCCCCTGCGTGCTCCCAGGTACACCGCCATATATCCCGGTCGTAATACACCTCTGGCCGCGTTTCTATCCACATCCACAGCACCCGGTAAATCTCTCCCAGCGCCCCCTCATCAATCAGCCGCTTCAGCGCGCGATTGCCGGGAAACGTGCGATAATTGTGCCCCACCGCCAACTTCAAATCCCGCGCCTGCGCCGCCTCGATCATCCTATCCGCTTCCGAAACCGTATTCGCAATCGGCTTCTCCACAAAAGTATGCAACCCCGCCTCCAGACAATCCAAACCCATCGGCGCGTGGAGATGGTGCGGCGTCGCAATCACCACCGCATCCAGATCCTCGGACGCGACCATCTCCCGGTAATCGCCCCAGGCGCGCGCACCCCGTTCTTCTCCAACCTGCCGCGCATAATCCAGATCCAAATCCGCCACCGCCACCAACTCCGCCCGATCCAGTCCTGAAATCTCCCGCACATGTTGCCCGCCCATACCCTTCAAACCGACCACACCGAACCTGACCATAACGCTCTCCTTGATATGAGGGGCGAGGCATGCCTCGCCCCTACGGTTGCTTTTCGCGCCTGATAGCTTATTTGCAGCACAGTACACCCATCAGACATATTGACAAACAACGTGTCAATCCATAATATATTCAAAAAACAAATCCGGAGGATTCCCCATGTTCAAAACCTTCCAAAATCGCGCCGAAGCCTTTGCCTGGCTCCACCAGCATGACCCCCGTGCGCCCAAAGCAGGAGATCCCGCACCAGACTTTGAACTCTCGGACATCAACGGCGAAAACCCCGTGCGCCTCTCGCAACTATGCAAAGACAAACCCGTTGCACTCATCTTCGGCAGCTTCACATGACCGCCCTTTGTCCGCGAGGCGGTCAGCCTCCGCGACCTCTATGCAACATATCACAACCGGGTACACTTTCTCGTAATCTACATCCGCGAAGCCCATCCAGAAGACGGCTGGAAACTCAAAGACACGGGCATCTACGACCCAAAAACCCTTGCGGAACGCCAAAAAGTTGCAAAAACGTGCGAAGACGCCATGCAATACGGCATACGCACCTACGTTGACGACATGGACGACGCCGTCATGAACGACTATGTCGCCTGGCCCGAACGCCTCTACCTTGTCGGCACGGACAACCGCATCGCCTACGCGGGCAAACACGGTCCCTATGGATTCAGCCCCAAAGAACTCAAAGCCGCAATAGATCACATCACCCGTTGAAATTTCTCAAACGCCTCGTCCCAGGCATCCGTATCCGTCGGGCTATACGTCTTAATCTCAGTAGAAGCACGCACAACATCGCGGAGTTCATCCAAAGAGCCAATCTGCCCTTTGCCCATCGCCTGCATCAATAGATTGCCCATTGCAGTCGCCTCAGCCGGGCCTGACAGCACCGCACGCCCCGTTGCAGAAGCGATAAACTGGCACAAAAGCGTATTGTGAATGCCCCCACCCACAATGTGAATATCGCCGAGCGTCTTGCCCAATACATCTTCGAGCTGCCCCAGAACATAGCGACATTTGAGTGCCAGGCTCTCCAGCGCCGTGCGAATAATATCCCCCTCACTATCGGGCAGCCGTTGACCCGTGCGCCTGCAAAAATCGCGAATGCGAGACGGCATATCCCCGGGCGTACCAAAATCGGCGTGATCCGGATCGATAAACGATGAGAGCCTATCGGACGCCATCGCCAGCCCCATCAACTCCTCCCACGAATAATCTTTCCCCGCCAATCCCCACACACGGCGGCACTCCTGCACGATCCATAGTCCCGAAATATTCTTCAAAAACCGAATCGTATGATCAACACCGCCCTCATTGGTAAAATTGTGCGCGAGCGCGCGCTTATTAATCGCGGGCGCGGGCAATTCCGCCCCCATCAACGCCCATGTGCCACAACTGATATAAACCGCATCGGGCGAAGAAAGGGGAACAGCCGCAACCGCCGACCCCGTATCGTGACAGGCCGGTGCGATCACGTCAACAGGTGCAATACCCATCTCATCAGCAATGCTCTTGCGGATAGGCCCAAGAACTGTACCCGGCGACACCACATCCGGAAGCATATCCGTGGGAATATCGAGCGCATTGAGCATCGATTTTGCCCA
>JAJEAX010000386.1 GCA_022822565.1 Candidatus Latescibacterota bacterium
GTGGTAGCAATGATAGTTGGGAAGATGCGTTGGATGTCTTGGTCGAGATTGTTTGCGACGATATTCAAGATATTGAAGAACTCAAAAAATCCAAAGACAACGATAGTTCCCCATATCAGAAAAGGCGATATAAATTCTTAAAAGAGGTTTTCAAAGTATGACTTTGGCAGAACATAGACGAAAGGTTCTTAGAAAGCAGTGAAATTGTTTAGGACCGGCACTCTGCTACATAGTGCCCTAAAAATTAGTGCCGAAAGAGAAAAGAGAAAATGTAAAATGGGGAACGCAACTTGCGTTCCCCATTTTGTTATGCGGCTGCGGATTTGGATATTTTTAAACCGAAACGTTTGGCAAGTTGCAGTGCAGCTTCTCGACGATCCTGAGCTTCTTCGGGATCTTTTTCGGAATTGGTATCTCTCAGACGCCGCAACCATTCGGGACTCAGAGGTTTGTTTTCAGGCTTCATTGGTTATATCACCTCCGGAGGCGAAATAATATCGATTGGACGATGCCCCAACATCAGACAGGCGGACTGGATTTGACGCCGCATGAAATGGCCGAAATTTTTGATGTTGTCAAGGCTGTCAGGCACTTAAAAAGGCCAATTAGCGGTTGAAACCATCATACTTGCCCAGTAGAGCCGTCATCGCGGCGTGGTCCCCGTATAGAATCACTACGGGGCATGCTTGAGCCGCGATCCAGAAGGTTTTTTGTCATTTTAAAATATGTCGTCAAGGCTCAAAGTGAATCCTTGCAATGTGGGCGAAGTCAATGTTTCCCCTTCGCCGTAGGTATCGACAACCTCGAATCCGCGCTCGCCGAGACGCAGAACCGTTATGGTTTTTGTGGTAAGATCTACCATCCAGTACTCGGTTATACCGTGCTTGGCATACAGGCTGCGCTTGAAGGTCTTGTCGCGTGCGGCTGTAGAAGGAGATAGGATTTCGCCGACGAGGTCCGGCGCGCCCTGAATATTCGCGGGAGTGATGATATCGGCGCGCTCATTGGAGACGAAGATCAGATCGGGTTGCACCACATCCATATCTGATAGCACCACGTCGAAGGGCGCGTGATAGACCCGGCCCAGGCGATTCTCAACCGCGAACTGAACCAATTTCGCCCCCAGCTGGATGGAAACTCTTTGATGAAATTCTTCCGGTGAAGAGAGCGCAACTAAATCCCCGTTCAAAAGTTCATAACGCTTGTCTTCAGGCGCGTTCAGGTAATCGTCGTAGGTAAATTTAATGAGGGGATTTGGGATCGCCATGGTTGTCGTCCTTACTCTCCCACGTCTTACCCGCCTCCGCCTCCCACATTACGCTAATCGGTTCAATAATGTCGCCGAGGATGCGAATTTTGTCCCGGTCCCTGCCAAACATGTTCGGTTTCTCCTCGTGATAGGGAACGGGGCGCGATACAGGTCGGTCGTTCAACGCACTTTCTCCAACGCCCTCAAAACCGCCTGAGGTTCGTGGGCTAACAAATGTAGCAACACCCGTGCGGGTCCCTGAGGGGTTCGCTCACCGCGCTCCCAGCGACGTATCGTACTGAGGCTAACGCCAAACGTAGTTGCAAAGGCTGTTTGCGTCATCCCAACTTGCTCCCGTATGGATTTCACATCCGGGGTGCGTGGGAAATGCACAACTGCCTCACTTTCCCGGCCTGCCGCATGCTCAATCGCTTCTGTTAATCCTTGTTTGATGCTCTCGAACTGGCTCATAAAAAATAAAATTCAGATCAAATTAAGGCGACCACTTGCTCGCAGAGGAGCCGAACGACTCGTTGATTAGGACTCGATTAAAGACTGCCCAAACCTTGGCGTTTCATATATTCTACTTCATTAAGATGACATTTTTTGTACTTTTTGCCGCTTCCACAAGGGCATAAGTCGTTTCTACCAAGATCAAGCTTGTATATATTGAAAATTTCTTTTATGTACTCTATTTGTCCTTTTTCCCCATGAGAATACTCGCCCCAAAGATCATTTCTGGCAGCAGTGATGCCAAATTTTTCTGTGTAAGAGAGACGATAGAAGAAAGGGATTACCAGTTCTTCAATAAACCATTTAATGCCAAAGTTCCTCTCAGGTGTACATTTTATGCCTAAGCAACAAGCACCATCATATGAGAAAATGTGCAAGTCGATGATTTTGACTTTACATCTTTGGGCAATTTTACGATACCTTCCTCCGATTTCATATACTTTTGGCCAACCATTAGAGTCTATGGAATCTAAACGGATTTCTATTTCGAATACATCTCGAATAAAGGTGTTTCGTTCTCGGTCTTCATCACCATTGCCAGTTATTAGTTTTTTAGATGCCTTGTCATAGTAGGCGCAAAAGTCAAGTTCTCCCACTATTTTTTTGGTTTTTACCTCGTATTGTAAGTTAGGGAAATACGATTTTAACCACTGAATTTCCTTGTCATTGACCTTCATTATTCACATCACCTTGCATAAGGTTTCCGAGGGGCTACTACTGCCGCCACAGAAGCGATATTTTCCTTGAGTTCTCCGAATTTCTCTCCAAACAACTCCCTCCATTTTTTGACACTGGTATTGTGTTCAGTGGCGTCAAATGCTTCGTTCACCTTACCGTTGTAAATATCGAACATTTTTCTAAAGTGGCGGTATTTATCCTGATCCCAGTGTCTGGTAAAGCTTTCGGACGGCAAAACGGGATTACATACTTCCGGCATGTATGGATTGTCTTGCAAGAAATCATTTATTCGATTTGAAATTGTCTTCAATGCGATTGGGATGTTTTTGAAGTTTTCACTGCCCTCTTCATAATCGTACACTGCGTTACCAATGAGTGTGGTCAAGAGGATTGATTTTACCGAGAAGTTCCCTTTATGATCTCGAAGGTATTTCAACAGTCTCGTGACCCTCTTTAAGTTCCCATGTGTAATTCTCGTCTTATCGTTAAACCAGTCTCTATAACCAGTTCCATCGGTAATTTCGAACACATTCTCCTTATTGTTGCAAATATATTGATCTGATCCGTATGTAATGCACGGAACGATATCTAAGTGAAAATCTCCCACGTAATCTATATATACACATCTGGTTTTTCTGTGTACTTTGTCCTTGTAGTTTTTGTTTTTTTTAAGACATTTGTAAAGTTTCTTGATATAATCTTTCGGTTTTTTATCTGGGTCGTATTTCATGAAAAGTAAAATGTCAGCGTCATATTCATGATTGTTGACAGGTTTGATAATTGTCCGCAAGGCATACGACCCCTGTCGCTTAGTCTTTTTGTATGATTTCAGGTTTTTGCTCAGGAACTCGCTTACAGCTGATACACTATCATTTAACCTTTTAAGTCGTGTTTCGTTGAGATTTACCTCATTGTCGAGAAAATCTTCGAAATATTGTACATGCTTCATTTTTGTACTCTCCTTCTGAATTGTGAAGATGAATAATGAATCCTTGGCGGTCGTTCTCTATACTTCGTTAAAGTGCGAGGAACTCTTTAATTTTATGACCCTTATGTGTAAAATCCTGATCAGCCTCTCTTGTCCAGTCAGATAATTTACGTGGATCATCCATCGAAAGAGGTTTGTCCGATACGAAATTGATACGCAGCAGTTGCTCTGATTCGCTCTGATCTTTCGTCTGAAAAAGCAGATTTAACATATTGTGCGAACTTTCGGCTTGAAGATTGAGGATCAAATTAATAAACTTCTGTCGTCCCCAACGGGTTGCTATTCCCCACCCGAAAAATGTATTGCGAAACCATCCGGCGGTGCTCCCATAGCAGGTTTCACTTTTGCCCGTCCCAATTGAAAGGATTCTGAGGTCACATAGATCAACACCGAGGCGACGTTTCGCATCAATTGCAGCAACAAAAGCAGGGTTATTTGCCCACAAGCCACCATCAGTCAGGGGATAATGACCCACTACATAAGGATCAAAATATGTAGGTGCTGAACAAGAGGCCATCACGGCATCGGCTACAGGGACTTTGGGGTCTCGATGGAACTCAGGATCATACGCTGATTTGAAAACATGAACGCGACCATCCCCAATATCAACTGATGGAATGATAAGAGGCACTGGTATATCCTTCAGTTGGGTGTCTCCAAACACTTCATGCAGACAAGATCTCAACTTCTTTCTACTATAACGGCTGGCAATGAGGCTCGAAAAATCCCCTATATCAAGTCTGGCAAACCATCGCTTTCTAAAAATTGATTGACCGTGTTCAGCATAGAGATTGTATAGCGAACTTGCTGACCGTCCATGAGCCAATCCTGCCGCTATGATGGCCCCCGTGCTTGTACCGGCAAACAAGTTGAACTGCGCCAGCCAATCAATGTCCCATTCGTCCTCCATGCGCTTGAGAAGATAGGCTGAGTATGCGCCTCTGAAGCCACCTCCGTCAATGGAGAGAATATAGAATTTGTTACTCAATTTAAGATTCCTTATAGAGACAACCAAGAGGGACCGCAACTATAAGCACTTAACTCACCAAAATTACTGAAGGCCCTACTTAATGTCAACAAAAAAAAGCTATATATGCTTTGCATTAAAAACTATTTGTGAGTAATTTTTCCCGAGTAGGAATATCGCGAGCACCCTGTTGCTTTTTATTGCTTGACATTTTTGATCAAGCCTTTATATTTTATATATGCGACGGATACCTGACTCAGAGAGGCTTTACGAATTTGTAGGCCAGAAGGTGGAACGGCAGCGGCGCGAGGCGAGCCTCACGCAGACCCAACTCGCGCAGCGTTGTGGCCTTGCACGAGGCTCAATTGCCAATATTGAAATCGGCAATCAACGACCGACGCTTCACACGCTGTGGTCAATTGCCGATGCGCTTGGAGTTGATATGCGCTCATTTTTGCCTTCGCGAGATGAATTTCTAAAAAGCGAGACAGGCACCGCAAGTCCCAAAATCACAGGCAGGCTGAAGAAAGCAGCAGGAGATAGCGAGAATCAGGTAGCGTCCTTTATCGCCAGCAGCCGCGAGAAAGTCAGTCCAGATGTCGTCTATAGAACGAAAAGCTAAGCAGCTACTCGCAGAAGCGGAAATATACGCCCCTCCAGTTTCAGTAGAGCAAGTCGCTAATTCTTTGGGCATAAAGATCGAATTGGCAGATCTTGGAGAAGATTGCTCGGGGGTGCTCGTTCGCAATGGGAATCGCGCTGTCATTGGTGTCAACTGGGGACACCATCCCAACCGACAGCGTTTTAGCATCGCGCATGAGATCGGTCATTTTATGCTTCACGAAGGCGATACTTATATTGACAAGGGGTATCGCGTACAATTCCGAGATCTCGAATCGGGTTCTGGTACCAAAGGGGAAGAGATGGATGCCAATGCGTTTGCGGCAGCTCTCCTCATGCCTGCTGAATGGGTCAAGGAAGCCTTCTATCAGCAACCCTTTGAGCTAACCGAGGATGACGTCTTGCAGATGCTCGCCCAAAAATTCCAGGTGAGCACCCAGGCGATGAGCTACCGTCTTATGAGGCTACGGCTACTCTGACTTGACCATTGCACCCATCCCGTTCAATCCCGCTCACATGTATGTATCTATAGCGGCTAATTCTTGGAATCCACTTACTTGCCTGCGTGTACGTGCAAGCAGGCTATTAGGGCTTACAATGCGTTAGTGAATACTTATGGCAGAAGAAGTAAACAACCTGGTGCCTGAAGATCCTGGAGAAGGCTCTCGCCAGAGACACCAAAGACAACAGAAAGAGCGTCATCGTCAGGCACTTCAAGGGATTACGCGGGAACTGTCTGATGAGGATTTTGCGAGTCCGGTGGTGCAGAAGTTCTTGCTTGATGAGATAGAGCGGCTGGATATTGAGAACCATGAACTCAATAAATATCGGGATCAATTCCATGTAGAAAATAAAAAGGTTGCCGTTCTCGAAGAGAAGATCAAAACGAACATCGCTTTTGAAGTCATCTCAATAGCATGCCTTACCATCGGAGCTGCCGCTGTCGGGTACGCGCCTGCACAACCAGACAATGGGATCATCTTGGCATTAGGAATAATATTGATTCTCGGCGGTATTGCCGCTAAAGTGAGAAGGTGGTGAAGTCATGAGACTGGCTATTCTTTCCGTAGAAAATAAGGGGGATCTGAAAAAGGAACGCCTAATCCTTAATGTGCGTGCCAATACAGATATTGGTGAATATATATTGCTCCAAACGGTTTACGACAGCGGCTTAACCACGCATGCGTACAACACCTATTGGTTTCCCGATAAAAGAGTAAAAACGGGTGACATCGTAGTGGTTTACACAAAAGATGGTCGCGAAAACGAGATAGAAGAAAATGGGCATAGGATCCATTTTTTATACTGGGGACTTTCTATGCCCATTTGGTCGGAGGAAGGTCGTGCGCCGGTTCTTCTCCATGCTCCTGAATGGACGAGTAAGAGTCCAGAAGAGCTCGCCAATACAGGCACGGGTTGATCTTCTCAATTTTGTGGGATCAGAACGACTGTTTCTTGTCCCTATAGTAATCCCGAGTAACTTGATTTGAAATGGGGTCGCTCTGCAGAGAGCGACCCCATTGAAATTTATCCAAAGCAAACATCTACTCAAACCCGAATTCAAAGCCTTTCTGTTCAGCCCAAAAACGCCACTGCAGGACGGTTAGAGACGGTAGGTTCAAGTGTGATTCGTTTGCGCCAGTCCGCAATTTTCATTCCATCCATGTGAAGGACCTGCGCGGCGGCTTCGTCGATGCGGGCGCGGACAGGACAGGTGTCCATCTCTTTCCAGGGCTTGAGCACTTGCTGGTGGGTTTTAGCGAAAACATCAATGAGCGGGGAGACATCGACAGTGCGCGGATTGGGGATGAGCAATTTGCGTAGCAGATCCAAAGAATATGCTGGATATGTCAATTTTTTGGACCTGGCATGAAGCATCGTCAGTATCCCTGGCGTCGAGTTCCACCACGCACACAGGGCCTGATCAAAGTGAGGTGTTGTTGATAGTGAGGTGACAGGCACCCAGGCAGAGCCAAGCACTGGCTCCTCTGTATAGCATGCTGCTGTTCGCACGGCGTATGTATAAAGCCGGTTAGAGATAACCAGTCGGCTGGCTTTCTCTACCAAACTCCGTGCATATTTCTCTCTACCTCGCTTCGGTGTTGCTACCACATCAGGCTCTGCTGCCATCGTCGTACGGACATCTGTCTGGTGATCCCAAAGAACTGGTGTTTTCCATGGTGTATCTGACTGTGAGTTACGAGAAAAAGCGTCTCGAATCCGCTGACCAGCGGGTTCAATTTTACAAGCATTACCAGCAAGGCTTAAACGGGTACCATTCAAAGCGGCAAGGTCATAATATGCCTCAGCAAGTGCTTCATCATAAAACAACGCGGCTTGCCAATCACCATCTCGCATTCGCTCCCATCGCCATTCACATTCTCTACCCCACGCGCCAGAAATTTTGCCTTGATTGATCATATCTGCCAACAACATCGCCTCATGAGCATCCCCAGGCATGCGGCCTAAAGAAATAAATCGGGTAGGGGGTTTTGGGGCATCAGACCGACGCGCAATAAATAGGGATTCATGGATATCTGTGTTCTCAGAAAAATTTATACGATACGGATCATGGCTGGTAATAATGGTCTCAATCTGAAATCGATCCGCAAGAAACATGCGTTCCTGTTTTCCGGATGCATTAGTCAAAGCCGTTGTCGGAAGAACCTTGGCGAGCACACCTGTTTCCTTTTTTATCAATATATCTGCCAGCGGCGTAAAAAAACTGCTCGCATTGGTGTGATCAATAGCTTCACCTGGTGAGGATACGCCTAACGTTCCTTGCCGTTTGCGAACAAAATTAGCAACCTCTTTTTCTCGATCCTGAATACGCTTACGATCCCTCGCGGTATATTGCCTATTGCGTATATCGTTGCGGGTAAACGGCGGGTTCATGATTACCACATCAAATATACCGACGTAAGAATCCCCATCGACATCCCCAGGTTGTGCGCGTTCTGCTTCGAGGTTTTCCAGTCTCGGCAGTGGCGAAATAAACTGTGTGAGATTGGGTATGCCGTCATCCCTTGCTGTTGCAAGCAACTCCAATGACCCAATGTGCGTTTTGCCACTGGCTTGAGGACCATGGCGCATGGTGAACAAATTCATCTTGGTATAATCCACCCGCGGATTGCCCAGTGTCAAATTGCAGGCCGCCAACTGTATGCCATGCCTGTTTATGTCCAATCCGTGGAGCACATCTTCTACCATAAATAGGTGCAAAAAATCGGCATCCTGGCCCGCAGCATTGATATACCTATCGCGGATGGTGTGCATCGCAGCCATCAGCAATGTGCCTGTTCCGCACGCCGGGTCAACCACTTTCAGTTTTCCCAGACCTTCCTCATCTGACCAGTCCGTAAAATTTTCTGTCAGAGCCAGTCGCGCCAGCAATAAGGCTGAGACATTATTCGTATAAAACGAGCCATCATACCTTGCCGATTCCAACAGGCGATGATACAGTGGCCCTGCATGATCAAAACGCAGTACAGCCAAATCATCTGCATGGGCAAGGGCGTATTTGACCAGCAAACGGACGGCATGAACAGCACCCATACGCACATTGTGATCAACTGCTCTGAAAGTTTCCAAAACCGATACCGCAGGATCAAATACAGGATGATAGTCTATCTTTAATATGGCTTTCCAAGCATCTATTATCGCCCGCAAAAATGTATCGTCACTGCGATCCATACACGCTCGCAACGTAGGCACGTCCAAAAGGTTATCCACCACACGCAACCGATGGTGAAGCAAAGCCGCGTTGGAGACCATCAATGCGGCAATCAATACCGCAGCGCGTTTATCTTTTGCCGTCTTAGAAGGCAATGCCAATGCTTTGGCGAGCAAGGGAGGCAATTTTTCTGCCTGAGCAGGGCTGAAGAGCGTTCTATCAGACATCGAGTCTGCCGCCTGGCGAACCGAATACTCAATCGCATCCGCGACATTACTTTGTGGAAGATCATTTTGGAATAAAACGCTGGCAAATTCCTGCACAGAACCTTCACGCCATGTTGGTGCCTTACCTACGCGGGTCACAGGTGCAAACCATAGCTGCTGCGTATTTGCCATGCCTGTTTCCAGTTGTGACAGAGAGGCGAGACCCTTGAGATCATTGGGATAACACACCGCAAATGCCATCGCAGTGGGCCGACTCTCCAAACGCTGACGAACTTGTTTGGCGGCTTCTCTCTTCTTTCCCGCAGACGTTCCAATTTTGGCTTCAATAACCACCTCTGTATTGCTGGCATTCTCATGACGCACCGTAATATCAATCGCCTCTGGACCTTCGCGCTGTTCAGGGGCAGCCTCGATACTGTCATATTTGGATAGCATTGAAGCTACAACAGTGTTCAGTACTTCTTCTCGTGTATTTGCCATTTCCTTCTCCTACAAAAGAAAAGGTGACGCCTAAACAGAGCCGCCCTTAGATGCTTGGCAAAGTTCTCGGATTTTCCTCTTCGCTACTTTTCTCATCTGGGGGCATTATCCAATACGATATACAACACAAACACCCCTTTTCACGCAATCAAAAAACGTAGCGCATGCCGATTTGCACTTCGCGTGGGTCGCCGAGGCCCGATTGTACGGTGCCGTCAAAGTTGAAGAGCAGGCCCGCGCTGGAGGGGTCGCGGAAGTTGTCTGTGTTGAGCAGGTTGAAGACCTCGACGATGGCTTCCAAATGGCCGTTGCCCAATGGGATGGGGCGGGACAGGCGCGTGTCCCAGGAGAAAAACGCATTGTCTTTGCGGAGGGTGTTGCGCTGGGTAATGCTGCTGTCGGCGCATATACGATCAGAGGTTGCGCCCCACGGATTGGTCGTGGGTTGGCCCTTGCAGGATGCGGAGGTGGGTTGTGCCGAATAGTAGCTTACGCGATTGTTGAGGAATATATCGCCGGGCAATCTGGTCAGAGTCCACAGATTGAAGCGGTGGCGCTGGTCGCGGTCTGAATAGCCCCATTCGCGGTCCAATTGCGTGGGATCGACGTAGCGGAAGGTGAAGGGATCGCGCTCGTTGTCGTCGTCGGATTTGTCCCAGGACAGGGTATAGTTCATCTGGAATTGGAAATCGTCTTGCACCATCTGGCGCAGCCCAAAGCTGAGGCCGTGATAGCGCGATTTGGCTGTGCTTTCAACCACGGTTAAGTCGCCGATGCCGTTGCTGCCATTGGGTCCTAAGCCCGTTGACCAGGGAGAACCGAAGACCGCGTCGTTGTGGTTGATAAAGCGCGTCAGATTGTCGGTGCGGGAGTATGTATAGCCGAAGGTACCGACGACCCCCTTTGCATGCAATTCGCGTTCGAGACCGACATGCGTGCTGATGGTGCGGGGGTTTTTAAAATTTTTGTCGAAGACAAAGATATTGGGGCGAAAGGGATCGCTTGTGGGGGAGGGCAATAACTCGCCATAGGTCGGGGGCGGACCCAATATGGGCGTCAGTGCGCTGGAGCGAAAGATGGATTGCCCGCGCGAGCCATTGGTCGAGCGGGTGCCAGCTAAGTTCAGGCCAGGAATGCGGGCGTAGTAGATCCCCGCGCTGCCTCGCAACAGGGTCTTGTTGTCGCCGTGTACATCGTAAGCGATGCCCAGGCGCGGCTGGAACATATCCCAGGCGGAGGGGATTTTGCCATTGGAGGGGAATGTATATGTTCCCGTTTGATTGGTGACCGTTTTGCCAATGAAATCGCCGAAGAAGACTTCGACCGGGTTGGTGATCACATCGGGCTGGATTTGCGCTTCCCAGCGCAAGCCGTAGTTGAGCGTGAGTTTGTTCGAGGGTTGCCAACTGTCCTGGACAAACAGAGCCAGTTCGTGTTGGGGGATATCCTGCGTGCCCGCTTCTTCCACGCTCAGGCCGCCGACGCCGGACTGCTGCAAGTAGATGAGGACAGGTCCGGTAATTTCCGTTCCGTCGGAACAGGTCCCGGTGGTGCTGGTGCTGCCGTCAGAGCATTCGACATAGTTGTTGCCCTGTTCGACGAAGTTGAGAAAGCCATCTACGGAATTGAAGATGTAGCGCCCATTGGCAAAGCCGATAAAGGTTTGTACGGATTCGACGCGGTTCCACTCGATCCCGGCTTTGATCAGGTGATTGCCTTTGCTTATGGAGATATTGTTGAGTAGCTGGATGCGTGTGTCGTAGTATTCGACCGGGATGAAGAAGGGCATGCCAAAGCGATAGCCGTGTTCAAAATCCATGCCCGTATCGGGAAAGGGACGCCCGGTGGTGGGGTTGTGCGGTCCGCCGTAGGGGCGGGGACGATCTTCGCGGGCGATTTGGAAGCGGAATTCGTTTACCGTGCTGGGGGATAGAAGTGAGATCAAACTGCCGTTGAAGGCGTGTGACCAGTCCCGTTCAATTGCATTGGCGCTGCGCGCCCAGGAGTCAACATCAAAGGTGCCGTTTTTCTGTTCGGACCAGGTGTAATTGTATTTGAAGGTGGCGGAGTGTTCTTCCGACAGGTGATAATCGATTTTGAGCAGAAAAGCGCGGGCATCGTTGGTGCGGTCAATGGCACCGTAGTCGTCGGATAGGTTGAACGCGGAGGACATGAAGTGGCGCAGGCGGGCATCTCCGCGTTCGATATTGTTCTGTTTCGTATCTCTAAAAACCTGCTGGTCGTACGCGGCAAAGAAAAATGCCCTGTCCCTTTTTAGCGGACCACCCAGGGTGAAGCCGAATTGCCCCTGTTTGAAATTGGGCGTGCGTTCTATCCCGTTGTGCCTGGCTGTGCTGGACAGGGCGTCGTGTTTGCCAAAAAAATGCACGGAGCCGTGGAATTGGTTGGTGCCCGATTTGGTGATG
>JAJEAX010000049.1 GCA_022822565.1 Candidatus Latescibacterota bacterium
ATCGATCAACCAGTCCAAAATATCGGGATCGCGCACCAGCATATCAGCCATAAAAGGACTACTACCCAAAACGCACAACAACATGCGCCACAACTCGGGATACTCATTGAGCGTGTGCAAAAACGACGCGCGACCAGCCTGCACTATACGCACAAAATTATGCAGTGCCATATCGGGGTCGGGCGCATCGATCAACACCTGAAAAAAATCGTCGGGAAGTTGACCATCAGCCTCTGAACCAGCCAATTCTTCGAGATTGTGCAACGCGCGTTCAACATCTCGAAATCCCGCCTGTGCAAGCGCGTCTTTTGCATCGGGTGTGTCAAAATTAAAAATGTTCATAATGGATATCCAATACGACGGGCGAAAGATCTTTCGCCCCTACAATCATCTGCGTAAAACGCTCATCTGCGTTTATCTGCGTTCATCTGCGGATCACAACGCCGCTTCTCCCGTTTCCCGCGTGCGAATGCGGATCGCTTGCTCAACAGTACTCACAAAAATTTTCCCATCGCCGACTTCACCTGTGCTGGCGGTTTCCAGGATAGCTTCAATCGCGTTTTCCACCTCGTCGTCAGCGACCACCAATTCAAGTTTGAGTTTCGGCAAAAAATCCACATGATACTCGCTACCTCTGTAAAACTCCCGATGCCCTCGCTGGCGACCAAACCCCCGATATTCGCCAACCGACATCCCCACCAATCCCAATTCGGTCAGTGCTTCCTTTACTTCATCCAGCTTAAACGGCTTGATAAATGCCTCAATTTTTTTCATTAAAACCTCCTGGATCGCGGATTACGTGGATTACGCGGATAAACGCAGATGCAATACAATATATTCCGACAATCACATCTGTTCAAATGCGTTGTTGACACCAAAGAAAAAAATCTCTATCCTGTGCCCATTGAAAACCATCACCAATACGCAAAAAAGGAAACGCTATGCCTGTTACCAGACTATCGGAAACCACAGCCGAAGAATTTCCCTGGGGCACCCTCAACTGGCTCATGGGCCAGGCCATTGATCCCGATGCCAAACAGACTTTTGGCCTGGCCGTCATCGAACCCGGTCAGCAGAATCCACCGCATTACCATCCCAATTGCGAAGAAATCCTCTACGTCGTCTCCGGAACATGCGAACACACGTACGGTGACGACAGCTATCAGCTCAAACCGGGCGATAGCATTCGAGTTCCCGCTGGCGTAATCCACCACGCGATTAACAACGGCGATGAGCCACTGCGCGCAATCATCTCCTTTTCATCGGGTGACCGTCAAACCGTATTTCTCGAATAGGCGAACCATGACTATTCGCGCCATCATCTTCGACATGGACGGTACACTCACAGAATCGTACATCAACTGGCCGGAGTTGCGATCAAAAATCAATTGTCCGCCCGAAAAAACCATCATCGAACACATCGACAACTTACCCGCAAAACAACGCAAACAGGCCAATGACATCCTGCTCCAAAAAGAATGGGAAGCAGCACAACACGCCGCCATTCGCGCTGGTGCAACAGAACTCATCGACGCACTACGGGCGCGCAACTACAAACTCGGCCTGGTCACCAACAACCACGGCGCCGCTATGCACCGTGTGATCAACCGACTCAACCGCGCCTTTGACGTCGCCTTCAGCCGCGACGACGGTCCCATAAAGCCCAGCCCCTACCTCATCCACAAAACGCTCCAGACCCTCGGCAGTTCCCCAAACGAAGCCATAAGCATCGGCGATAGTCGCTACGACCTCATGGCCTCTGCTGCTGCCCGCGTGCGCTGTATTCACTTCACCGATGGCGCATCCGACCTCGCGCACGATCTCCAGGTCGCGTCACTATACGCCATCATACCGCTCCTGGACCAGCTTTAGCTGACACCAATTTTTCTGCACACGTTCGGATGCGCGCCAACGCCTTTTCGATATTTTCCACAGAATTCGCGTAAGAAAACCGCAGATACCCCTCGCCGTATTCCCCAAAATCCGACCCCGCCAGACACGCGACATGCCCCTCATTCAAAATCACATCCGCGACTTCTGAAGACAACTTACCCAATCCCGTGATATTTGGAAATGCGTAAAAAGCCCCCTCGGGCATCGGGCATGTAATCCCCTCAATCGCATTCAAACCCTCTACAATAATCGCACGCCGTTTGCGAAACGCATCCATCATGTCCGCAACTGCATCCTGTGGCCCCTTCAACGCCGCTACAGCCGCCATTTGCGTAAACGCAGCCGTACACGAATTGCTATTGACCATCAGCCGGTCAAAATGCGGCACGAGATCCATCGGCATCACACCATATCCAATACGCCAGCCCGTCATCGCATACGTCTTGGAAAACCCATCGAGAATAATCAATAAATCGGCAATACCCTCACACGCAGAAATGCTGTGAAACACATCGCCATAGGCCATTCGAGAATAAATTTCATCCGACAACACGGGAATCTGATGCTCGACCGCCACCTCGGCAATCGCCTTCAAATCACCTTCTGGAATCACGCCACCCGTGGGATTTTGCGGTGAATTTAGAATAATCAGCTTTGTGCGTTCCGTCACCAGATCGCGCAACTGATCCGTATTCAGGCTAAACCCGCGATCCTCCGTCAGGGGCACGGGCACGGGTTGAGCACCCGCAAAGCGAATCACCGACTCGTAAATCGGAAAACCCGGATTCGGATAAATCACCTCATCGCCCTGCTCTGCCAATGCGAGAATGGAATAAAACATAATCGGCTTGGCACCGGGTGTCACCACCACCTGATCGGGATGCACGTCAATCTGTCGCGTAGTCGAAATCTCTTCGGCTATTGCCTCGCGCAACTCGGGCAGTCCCACGGGCGGACCGTAATGCGTAAACCCATCGGACAGCGCTCGTTGTCCCGCCTCCACAATATGCGCGGGTGTATCAAAATCTGGCTCACCAATCTCCAGATGAACCACATCGTGCCCCATCGCCTCCAGCGCACGCGCCTTCACCAACACCTCAAAAGCAGACTCCGTACCCAACAGCGACATGCGATTAGCAATATTCATCGTAAAGTCCTTATGGAATTCATTTGTTTAAAGCATTGTGTAGCTGAAACCTTCCCTCAGTCTTCAATAATCGCTCAAAAGCTGGGGCGTTATACCTGAAATGATTCCAATTGAGTTTCTCTGCGACTTTGCGATCTAGCTCGAACGCTCCGCCTTGGGCTTCCACAGGATGGCCATACTGATTTGTAAAGACAAAATAGGGACGAAGGCGAATGCGCTGCACTTCACTGCACGCGGGATCAGTGAACACTCTTTCCATAAATGAACCAGTGTGAACAATCAATAATTCACGCGTACTTTTAGAGGACCAAGACCCATCCTCTCTATAAGCCACATCGGCTGTGTAGCCTATGGAAATACTGATGACCGAAGCAACCTTTTTTCCGTCCCTCCTGACTGTCTTGCCAAAGACGTGACGGCCATGCTTTTCCACTATACGCGCAAGTGTGCCTGGCTTTGTGGTATATCCCTCTTTCTCTTCTTCTTTCTGTTTTTCCAATGCTACCTTAGCTGAGTCAAGAAAGGCTTGTGTGCGAACCACAAGGCTACTGGCCTCATTGAGCAATTTTGCACTCTTTAGGGCACTGATCGCTTCATCGGCAGAGTCTATGGCGGTCTGGTAATTCTGAGAGTCGTATGCCGTACGCGCAGTTGAGAGTAACTTTGTTCCTCTTTCAAACTGTTTTCGCGCTCGTTCCAATTTCACCTCATCTGGTTCCAACGCGGCTGATAGAATAACCGCTGCAATTGCTCCTACACCATAGTAGAGGAGTACTCTCCCACGATTACGCTTCTCACCCCAGCGGATCACAAGCGATGGTCGAATCAGGCCAATGACCATTCCCATAAAGGCAATCAAAAAGAGTAGCACAAGGATTGTGTTGATTGTTTCCATAATCTCTCCCTCTATTCGGTAAGTTTTCGTCCCAAAGAGTCATTTACTTCATCTTGTATCTCGATTTTGGTAATCATAGCGTTCAGCATCAGCGGTACGCGCAGCACTTTTTTTATATGTTGTTAGGTGTACTTGGGCCGGGCACACATTTAGTTGTTGTTATAACCATACTGACCTCGCGACAAGAGAGCCTCCTTCCAGTAGTTCTCACGTTCGATAATCACCGTATCGTCGATTCTGGCAGGATAGTACTCGAGTAGAGAAATTCGAAAATATTGTCTCGCATAGTCAAGGCCCCGTTGAGCGATCAGAGTGGTCAACTCGTCATTCCAACCGTGGCCAGTTTCAACATAGCAACTCCATCGTGCCCACACACCTGCTCCTCCGTAAGCAGCACCGACGTACTTTCTTCCATTATTTTTGTCTATAATGAGGTAAACGCCCTTGACATTTTCAAGGGCAGCCCTCCAATCCGGACGATTATTCTGAAAAATTACCTCCAACTTATCGAAGTCGTGGCTGATGTTCTCGTAGCCAGGAAAACGCTCCCCGCTGTACGGTTCTCTGAGGAGTTCAGAAATGAACATTTCGTCTATCCATTCCTCCAATCTCAGGGAGTCTATTCTTGATGCTGTTGGAAAGCAAATTTTGAGACGCCCCACTAGATCTTCGTAGTCGGGGACGCACTCAATCGTATAACTATGGGCATAATTCACAGGAGTTCTGGTGAGTACCTCGTAAATGCCACCGAATAGCCAGATATCGGGTTCTGGATAGAAGTCAATCAAGGCAAGGATATAGGGCCTATTGAATCTATCATTGTATTTACGCCAAGTGTTCCATTCATCCCACTCTCCTCTGTCTCGAACGAACACGTCCAGAGGCTCATCAGTTCCATTATAGTAAGCAGTATGAACCTTATAGTCCTCTGGATTCAAGATTGGCAGCAGTCGTGAGAGGTTCATCTTTACTTCTCCTTTCTTGTTTCTTTTTATTTAACGTCCAATTCCAAAGAAGCCATAAATTCCGCTCCACTCGCGTATATTCCTTCCTTGCTTGGAGGGACTGCCCCGTCGTTAATTAGAACGAGCCAGCGAATTTCCTGAAAAAATGTAACGAGAGATTTGAATAGTTCGTCCAGGCGTTCCAATTCTTCAAAAACCTCGGCACCATGTGTTTTTTTACCCCCGCTCTGCTGCAAAGCGTCCCGAATATCGCGCAACACTTTTCTCTCATTGATGAAATATGCCTCTCCTTTTTCCAGAGCAGGCACCCCAATATCATCGGGATCCATTTCTTGGCCCGGCGGAAAATTTTTAGCGGCTTTCAAAAGCCGATCAGGAAAGGTGGCAATGATAGCAGCCTGAGCATTGTACCGTTCCCGAAAGCTATCGGTTAATGCCTGTATCACCCTTTTATTTAGATTTTTGTGCAGATTTACCAGTGTATTTTCGCGTAGCACTTCTGGTTGTTCCAGAGGTTGCGCTCCCCAGACTAATGCGCCGGTGACATCGCGCACCGCTTCACCGCTAAATCCAGAGACTTGTTGAGTCATCTTGATCATCCTTTCATCCTGAAAATCCTGATTCAGACAAAGGTTTCACCGCTAAATGCTGACCACTTATTTAATAACAATTGCGTGTGCAACTTCGGGACCGTGAACACCCAGCGTCAGCCGCATTTCAATATCTGCGGTACGGCTCGGTCCAGAAATAAAAGTCGCCGTTGCATTTTCGGGATGATCCAGATAAAATTGGCGCAACGGCGCGGCGGCATCCTTCAAATTCTCCAGCAACGTACTCGCCTTAAAAATGCCGATATGTACCCGGGGCAATGTCGAAACGAGACGCACGGCATCGTCCAAGGCAAACTCGACGAGACTACCCGACTCAGCCACGGCAAAAACCGCCCAGGACACCCCCACCTCGGCAGCATCAATCGCGTGGGGCAACTCGGAACTGTCAAAGGGGGGCATACCCACATCAATTCCCGCATCCACACACGCGCGTTCAATAGCATCGTCCAACCCATCGGGCAACTCGGCAAACACAGCCCGCTTACAATCCACCTCCCTGAGCACACTGACCACAATGGGCGCAACTGCATCAGCATCCTCAGCCACATGTGCGACACCGGACAGCGACGCGTACTTTTCGACAAAAGCATCGATCAATTCATCACTCATAATCCACCTATCAATAGAAGTTTAAAAGACATTCAAATTAACGCGAAATACCTTTTGGCGCAAGTAAAAGCCCCTACTTTACCCTTTACCCTTTGCACTCTGCTCTTTATCTTATCCCCATTCCACACACTATCCATTGTTCACTGGAAACTATTATGCATTCTCCAATACGCATTGCACAAATTGGCCTTGGGCCACTCGGCCAGATGCTCACTCCTTATCTGGTAAAACGATCGGGCATTGAAATCGTCAGTGCCGTTGACATCGACCCATCCAAAACAGATCGCGACCTGGGCGAAGTGAGCCAATGCGACCAACCCCTCGGCATAGCCATCACCGACGATCTCGACAGGGGATTGACAGACACAGATCTCGCCGTAGTGACAACCGTATCAGAACTCCAACGCATCGCCCCCACATTAAAAGAAATTATCGACCGGGGCGTCAACATCGTCTCAACCTGTGAAGAACTGTCTTATCCCTGGACAACACAACCCGAATTATCCGCAACCATCGACACCTGGGCAAAAGAACGCGAAGTCTCAGTTCTCGGAACCGGCATCAACCCCGGTTTTCTCATGGACTTCTTGCCCACAGCGGCCACGGGCGTATGTCACACCGTACATTCCATTCGCATAGAACGCATCCAGGATGCCTCCGCGCGCCGTCTCCCCTTTCAGCAAAAAATAGGTGCTGGCCTCACCGTTGAAGAATTCCAGAGCCTCGTCGCCCAACAAAAAATCCGCCACGTCGGCCTCACCGAATCCATGCACATGATCGCCGCGCGATTGGGGTGGCAACTCGACCACACCGAAGACATCGTAGAACCCGTTCTCGCAGAACCGGGGCGTTGTGCAGGCGTATTGCAAACGGGACGGGGATACCACAACGGACGGGAAGTCCTCACCCTCATCTTCAAAGCCGCCGTCGGACAACTCATACACAATGGCGAATCAATCGAATCCCAGGAACGCATCCAGATCAATGGCATGCCCGCTTATGACCTCATCATACCCGGTGGCATCAACGGCGACATCGCCACCTGTGCGGTCATCGCCAATGCCATCCCAATAGTCGCATCTGCTGCGCCCGGACTGCGCACCATGATTGACATCCCCCCACTCTCCTGCGCGCAAGAAATCCCTGAGGGATAGATGCCCCCTATTCTAAGCGATTTTGACCTGCACCTGCACAGCGAAGGCAATCACCATCACATCTACGACTGCCTCGGTGCACACCCCACAGAAAAAGGCGTGCATTTTGCCGTATGGGCACCCAACGCCCAGCGCGTAAGCGTGGTTGGCGACTTCAACGCCTGGAACGGATGCCAGCACCCCATGCAAAACAGAGGCAACGCGGGTATATGGGAACTATTCGTCCCCGACCTGACGCCCGGCACCCTCTACAAATACGAAATCAAAGCTCAAAACGGCGATATCTTTACCAAAAGCGATCCCTACGCCTTCTATATGGAACACCGCCCGCGCACAGCCTCCGTCGTGTACCAGCCCGACGACGCCCTGTGGACCGATACCGATTGGCTGCAAACCCGCCGGAAAAGAGACCCGTACACAGAACCCATCGCCATATACGAAGTACACCTCGGGTCCTGGCGGCGCAACCCGGATGAAGATAACCGATCACTCACCTATCGCGAACTCGCGCATGAACTCGTCGAATACGTCCTCGAAATGGGCTATACCCACATCGAACTCCTCCCCATCATGGAACACCCCTTAGACGAATCCTGGGGATATCAGGTCACGGGCTATTACGCGCCAACCAGCCGATTTGGCACGCCAGATGACTTCAAATATCTCGTCAATCATTGCCACATCCACGGCATTGGCGTCATTCTCGATTGGGTACCCGCACACTTCCCAACAGACGCGCATGGACTCGCACAATTTGACGGCTCAACCCTGTACGAACACGCCGACCCTCGGCAAGGAACACACCCCGACTGGGGCACTCTAATTTTCAATTACGGACGCAATGAAGTACGCAACTTTCTGATCGCCAATGCCCTCTTCTGGATCGAAAAATATCACATCGACGGACTGCGCGTCGATGCAGTTGCATCCATGCTCTACCTCGACTATTCGCGCAAAGAAGGCGAATGGATCCCCAACCAGTATGGCGGCAGAGAAAATTTAGACGCCATCGCCTTTATGCATCAACTCAACACCCTGATCCACGAAAAGTTCCCAGGCGTCTTAATGATCGCCGAAGAATCGACCTCCTGGCCCGGCGTCTCCCGCCCCGTCTATCTGGGCGGCCTCGGCTTTGGATTCAAATGGAACATGGGCTGGATGAACGACACCCTATCCTATATCTCTAAAGAACCGATCCACCGCAAATACCACCACGACAACCTCACCTTTGGCCTCGTCTATGCCTTCCACGAAAACTTCATCCTCGTACTCTCCCACGACGAAGTCGTCCACGGCAAACGCGCCCTCATCGACAAAATGCCCGGCGACCGCTGGCAAAAATTTGCGAATCTGCGCGCCTTTTACGCTTTTCAATACGCCCATCCCGGCAAAAAGTTGCTCTTTATGGGCGGTGAGTTCGGCCACTGGCAAGAATGGAACTCACAGGAAAGCATGCACTGGCACCTGCTCTCAGAACCCGATCACGCGGGCCTGAAGCGCTTTGTAAGAGACCTCAACACCCTCTATCGGGGAGAACCTGCACTCTACGAACAGGACTTTGATCCCGAAGGCTTCGAATGGATCTCGCTCCACGACGCCTCAAACAGCGTCCTATCCTTCCTGCGCCGCGCGCGATCACACGATGCCCCTTTGATCTTTGCCTGCAACTTTACCCCCGTCCCAAGAGAAAACTACCGCATCGGCGTACCCACCCCGGGCACCTACCGCGAACTCATCAACAGCGACGCCAAACGCTATGGCGGCAGCAACATGGGCAACCTCGGCACCGTTCACACCGAACCTATCGCGAGCCACGGTCATCCGCAATCCCTGCAAATCACCCTCCCCCCACTTGCTGCTGTCATGTTTAAGCCCGAGTAAAATCCCTTAAAAAAAGAGATTTTTTTATGATCCAATCACTCAACCGCACAGGCACCTGGCGGACTTATTCCATAGCCGATGGCCTGTCCAGCGTACGCATCCAACACATCGCCGAAGACAGCGAGGGTTATCTCTGGTTCGCCACCTGGGACAACGGAGCCATCCGCTTTGATGGCGATGCGTTTCAGACATTTACGCAACATGATGGTCTTTGTAGCGACCAGATTATTACGATCTATATGGATAGCCAAAAGCGATTGTGGTTCGGTACATCAAAGGGCGTTTGCTGGTATGACGGAGCAAATTTCCACCATTTGGAAGACGATGGCATTGCGGGCAGAACCGTGCAATCCATCTACGAAGACCGTGAGGGCCGTATATGGTGTAGTGGCCAGCATACCCTGGGATATTGCGATGGCACGGTCTTCCACGACATGATTCCCCTTATTCCGGATTGGAATATCCCCAATTGCTGGGGCATCACTCAGGACCCACGAGGCCACCTGTGGTTTGGCACTGAATATCCCATCCGCTTTGACGGCACATCCTTTCATAGCTATGAAGAGGAAGAGGGTTTTGTCCCAGCTAAGATCAGCTATGCCGTGAGCCAGGACCATACCGGCAAGGTGTGGATTGGCCAGCTTGGATATGGAGATAAACTCTGGTGCTATGCCGATGGCAGTTTCCAGTCTATTCAGGTAGAATTGGGAGGTTGGCTACGCAAAATACAGTGTGATCGGGAAGGTCGGATGTGGTTATGCACCTTGAATGGGGTGCTCTATCAGGATGGCGATGGGTTCAGCAAGTTTACCCCTGCCGATGGTCTGCCGCATCCCAGAGTCATAGCCGTATTCCAGGATCGGGAGCATCAGTATTGGTTCGCCACCTGGGGCGGTATCGGGCTTTACGAAGAACACAGTATCAGCATTTTCAATCTCGGTAAGATGTTCGAATTCTTTATTGAGATTTCGCAGATCGTGCAAGATCGACGAGGTGATATATGGATCGGGTATATTTCTCCTGATCTCTCCCCCTTGCGCAAATGCATCGTTCGCATTGATGATGGGCACGTTACAGTTTCAGGTATCGAGCAGGGCTTTGATATTAACAACTGTTTCTCTATATACGAGGACCACGACGGATATCTGTGGTTTGGTGGTGGCAACGGCCTATTCCGCTACGATGGGAAGAAAATAGAAAAAATGCAAACACCCGCGGGTTTAGGGGAAAAGAGTGTCAGCACGATCACCCAGGATTCGCAAGGGCAATTCCTCTTCGGCTATTGGGAACGGGGCAGTACAAAAACAAGAGAAACAGAAGAGCTTTTTGCCAGCCCATTAAAGCTCATTTACCAGCAGGACGAGCGATTTCAAACCATTTTTTCGCAGGAGAAAAAGGGAAATATTTTAGACCGCATTGGCACTGTAATCGCTGGCCGCAACAACGAGGTCTATTTTCATCTGGCACGCCACCATTTCTCAAATGACGATAAGGGCCTTGCTCGCTGGCATCCCGAAGAGGGTCTTAAATTTTATGGGGTTGAAGACGGGCTGATAGACGACAGGGTCAACGATTTGCTATTAGACCGCGATGATAATCTGTGGATCGCCACTCAGAGCGGTCTTGCCTGTTTTGACGGCAGAACCTTCCGCACCTTCACGACTGAAGACGGTTTGCCGAACAACCGCATCCGTTGTTTGTTCGAGGACTCGCGCGGTCATCTCTGGTTTGGTACAGACGGAGGTGTGGTTCACTACAATGGTCAACTTTTCCAGACCATCAAGTCACCGCATATAGGACTGGTTTGCCAGATACTCGAAGATCGCGATGGAAATTTCTGGTTTGGCACTGTCCAGGGTACTATCATACGCTACCGTCTGCGACAGACCACGCCTGTGATTCGTCTGCTTCAGGTCATTGCCGCTCAGGTCCATGAGAACCCGCAGGAAATCATCGTATCTACCACAGATCAGCAGGTGATTTTCGAATATAAGGGCCTGAGTTTTTCCACACATCCCCACGACATGCTCTACATCTATCGCCTGAGGGGATACGATGCCGACTGGCAGCCCGCAACCCGAGAGATGCGTGCCTATTACCGGGACTTGCCGCCGGGAGACTACACCTTTCAGGTCAGGGCGATAGATCGCGACCTCAATTACTCAGAGATAGCACAGGTAAGACTCTCGATATCAACAGACCCGCGTATCGAAGCATTGACGGACGTCATCAACCGCCGAGGAAGCCAAAAGTTTATCGGTCATAGCCAGGCTCTGCGACAGTTTCTAATCAATCTTGAAAAAATTGCATCCACCAATATAACCGTGCTGATGACGGGTGAGACGGGTGTGGGCAAGGGGTTAGCTGCTCGGATGCTACACGGGCTGAGTGCCCATAGCGATGGGCCTTTTATAGAGGTCAGTTGCGGTGCATTGCCCGGAGCGTTGATCGATAGTGAGTTGTTTGGTCACGAGAAGGGGGCTTTTACCAGTGCGATTTCCCGCAGACTGGGCAGGGTGGAACTGGCGAAGGGTGGCACGCTCTTTTTAGATGAGATCGGCGATATGGCTCTTGAAACGCAGGTCAAGCTGTTGCGCTTGCTGGAAGAGGGCACTTATGAGCGCGTTGGGGGTAGCGAAACGCTGAAGGTGCAGGCGCGCATTGTAGCAGCGACGAATCGCGACCTTGAAGAGATGGTCCGCACAGGTGCTTTCCGGGAGGATCTTTATTACCGCCTCAATGCCTTTCCGATGTATTTGCCGCCCCTGCGCGAGCGCAAGGAGGATATACCATACCTTGCCGAATTTTTCAAGCATCGCATGGCGACACATCTGAACAAGCAAATCGGACCTTTGACGATAGAGGTTATAGAAGTGCTGCAAGCCTGCGATTGGCCAGGCAATGTACGAGAACTGGAACACACGATAAACCGCGCCGTCATCGTGTGTCAGGGGTCTCAAATAGAAGTTGCGGACATCGGCCTCATAAACAGTAGCGCTCCTGTTTCTCCAGACCGGGAAATCGTGCCTTTAGATGAATTTGATCGACGCTATATCCTGAAAGTGCTCAAAGCGACCAACTGGAAAATAAGGGGAACTGAAGGCGCGGCGACGCTGCTGGGATTACCGCCTTCTACCCTGTATAACAAAATGAAAAAACTGGGTATCAAGCGCTCCTGATCACCGTCCGTATATGGATAAAGTCCATATACGGATGTTTATATATAACTTTTTATTAATCAATAACATAAGAGCCAGTCTGAATTTTTTTGAACCATATACGGTTCAAAGGATATAAAATTCGGGCTGGTTTTTTTGTTGATATAGAAATTTTATCTCAAATAAAAATAACACTTTATGAGTATTTATTTGGATTCTATCCACAGTGGCACGCTTTTTGCACTATATCTACATTTTCAATGCCATAAAAGAGAAGATTTAGACTTCAAAGAGCAGCATCAAACACGGGTTTGAAACCAGGTCCTGAACGCCTCACTTAGAGAATTTGCCGGGCGAATCCCTCAACAGCCCGGCCCAGGGCGATAGATGGGATTTTAAGCATACTTCTGTCGCCCTTCTCTTCTACCCCATTTTCAATGCCATATCAGTGCATTTCACTTCTTCAAGTATGCGCGTGTGGCTTTATCAGTAGATCCACCAACATCGCGTGTGAGCCGGAAACAAGTATCTAAAGGGAGGTATCTATGTGGAACCGTATTATCATAACCATTTGTTCGGTGTTTGTGTTGACAGGTCCAGCATCGTCTGGCGACATGACCCACATCCCGGACAGGGACTTCGATAAGCTCGCCTACGGAAACAAAAATCCTACAGGAATCTGGTCGGATGGGACGACCATGTGGGTGGCAGACAGGAGCGCTAAGATTTATGCTTACAACCTGAGAACCAAGGCCCGTGATTCAGGTAGGGACTTCAATACACTGAAAGCCGCAGGAAACGAATCCCCTGCAGGGATCTGGTCGGATGGAACGACTATGTGGGTGGTGGACTTTCCTGACGCTAAAATTTATGCCTACAACATGAGGACCAGAGCACGGGACCAGGAAAAGGACTTCGAACTCGCCTCAGGAAATAGAGTTCCTGAAGGAATCTGGTCGGATGGGACAACCATGTGGGTGAAGGAAAGCTCTTTCGATTTCGATAAGATTTATGCCTACAATATGAGATCTAAAGCCCATGATCCGAACAAGGACTTCAATACGCTGAGTGCCGCCGGAACACAAGACACTGACGGGATCTGGTCGGACGGAACGACCATGTGGGTAGCAGACGGCTATCGGCATAAGATTTATGCCTACAACATGAGATCCAAAGCTCGTGACCGGAACAAGGACTTCGATCTCGCCATGGGAAACACCCGCCCCACAGGGATCTGGTCGGATGGAACGATTATGTGGGTGGCAGACTACGGGGGCCACATTTATGCCTACGGAGGTCAGGTCGGCAGTAGTGATCAAGCCATCCAGGACTTTTCGATGAAAATTAAGGGATCTACGGGGACCTTGAAAATTTGCGTGCGGGACCACGAGTGCGAAGATGGGGATAAGATCAGCGTTGATGTAGATGGCAGGACCATATTTTTCGGAGAAATTGACAACGACTGGGACTGCTACAATCTGACGGTCTGGTCAGGCGAGAGCTATGCAGTGGAATTGACAGCCATCAACGGCACGGGATACAAGGGGGACTGTAGCTACAGAGACGAAAACACGGGCGAGATCCGCGTTACTGGGGAGAATACGGAAACGCAGGTCTGGCGTCATCGTGGAGGAGCCGGATCGAAGGCGCGCATCATCGTCGAAAGAGCCTGGTGAATAAAGCAGGTCAAATGATGAAAGGAGAAACAGATGTATCGTCCCAGTATTTGTATAGGCGTATTGATTCTTGTGAGCCTTCCTCTATGGTCACAACAGAACACCGGGAATAGTGCGCCTTCACCCGGAGAGACTTTTCAAGATTGTGATGAATGTCCAAAGATGGTGGTTGTGCCATCGGGAGCGTTCAGGATGGGATCACCCGCGCGTGAGAGGGGTCCTTCTGATGAAAGGCCGCTGCATAGGGTGCGTATAGATTACCGGTTTGCGGTGGGTGTATATGAGGTGACCTTTGCCGAATGGTATGCCTGTATGGATGCAGGAGGTTGTGGAAACCATCTTCCGGATATTCCAGATGATAGCTGGGACCGCGAGAATCGTCCTGTGATCAATGTGAGTTGGAACGATGCCCAGTCTTATGTTAGTTGGTTGTCTGCCCGGACGGGTAACTCGTATCGTTTATTAAGTGAAGCGGAATGGGAATATGTGGCGCGCGCAGGTACGGAGACAGCATATAGCTGGGGGGACAGCATAGGTGTCAACCGTGCCAATTGCAGAGGTTGCGGCGGTGCCTGGGATGGTAAGGAACAGACGGTGCCTGTGGGATCATTCGCGGCGAATGCCTGGGGTGTTTACGATATGCACGGGAATGTGTGGGAGTGGGTTCAAGATTGCTATAATGGCAGCTATGAGGGCGCACCTGCTGATGGTTCTGCGTGGGAGTCTGAGGAGTGCGGTAGGCGCATCTGGCGTAGTGGTGCGTGGGACAGCGGACCGAGGGATCTGCGTTCGGCGCATCGCTACAGGAGCACCCCCGGCTTCCTGTTCAGCAGCATCGGTTTTCGAGTTGCCCGATCTTTTTAGCTCTTACGAATTGTCGAAAGATGATTATATGGACGGAAAGCAGGCTAAAGAGGCGTTTCGCCGCATGCTGTAGAGTTATCACAAAAAAGAGAAAGTATTCGTTAATAACGGGTTTGATATTCATCATTTGCGCGTGAATCCGAGCAGCATCCTGGACATCATCCGCAAACACAGTCCTGAAGCCTACGCTAAGATCATGGAAAAAAAATAAAGAAAGGAGATCTAAAGATGTATCGTCACTGTATTTGTATAGGTGTATTCATTCTTCTGAGCCTTCCCCTCTGGTCCCAACAGGACAGTGGGGATAGTACGCCTTCACCTGGCGAGACATTTCAAGATTGTGATGAATGCCCAAAGATGGTGGTCGTGCCATCGGGAAGGTTCACGATGGGATCTTCCATGGGTGAGGCGGGTCATCATGAACGTGAGAGACCGCTGCATAGGGTGCGTATAAATTACCGGTTTGCGGTGGGTGTATATGAGGTAACATTTGCCGAATGGTATGCTTGTCTGGATGCAGGAGGTTGTGGAAACCATATTCCGGATGATATGCGCTGGGGCCGCGGGAATCGTCCCGTGATGAATGTGAGTTGGGACGATGCCCAGTCTTATGTGCGTTGGTTGTCTGCCCGGACGGGTAAATCATACCGTTTATTGAGCGAATCGGAATGGGAGTATGTGGCGCGAGCAGGCACAGAGACAGCATATAGCTGGGGGGACAGCATCGGTGTCAACCGTGCCAATTGCTTGGGTTGCGGCGATCAGTGGGATAAGACTGCGCCTGTGGGATCATTCGCAGCCAATGCCTGGGGTGTTTACGATATGCACGGCAATGTGGGGGAGTGGGTACAGGACTGTTGGAATGACAGCTATGAGGGCGCACCTACAGACGGTTCTGCGCGGGATGAGGAGGAGTGCAACGATCGCGTGGTCCGTGGTGGTCCGTGGTACTTCACTCCGGAGTACGTGCGTTCTGCGTCTCGCAGCTTGAAGTCCTCCGGCTATCGGTTCCGCGGCCTCGGTTTTCGAGTTGCCCGGGATCTTTGATCCTTTGGGCTTCACCTTTTTGTCCATTTTATAGGGAAGGAAGGGGGTGGTGTTTTTGGGGGTTACGATTTTTTTCGAGAGAGGTTTCATGTGATACGTTCGAGGAATTTTCCCCTTGAACATTCCTGTTATTGGATAGGATTTCAGGAGTTAGACTTTTGAATACCCATCAAATGCTCTGGCACGTCATAGTACTCTGTCGAGCCGCTATACACTTCATAGAGCAAGAAAATAATCACAAATGAATGACCTTGGCTTACCAAAGTCTGTGCTGA
This sequence comes from Candidatus Latescibacterota bacterium, assembly GCA_022822565.1. GTDB lineage: Bacteria > Latescibacterota > UBA2968 > UBA2968 > UBA2968 > VXRD01. The sequence continues at coordinate 16,176 of JAJEAX010000049.1, forward strand.
AATAGCTGGCCTCTTTGATTAAACCTTTAAGGATAGGCTATGTGGGTATAAGCTGGGGAATTCAATCAGTATAAAAACGGAAAGCCAGCGTATCGAACGCTTTTCGGAGCGCAGCATACGAACAACATTCAAATACAAGGAGGATGGAGATGAAATCTTGGTGGTTGACAGTCGGAGGCGTCTTTCTAGCCCTTTGCTTAGACTCGGGTTTAGAGGCGGCTGAAAACCGTGTTGTGGAGATTATATACGACTTCAGAAAGGGACAGACAGATTGTCGTCCCCAGATTAGAGTCGATACTATACTTGTACACAACAATGACGGGAAAGGCGACAGTGACAAGACGAAGACGAGGATACATCAATTCGAGATCAGGCCAACTGACAACGTGATATTAATCATGAAATGGCAATGCGGTGCCACCACACAATGCGATTCTACAGCTTCGGGGATTCAGTATACTGTGATGGGCAAGGCCAAGAGCATCAACGTACTAAAGGTACTCTTGGAAAATCTCACAAAATTAACTATGCCGACCACCTCGAAAGAAGAAGAATCAAGTTCTAAAACGGGACAGTTTGCCGTCTCTAAAGTTAATAATACAATCTGTTTACAACTATTGCCGGTGAAAGACGACTTGGTGGCGGGTGGTCATCTCATCGTGGCTTTTAATAAAACAAAAGACCAGAATGGTGAAGACCTGGCCTCGTCAGGGCCGTGGATATTTCGAATTGGAACTCCTCCACCTCGATTCACAGTGTCGCAAGGTCTCGTGATCACAAACGTCGCGAAACCAACTGTCGCTATCACCAAGGGGAATGATATATCAAAGACAGAGAATGGACAATCACAGTACGAACAGCAACTCCAGTTGCTGGATGCCGAGGAACAATGGCGACTGTTTCAGTCGCCTGTTACCTTCTTAAATCTCAAGCCTTGGTCCGGTTGGCTACGTAAGGGATGTTGGGGACCATATCTGTCCGTAGGATTCCAGGTTGGGAAACAACCGTTCGACGATCTCGTGGTGGGCTTGACGTGGCGAAGGGCGGAGGGCGGTATCGGCGTGAACCTCACTTTTGGTGGAGTTATCAGTCGTGGAACAGAGATAGACAAAAATAGTGGATTTGTGAAAGATCAGAAGATTGATTCGAGCACTAATCTCACTGTGAACGACATTCCGACGCAGATATTATATAATGTGGGATTGGCATTCGGATTGTCTCTGGATTTCTAACGGTGTGCCGTTTGACATTTAATGGGACAAGCTCTATCACAGTAAAGGAAGGTGCAGCGATGAACAAGATATTATATATCCTGATTTTCTCAACACTGCTATTTTCAAGCTCCGATGCACAACAGGGCGAGGTCGAATATGTTATCAAGCCGCAATTTGACGATGCTGAGGATTTTTCAGAGGGCCTGGCTAAAGTGAAAATTGGTGACAGATGGGGATTTATCAACAAGGAAGGACAATATGTTGCTAACCCCCAATTTGATATTGCCTGGTCTTTTTCAGAAGGCCTGGCTAAAGTGAAAATTGGTGACAAGTATGGGTATATCAACCAGAAAGGACGATATGTTATCAACCTGCTATTTGACGATGCTGAGGATTTTTCAGAGGGCCTGGCTAAAGTGAAAATTGGTGACAAGTATGGGTATATCAACAAGGAAGGACAAGTCGTTATCCAGCCGCAATTTGAATATAGCTTTTATTGTGGGGATTTTTCAGAAGGCTTGGCTTATGTATCCATTGATGGTGATGATGTGTATATCAACAAGGAAGGGCAGATTGTTATCCAGCCGCAATTTGAATATAGCTTTTATTGTGGGGATTTTTCAGAGGGCCTTGCTTGTGTGGAAAATGGAGACAATTATGGGTATATCAACAAAGAAGGGCAATTGGTTATCCAGCCCCAATTTGACGGATCTCGAGGTTTTTCAGAAGGCCTGGCTCTTGTGAAAATTGGTGATAGGTATGGGTATATCAACGAGGAAGGACAATATGTTATCAATCCCCAATTTGACAATGCCTGGTCTTTTTCAGAAGGTCTGGCCTGTGTGGGAATTGGCGACAAGTATGGGTATATCAACAAGGAAGGACAATATGTTGTTAATCCGCAATTTGACAATGCTGGAATTCGTTTTTCAGAGGGCCTGGTTGATGTGAAAATTGGTGATAAGTGGGGGTATATCAATAAGGACGGACAAGTTGTCATCAAACCGCAATTTGACTATGCTCGATTTTTTTCAGAAGGTCTGGCTGCTGTGAAAATTGGCGACAAGTATGGGTATATCAGTAAGGCGTCTTTTGAGAAATGATGGCGTTCTCCCCTTTTGGTTCTGGACCGCGGCTAACCCCCTGCCTGCCCCTGTATGCTTTAAGCAGGGGCCGCGATGACAGGCAAACAGGGGAAATGGATTAGTCCTGTTCTTGATCTAACAGGTGCCCAAATGCTTCAAGATTGGCCACCTGAATCGCCGCGCGGTGCAACTGCTTGAGGCGTTGTAAATCGTCGATGGCGGCTATGCGAGCAGATAGGGGGTGCGACACTTGGAGATCAAATCGAATCTCCAGCACATCGAGGAGATCTTCAATATAACCGCCCTGAATGACCGATCTATTGCGATAAGAGCATTTTGGCGAGATCGGATTTGGTGACCCCAAGCGCGAAAAGGGATCGAATCAATAGATCTACAGAAACAGAGGGATCACCCGTTTCGATTTTGGCAACACGAGATTGACTGGATTGGAGACACTTAGCCAGTTGTGTTTGGGTCAAATTTTCTCGCTTGCGACATTGACGCACTTTCTTGCTCAACGTGATTTTGAGATCAATGTAAGCGGCTTCTTCGTCGGTCAGACCCAGAAAATCGTCTGTTGAACCCACACGCCACCCAGCAGCCTCGAGAAGTTCTTTCTTTTTAGTATTCATGAGTCATCCTATCGAATCGTAGTGTTGTAGCCGTCTTTTACAAATATCAATAATTCTTTTGGGCGTCTGACGAGTCCTTTTTTGAAAAACTTCTGCTATGACGATGGCATCCGAATCAATGCGATAGATAATTCGCCAGGTCTCATTCTGATCTCGAATTCTCAATTCGTAACAATGTCTTCCAATAGAGGGCATTGGTCTGGCTTGAGGCATTGAAAGCAGTTCACCGGCTTGAAGACTCCTCAGAAGAAAACCTGCTTCGATTCTCGCCGCTGAAGAAAATGGGGGTGTCTTGATTTGTCCGTGAAGCCATACAAGAGGTTTGTCAGAAGGACTCATAAAAGGAATATATGTCAAATATGACATATATCAAAAGAGAAAATTTAACTGTGGCAAATACCTGATAATAGCTTTTCACTCACTCCGCAGGGAATCCACAGGATTAGCGCCCGCAGTTCTGACAGCCTGCCACCCCACCGTCATCAGAGCAATGATCAGCGTCAGCACGACGCGATGAAGAGAACATTGACTATAGAGGTAGAAGGCACACGTAAAGCAAGTTATCAGTACAAGACATTCTGTGCTTAAGACTGCAAGAAGGGGGAGGATTCAGTATGTGGCGTATTTTTGTTGTATTAACAGTTGTGTTGGGATTCTTCACAGTTGCATCTGCCCAACTACCACCAAAGGTCATAGCTGACAAATATCGGATTCAGTTAGAACAGCGACTTGAAAAAGAAAAATATAAAGCTGCTCTCAACATGGTAGAAAAGATCATCGCGCTGGCAAAAGAACGCAGTTTTACATTGCCGCACGAATTCCACTTCCAGTATGCACAGATTGCCTTTTCAACAAGCTCAACCCAGGCCGCGTTTGACGCAGTGAACAAGTATCTATCAGCCGGACAGAAAGGCGCGTTCTACGAGGAGGCACTGGTGTTGTTAATCAATATTGAGAAGGAGCTTGAGAAGTTTGAATTTGGACTCACCGGATTGGCCAACCATTCTTCATGCTATTTCTGGAATTCCTCTCCTGAAATATACCCTGACATGGCCTGGTCTGGTGAGTGTTCCGGCGGCTTTGCCCAAGGTGAGGGAACACTCATCGGGGACTCTTTGAGTGACGCTTATTTTGCCCAAAATGCTCATTCCGTAAAAAAAGTAACAAGAAAAGAAAGGGGACAGTTTCAGAAGGGTAAGAAGCATGGGCATTGGGTCGAGTCTTACAAGGACAGCACGTGGTACGAATCACCCCCTGGGAAAACATGGTTGCGGGTATCGGAAGGCCTCTATGTTGAGGGCAAGAGACACGGATATTGGATCACTCATCTTGATTCACTCATAGATGAAGAAGGTCCCTATATAGATGGTAAGAGGCACGGAGACTGGGTCCATTATTTTTCGGACAAAGGTGTAAAGGGAGAACATCTTATCTATGGAGTGCATAGGTGGTTCGAATACTGGTATAGTTGGCAAGGACGCCGGGCTCTTCCTGGATATGGAGACACGCACCGGGAAGCATTGGAGGAAGGCCCCTATGTGGAGGGCAAGAGGCACGGACGCTGGGTCGTTAGACGCACCTACGGCATTGACCTGCCTACTTGGAAATATCCCAGCGATTATTATCAGATTATAAAACAAGAAGGCCCCTATGTGGGCGACAAAAAGCATGGAGATTGGATCCATTATTTTCCGGATGGGAGTGTAGAGGCAAAAGGTTCCTATGTGGACAACAAGAGACATGGAAAATGGGTCCATTATTTTCCAGATGGGAGTGTAAGAATAAAAACATTTTGGACGAACGGCGAGAGGTCTGGACATTGGGTCTGGTATCATTGGAACGGGGATTTAGAATCATCCAAGACATACGGAACTGGTGAATAGCGGCGTGGGCGTTGGCACAGTGCGCTGGCTACTGGGCCATCGCAATTTGCAGACAACTCAGATGTCGTTTGAATATGTACAGATTGCTATGAAGGCAGGCGAACCTCGGACTGCGCTTGACGCGGTGAAGAAGTATTTAGCCACAGCAGGGAAGGAGGGACAGTTCTACCAAGCGCAGTCCAAAGGTGGGGTATAGTATATCAGTAAGGCGTCTTTTGAGAAATGATGGCGCTCTCCCCTTTTGGTTCTGGATCGCGGCTTAAACCCTGCCACGATGACAGGCAAACAGGGGAAATGGATTAGTTGTATTCCATGTGGGCTTCTCTTTTTGACATACTCCCACGGCTGAAGCCAGTGGGATTCTTGTAGCTTCATCGGGGATTGTGGTATCATCAGCGATAGCGTGCTGTGCAAGCCACGTCTTACGTCGCCTCCTCCATAGGTGGATGCCCCCACCTGTGAATGTTTATTGCAGCATTGCGGTCTCTATCTATGACAAGACCACAACAGCCACACCGAAATGTTCTCTCTCGCAGTTCAAGGTCTTCTTTGACTGTGCCACAGGAAGAGCAGGTCTTAGAAGTGGGCAGCCACTGGTTGAGTTGCACAACCTTCTTGCCTGTCTTTTGTGCCACATACTTGAGTGTGGTGAGAAAATCAAAGAAGCCGAGGTCACTGACCTTTCTGCCCCACAACTGTTTCATGGCTTTAATGTTGAGTTTCTCAAAGCACATGATGTCGTATTGCTTACACAGTTGGCGGGCAAGCCACCAGTGGTATTCTCGTCGTTGGTTAGCAATACGCCGATGCACATGGGCAAGGTCTTTCCTTGCACGGTGGCGATTGTTGCTCCCCTTCTCCTTGCGAGAAAGATTACGGTTGGCTTGCTTGACCTTACGAGAATTGCGAGAAAAATACAGAGGCGATTGTATTTGTGTGCCGTCACTGGCCGTGAGGTATGTTTTCAAGCCGAAGTCAAAGCCTGCGGTTCTACCCGTCTTGACAATGAATGACTTGATACCTTTTGCTTTGGCAACAACACACAGCCACAGATCGCCTACACGGTCACGCTTGATTGTGACCGCCTTGATACTGTCTTTGTTGAAGTCTCTGCTTTTGTGATACCGAAATATGCGTTTGCCTATACGCACCTTGTTGCCTTCAAGAAACTTGTAGCCAGTTTGCTTGAGTGTATAGGACTTGTATTTGAACCAACTACGGAATTGGGGGGGACGCTTATTGTCTTTGGCAAAGAACTTCTGATAGCCAAAGTCTATGCGTTCTACCACATTCTGCAACGCCTGGGAAGGCAATAAGCACCAGGCAGAAAAACGAACGGTCTTCTTCAGATTCGACAAGTGGCGCATCAGCCTGTACTTGCCCGGATACTTGCCGAACAGGCGATAGTATCGCTTGTGCAGAGCAATGAAGTGGTTATACACACCTACAAAAGCGTCTATATCTCGGTGGAGATATTTGTTGCGGTCACAACGACTATACAGCTTGTATTTGTAGGTCAAATACATGGACAACCACCATAGAAAAAAGCCCGCTACAGTTGTCCTCTAAAAGCCAATAGCTATCAGACCAAAACGGGCTGTTATAGACACAAAAAAGGCTATTGGTTTTCTTTTTAGAGGACATTGATAATGTCCTCATTTTTCGGCGTTAGGTCAAGGTGCATATATACGCTAAAGCTCAAATGGAAGCCCTTATTATCCCACGGCTAAAGCTCGTGGGCTTTACGGGCTATTGGGTAAAGTGTTTTATACTCACTGACCGTTTGTTGTATTCCCATTTTGGTCTTCTAAGGCAGCGCGTATGGCTTCTATATCAATATCCGGATGCATTTTTTTTATGATAGCAATGGTTTCCTCATGTCCTTTTCTTTGCCCATCCTGGAAGCGTTTTTCAAGATACCTTTCAGTCTCAGCACGGATTTTTTGAACTGGGACGATCATGAGATTTACCCCCTCTATAATGAAGAATGATAGAGTGATAGCAGAGAGACCTATGGATCCTATAATACTGATTACCGTAATAATTGCATCGTAATCAGGTTTGGTAATTTTGTTCCAATTGTACCAAAGGACCAGTGCCAGAGAAGAGACAAAGAACAGTGCTGCTAAAGCTATCAGCCATGTTCTTTCTGTATCTCCAGTGCTCCAAATCGACACCCTTTCTTCGTCTGTTTTCTCCGCCATTCTATTGTGCCTTTTCTCTTCTCTCTATGTTCCCTATATAAGTATAGAGAAAATAGATTTCTAATGCAATTTCGGCCTAGATATAGTTTCAATGTCTGCCATAAGAGAGGCCTCAGGTCTGAGAGTTGGTCGTACTTTGGACGAACGCAACAGTCAGGACCCAAGCAAATATCAGGCCAAGATCATAAAATTGAGCGATAAAAGGAGGCTCGACAGAGATCCAGGCATCTCATTATGCATTTAATATGCTGTATTGAGCTATTATTCACAACTCGAATTTCAGGATCGTCTGTTGAAGCGGAGCGCAAGCCTTGACGGAAAAAGTGTACATTTTGAGCAATAAATGAGTGATTTGGTGAAAGATATGTACTTCTCATCATGCCACGATGACAGGCGAAAATCACTGGATCGCGGCTAACCCCCTGCCGCGATGACGAGAGATGGAGACTACTCAATACCATGTCGCGATAACGGCTCTGGCGATCGACAGATTGCTCCAAATCTGAATGGAAAAGCTCAAAATCCTGTATGCCTACTGATATCAATAGATTTTTACTCACCCCGCAGGGAATCCACAGGATTGGCTCCCGCAGTTCTAACTGCCTGCCAGCCCACCGTCATTAGATCATTCCTCAAAAAATAGATCAAGTCAACTTTTTTCACTGCAAAGTTCTTGTGTACATAACATCAGTGTTTTATAATGTGCTTCATCAAACGAGACCCCAATCCAACCACACAAAAACAAAAGAGGCCGCGATGAACAACACCGCCACAATACACACCCGTGCCTGGGCGGGTGATGAAGCCCTCACCCTCACCTTTCCCAAAGGCTGGATAGTCGAAACCTTTGGTCCACAGGAATGTCCTCAAGTCACCGCAGAACAGATCCAAACCGCCTTTGACAACCCCATCGGCACACCGCGGATTTCAGAACTCGCCAAAGGGAAAAACAGCGCCGCAATCATCGTTGATGACCTGAGTCGTCCCACACCCGCTGCCGAACTCATCCCCTATGTCCTCAAAGAACTCGACGCCATACCCAAAAACCAAATCCGCATTGTCGTAGGTGGAGGCTCTCACCGCCCAATCGACGCGGAAGAAATCGACAAAAAAGTGGGGGCTAACATCGCCCGCGCATATCAAGTCACGAACCACAACTTCATGAGCGGCGACCTCCGCGCCCTGGGCAGTCTGGACAGCGGCCTTCCCATTTACATCGACAGAGTTGTCGCAGATGCCGACCTCAAGCTCTGCGTAGGCGGCATCTATCCCCACGGCAACGTGGGTTTTGGCGGCGGTGCCAAACTCATCGTACCGGGCGTATCGGGCTTTGCCACCATGTTCTACTTTCACACCTTTTACGCAAATCGAGGACATGCCAATATTGAACGACAGGGCGACGAGCCAGACCACCGAGACGCCGCCGAAGCAGTCGCAAAAGTCCTGGGCCTCGATGCCGTCGTCAATGTAACACTCAACCGCAAACGCCGGATCACCGGTGTATTTGTGGGCGACTTCATACAGGCGCAGCGCACCGGCGCCCGATTCGCACGAAAAACCTATGCAACTCAAGCACCAGAAACAGAGCCTGACCTCGTCATTGCCAACTGCTATCCACTCGACTACGACCCCGTTCAAGCCGGCAAAGCACTCTGGCCGCTTCGGCTGTTCAAAAACGCCTACAAAGTCGCCATCAATCCCGCCACCGATGGCATATGTCACCACGGACTATACGACGAAATAGACTACGCGCGGTTTTGCAAACTAAAATCCGAACAGCCCCAGCAAGAACTTCCCGAACCCAAAATCGAAGGTCCGCACCAGACCCTGATGTGGTCTGAAAACTTTCCGGTTGACGAATTTTACAAACGCAACTCCGACGGTGTCCTCTTCCGCGATTGGGACACGCTCTTCAACCAACTCATTGTAAAACTGCCCGATAATGCCCGCGTTGCCGTTTTTCCCAATGCGGCCATCCAAATTCCCAAAAAATGAGGGTCTAAAACGCAGAATTTTACTTTTTTCAACGCGCCTATCATGCTATATTGGGCCAATGCAATTGTGAAAAAAATCACGCAAGAGAACGGGGAGACGTAGGGACTGGGGGAGATCCTTGCAAATCCCTTGTTCTCTTGCGTTATTATATTTGGAGGACGCCATGTTGACACAAGAACAAATCGACTTCTACCACGAAAATGGATATCTCAAATGCGAAGCGCTCTTTACCCCTGAAGAAACCGCTGAACTCGGCTCGGAAATGGTGCGCATCATCGAAAACTGGGGCAATGAGACCATTGGCTGGCGGGGACCCTGGCGCGATCGATACCTGCCCGAAGACGAACGCCTCAACACCAAAGCGGTCTTTATGCACAATCCCCAATTCTACTCCGCAACCTGGGGGCGCGCCATCTTTAACGAACGACTCGTCGGCTGTGTAGAAGACCTGATCCGCGACACCGTTCAGTGGCACCACACCGTGCTCCATGCCAAACCACCAGAACTCGGCACGCCTTTTCCCATGCACCAGGACTATCCCTTTTATCCGCACGACGGTCCCGACTTTGTCGATTGCCTGCTCCACCTGGACGACACCCCAATAGAAAGCGGATGCTTGCGCGTGGTACCCGGCAGCCACAAAAAGGGTCCGCTCGTTCACGTCTTAGGCCCAGACACCTCTCCTCATCTGCCCCCAGATGAGTACCACCCCGACAAAATCGACTCCATCCTGATCCCGGCAAAAGCCGGAGACGTCATCTTCTTTAGCTACCAGATCATTCACTGGTCCGATTGCAACCGCACCAACGAATGGCGAAAATCCGTGCGCTTCGGCTACCACAGCACCCAGATGCAACCCGTGGGCCGCGCAGAAGACGACCCCTATCGCATCGACCCCAACAACATTTTGGAACGCAAGGACAGCACCATTGTGTCCGGCTTTAGAATAAACGAAGTGAATTAGACGTATGAATAAACCCAACATCATCATCGTACTCGCCGACGACATGGGCTATGGGGATTCCAGCGCGTACGGGGGCTGGATCGACACGCCCGCAATGGAACAAATGGCCCGCGAAGGACTTAAATTCACCGACTTTCACTCCAGCGGTGCTGTTTGCAGCCCCACGCGCGCCGGGTTGCTCACTGGACGCTATCAACAGCGCGCAGGCGTGCCCAAAGTGATCGGTGCCAATCCCCAAAGCGCCGACCACTATGTGGGATTGTACCCCTCTGAAATCACCTTTCCCAAACTGCTCAAAAAAGCCGGCTACACCTCTGCCATCTTCGGCAAATGGCACCTCGGTTACGACAAAAAATTCAATCCTCTGCACCACGATTTTGATCGCTTTCGCGGATACGTCAGCGGCAACATCGACTACATCTCGCACTACGACCGTATGGAAGTGTACGACTGGTGGGAGGGCCTCGAACACATCGAAGAAGAGGGCTATACCACACATCTCATCACCCAGCATTCGGTACAATTCATCAAAGACCACAAAGACACGCCCTTTTGCCTCTACGTTGCACACGAAGCAGTACACACCCCCTTGCAGGGACCTGATGATCCCGCCATTCGCGGCCCGGAAAAAGCAAACTTTCATCCCGACGACCCCCGAGAAACCTATTGCCTTATGATGAAAGCCATGGACGACAGCCTGGCCGAAATTATGGGCACAGTGCGAGAACTCGGCATTGAAGAAAACACCCTCGTCTTCTTTTTTTCCGACAACGGCGGCACCCGTCAAAATCCCGAATCCAATGCCCCGTTGCGCGGGAGCAAAGGCACCGTATGGGAAGGCGGCCACCGCGTCCCCGCCATTGCATGGTGGCCCGGAACAATAGCCCCCAACAGCGTCACCGGCCAACTCGCCATCAGCACAGACCTCTTTCCCACCATGTGCGACCTCGCAGAAACACCTGCACCCGACAATCACTTTGACGGCATCAGCCTCAAATCCACCTTCCTGAACGAGAGCGAACCCGGTGCCCGACAACTGTTCTGGAATGGCCTTGCCATGCGCGACGACAATTACAAACTCGTAATCGAAAAAGGCACGCCGCATCTATTCGACCTATCCCAGGACATATCGGAAAGCAACGACCTCGCATCGCAACAACCCGACCGCGTTCGGCAAATGTGCGATGCAATCGATGCCTGGAAACGCGACGTAGCCGACGGTGCAACACCGCAACAAGATACGTTCTGAGAGAGGAAATATATGCTTGGACTACACCTGCTGGACTTTGCCACGCTCGCCATCTATTTAATCGGCATTATGATTGCCGGCTTATGGGTCGCCCGCAAAATCAAAAATACGGGCGACTATTTTATGGGTGGGCGCAGCTTTGGCAAAGCATTTATGATCATGCACGCCTTTGGCACCGGCACCCACACCGATCAGGCCGTCACCGTAGCGGGAGCCTCCTACAAATTGGGCATGGCGGGAATCTGGTATCAATGGCTCTATTTATTCGCCACCCCCTTCTACTGGCTCATCGCGCCAATATGGCGAAGACTGCGCTACCTCACCATAGCGGACTTCTTTGAAGACCGATTCAGCAACTCACTCGGTTATTTCTACGCCCTCTATGGCCTGCTCTACTTTGCCATACAAATCGGCATCATGCTCCTGGGCACGGGCAAAACAGCCAGTGCCATGACCGGCGGTGCGATTTCCCCCGAAATCGCCATCGGTGTGATGACCGTCCTCTTCCTCTCCTACGGTCTGTTAGGCGGCCTGCCCGCAGCCATCATCACCGACTTTATTCAGGGCATCTTCATCATCGTCCTCTCTTTTCTCCTCATCCCCTTTGTCATAGACGGCGTCGGCGGCTTCACCGGCCTTCACCAGCAAGTGCCCATTGAAAAATTTAGCCTTGCAGCACCCGGCGATCCCCCGCCTGGATACGATCGCATCACGCCCTTCTTCATCGTCATGGTCGTCATAAACGCCCTCGTCGGCATCATTGCCCAACCCCACCACATGGAAATTGGCGGCGCGGGCAAAACCGAACGCGAAGCCCGCGTTGGATTCACATACGGCAACATGATCAAACGCCTCTGCACCGTAGCCTGGGCATTTACCGGCGTAGCCTGCATTGCCCTTTATCCCAGCATCGACGACCCCGAACACGCTTTTGGACTCGCCTCGCGCGACCTCTTGCCCATCGGTCTCATCGGCATCATGCTCGCCTCGATGATCGCCGCAGTCATGTCCACCTGCGACTCATTCATGGTCGATGGCGCCGCCCTCTTTGTCGAAAACTTTTACAAACCCCTCTTCAAACCCGAAGCCGACGACAAACACTACCTCACCACGGGCCGAATCGTCGCCTTCATCCTGGTCGTATTTGGCATCATCATCGCGCTCTATTTCACCTCTGTCGTCGCAATTATTCGCCTCTCCTGGTCGCTCGTGGCATTCTTTGGGATTGCATTTTGGGGAGGTATTCTCTGGCGCAGGTGCAATGCACCCGGTGCCTGGGCGGGCCTGATCGTCTCGGCATTCTTATTCGCCATATCCGGTCAAACAATCATCAATTTGGAAAGCCTGGGCATCTACATTGGCGGCCTCGGCTGGGAATTGCCCTATCGCTACGTACTCTACATCGCCGGTGGATTTGCCGCACTCATCATCGTCAGCAAACTCACCAAACCGCAAGACAAAGAGCGACTCGACCGCTTTTACACCTTGCTCCACACACCTGTGGGACAAGAGCACAGATTGCGCGAAGCAGGTATAAAAGTTGTTATGGAGTAGGGAATCGCCATGCGTCTCAGGTCCATATTGCTTATCGCGATATTTTACACGAGTTTGGGGTATTCCTCTCAAGCCGCCGATCCCGTACTACATCTAAAAACTGACCAGACGCAACCCCTCCCCAAAAGCCTCTACGGCTTCAACACGAACATGATGAGCGGTGACTACGGTTATCTCGACTCTAACTTCGTCGCGCTCACAAAAGACCTGCAACCCCAAACACTGCGTTTTCCCGGAGGCACAATCGGCAATTTTTACCACTGGAAAATAGCTGGATTTATCCAGAGTGAAATGAGTTCAACCAGCAACGAGCAACTCAACAGACGAAACAGAGGTAATTTTGTCAGACTGAGAAAAAGGAGAAATGGGAGACTTGCATTTGACGACTTCATGCAGATGTGCAACGCGCTAAAAATAACGCCCGTCGTAGTCGTCAACCTGTGGACGGGAAGCCCGGAAGAAAGTGCCGGATGGGTCCAATACGCAAAAAACAAGGGATACGAGATCGCGTATTGGGAACTCGGAAATGAGTACTACCTGCCGTGGTACGCGGAAAAATATCCCTCTGCCGAAACCTATATCGCACAAGCTCAAAAACATGCACAGGCGATGAAAGCGATTGATCCAAATATAAAAGTCTCGGTCTGTGCAAGCCCGGTAGCCTTCCACAAGAACGGCTTTGAAAAAAACGTGGATCAACGCAAATGGGATAGTGCATTGGCGGCTGCGGATCAATTTTACGACGCCTATACCGTTCACGTCTATGCGTATCGAACCGCTCGAAAAAAGGAAATAGAAGAATATCGAGGTTATCTCTTTGGTTGGATTCACTGCGACTTCGACGACGCCATGGACTACTACAAAAAGTTATTCCCCGACAAGGAAATGTGGATAACAGAGTGGAATATCGCCAACCCCGCAAACCGGGTCGCCAATACACAACTGCACGCCATGTACGCGGGCGACTTCTTCTTAAAAATGCTCACGCAACCGCGCATTACCCATGCGAATTTTCACGTAATTGCCGGTCCCGGCAAAGGATTTCCCGCATTCTCCCCGATCACACCCCCATCGCCGAGAACCAATTGGAAATACGGGGGCGAACCAGAAGCGGATTTTGGAAAGACAATTCGGCGCGCGACCTACTATCCCCTTCAATTAATTGGAGAAGCATTCGCGCAATCGGACACTAAATTCGCCCTCTCCATCCAAAATCCGCCCATTCTCAATGGACAACTCGAATACGAAGGAAAACAAATACCGGGCATTCAAGCGCAGGCAGTCGGAAGCACCTCGCACCTTTTTGTTCTCATCAGCAACCGCACGGCAGACGACCTGTCGCCGGGCCTCACCATCGACGGCAAAAAATTTGAAGGCGCGCTCAAATACCGCTACGTAGCCCATGAAAGGCTCAATGCATCAAACGGAGGCAATGCGGAAATGGAAGGCGCGGGCAAAATAGAAGTCGCGATCCGCGAATGGTCTGGTGCTTGCAATAATCTCTTGATTCCCAAAAACAGTTTTGGCATCTTAGAATTATCGCGCAACTAATTCCGAGGAGGCTATTATGTTTGGCCTTGAAATTCGCAAACCATCCAAAGAAACAGTCATAGGCTTCATCGTCACATGGATCTGTGTGATCGGCATTATCTTTCTCACACTGGCCCTCGTCCGCATCGGTGCATAAAGGACTTATCCCAATGATCCGAAAATACCGCCCCAAAGACCTCGACGCCCTCAAAGAAATCACCGTCATCTGTTTTGATGGAGTATCGATTGACCAGAATATCGAAAAAAACTTCGGACAATTTGCCGACACAGACTGGAGAGAACGCAAAGCCAAACACATAGACGCGGATGTCGCCGCCAATGCCGATGGCATATTTGTTTGGGAAGACAACGGCAAAGTCGCGGCCTACATCACCACGCGCATCGACCATGAAAGCAAAATAGGCGGCATACCCAACCTCGCCGTCTTGCCCGAATACCAGGGTCAGGGAATCGGCAAAGCATTGATGACAGCCGCCTTTGACTATTTTGAAGAACAGGAAATGGCCGTGGCAAAAATCGAAACCCTCGACCAGAATCCCGTTGGACAGAACTTTTATCCGCGCTCGGGCTTTACCGCAGTCGCCCGACAAATCCACTACGCCATGCCCATGAAAGATCGCAAAGTATGAAAGGCAGTAAGGCGTAAAACGTGAGACGTGAGTAGAGTAGTCCTCCTACCTTTTATGTCTTGTATCTTTGTGTCTTCGTGTCTTTGTGTGAGGCCATCTCACTCCTCACCTGCCTTCTGCCACACCGTTGGAAAATGTTCTCCCCGCAAAATCTCGCCATCTTCCACGGTTACAAATTCCTTCATCGCGTGATCGCCGCTCGCATCGTAATACGTATCCTGCGTCATATAGTGAATCGCAATCGCGCGTCGGGGTCGCTTGCTGCGATTGTCGTGAGAACCGTGCCAGGTCAGAGCGTGATGATAATGCACCTCCCCCTTTTTCACCGGTCGGCGCACCACCGATATGGGTTGGCCTTCAAACTCCGACGGCATCGCGTCAAAATCCTTTACCTCCCGCACAAACGCAATCTGATTGCCCCACTTGTGCGAACCCGGCACCATACTCATACACCCATTCTCCACATCCACATCGTCCAATGCCACCCACGCGCTCACCTCTGTCATCGGTCGAATAATCGGCCACAGCGGCGCGTCCTGATGCCATCCGGTCGTCCCCCCAATCTCAGCGGGCTTGTACTGAATCTGATCGTGCCAGATACGCAACTCCGTCGCCCCGGTCAACTGCGCCATCTCCTCTACAATTTTCTCTGAATACATCAAATTCTCAAACGGCTCACTCGCCTCCCAAATATTCACAATCTGCCAAACCGGCGCCGAATCATTACCGCCCAAATTGCGCAACAAAACCGGCTGCGACACATCATCGCGATCTTTATTCTCAATCACCCGGTACAATTCCTCGCGCAACACCTCGACCTGCGCGTCATCCAACACCGAACCCCCATTCAAAAACCCATTTTCGTGAAACTCCGCCACTTGCTCTTCTGTCAGCATAATTTATCTCCTGAAAAAGCGGGCGACCACAAGGGGTCGCCCCTACATTTCACACTAATCTGTCCTCAGTCCTTTTTTTATCTGCGTTTATCTGCGTTCATCTGCGGATCAAACCAAATTCCCCTCCGCCCGGCTATTTCTCCCCACAACAGTAACAGCCCTGTCCATCCCCACACAAAGATTACCACTAATCATATTATAGTCACTCGCGCCACTCTCCTCAATACCCTTCAACTGCGTCGGCTTTTCCTGATCGTCTGCACACCGATTGCCCTGCACAATCGAATGCGTCAAATCGTGTACGCGGATCCCGGGATATTCTCCCTTTTCCGCCCGGGAATTGCTCAGCAACAAATTCCCCGTAATCACCTGCTCATCCCCTCTATTTGCATCTATCCCACACATCCCATTGTACGAACACACATTATTACTCACAATATTGTGATGATCCCCG
The DNA here is from genome assembly GCA_022822565.1 of Candidatus Latescibacterota bacterium. Taxonomy (GTDB): domain Bacteria; phylum Latescibacterota; class UBA2968; order UBA2968; family UBA2968; genus VXRD01. The sequence continues at coordinate 32,486 of JAJEAX010000049.1, forward strand.
CCATTTGCCACACCGCCAATCCCGTGTTGTCCATTTTCGGAAAACACGCTATCACTACACACCGAATGATGCACCCGCGCGCAAAAATAATACCCATCCCCCCCATTTCCCTTCCCGATATTGTGCGACCACACACTTCGCGCCAACCCCGTTCCGGGATGAAACCCATGCCCGCGACATCCATGAGCCTGACAATGCGCTACCTGGGCATCGCAACCGCGCTGAATCCCAAACCCATCGCTGGGCCATCCAAACACCGAACAATTCAGAACGCGTACGCGCTCACAGCCCACAATATGCACCGCCGAATACGTAAAATCCCACCAATCACCCTCGTAATCCTCGGGACCCTTAATCGTCAAATCTCGTATCTCAATATCCGTCTCACCCTCTGACCATATACAGGGAAACAAATTCACCACCCGGGCATTGTCGCACGCCAACAATCGCCGATTAAACGGCACACTCATCCACACGCGATTGCCCACAACCCGCTCGACCTCCCCGTGCGTGCCCCACCATCCCCTGTGCTTATCGTCGCAAACCCCAATCCCCTCACCCACGCGAAAAGGCGGCTCAGTCTTACAGGTCAACACCCGACCACCTTTGCGAATATCTTTTGACAGATAAGCCACCTGCAAAGGCCGAATCCGCAACACCGTCGCTGGCCCATCTCCGATCAAACTCACCCGACTGGGCACGTACAGCGTCTTGCGCAAAAGATACGTACCCGCTGGAATACGCACCCGACCACCGCTCTCTGGCAACGATGCAACCGCTTCTTCCAATCCACAGGTCATAGATTCCCGATCAAAAAAATCCGCAGCATTCACCTCATCTCGCGGCGCATCGGGCAACTGAATCTCTCTTGCTGGCATAGCAGACATGACATCCTCCTAATTCTCTACGCACTCTCCAAAAACACCGTCACCCCCATATCGGCGTATTTCTCACGCGTATCCGGTGTGCGGTTGCGATGACAGACCGCCACGCCGGTCCCTTCCAAAGACCTGCACAAATACGCGATCGTATCATCCACAGATTTCAACCAGTGTTGCGGATGTGCCTTAATGCTCATAGACAAATCCGTCGGACCCATCGACAAACAATCCACACCCGCCTTCGCGAGCAAATGTCCACGCGTTGCAGCCTCTACCGACTCAATCTGCAACCACAAAATCCCAAAGCTATTCCACCAATCCGCGTACTCCTCTGCCTCTTTACCTTCCGCGCCTCGCCGATGTCCCCCGCCAAAACTGCGCCCTCCAGCCGGTGGATAATAAAAATAGTGCAACGCATCATCAACCGTCTCTTCCAACTCGGTCTGCGGAATCTCGATCCCACACGGACCCAAATCGAGATAATTGCCAATCAAATAGGCATTGCGCGTGTGTTTAATCCGAAACTGCACGAACACATCGCGCTCGGCAGCCATATCGCAAAACGCCGCAATGCGCTCTTCGCTCAACGGCGTATGCTGGCTGTCAATAGACACGAAATCGTAATCATCTTTATCCATAATCTGATCAAACCGATCCGGCGGTGTATTCGGTGCCATAGACACGCCAATAATGCGTTCCCCATTGCGGTATTTCTGTTTTAGTCCAATTGCATTTTCAAACATAACCATCTCCTTTAACCGTGATTACTTCTTTCCCATTCCCGAAGCTTATCTGCATTTTCGCGCACCTTCACAAATGCGCGCGACATATCCCGCATCCGCGTTTCAGAAGCCAGCAAAGCCCTCTGGCTTATCGACAGCCTTTCCCTGCAATACTGCTCGACCTTTGGCAAGTGCAACGAGCGATAATCCTGTGCCGCATCTGTCCACGCAAAAGGCGTGTAATCGCGCGCTTTCCAATCCTCTTGAAAAACCGGATGTTTGTAAACCGGCACTTCGTAACCCGTACTCACCGGCACACCTTCAGCGCGTATCGCCCTGACAAATGCATCGCGTGAAACGCCATCAAACGCCTCGGATAAATACCGCGCACCATACACATGCCAGTTGACGCGGGTTGCGTCTTCCAAGCGGTGAATCGGCTCAATACCCTCAACCTCCGACAACGTGCGCGTCAACATCGCCCCATTTTGTTCGCGGATCTCCGTATGCTCGGGAATGCGCTTCAACTGGCACAATAAGACCGCAGCGACAAACTCCGTCATCCGGTGGTTCCCACCCCATTGTCGAGATTCCTCCGTACGACCATACCGCGACCGCCCGACATTGGTCGCACAGCCAATCGCATCGGCAACTGCCTCGTCATTGGTCAGGGCAATGCCCCCATCTCCACCCGTCATATTCTTGCTCTGCTGAAAAGAAAATCCCGAAGCCAGCCCCCAACTGCCCAGCCCGCGATCCCGATAAGTCGATCCCCACCCGTGCGCCGCATCTTCTAAAATCGCGAGATTGTGACGCTCGGCAATATCCAACAACCGCTGGAGGTCACACGCCAACCCACCAAAATGCACTGGCATAATCGCCTTCGTGCGATCTGTAATAAGGCTCTCGACCTCCGCCACATCGAGATTATTGGTATCCGGATCTATATCGCAAAAAACAACCGTAGCACCTGCTTTTAGAATCCCCGAACACGTACCGATAAATGTATATGCACTCGTAATCACCTCATCGCCTACACCAATACCCGCCCCGCGACAAATCATCTCCAGAGCCACCGTACCACCCGTACACGCGATCCCGTATTTCGCATCTTGAAACGCCGCAAATGTCTCTTCAAACTCCTGGCACTTCGAGGAATTGTACCAAGCCCGACTCTCCAGCACCTCAATAAGCGCATCTCTCTCGGCCGCATCGTACATCGGCCATAAAATATCATCCTTTTCTTTTACCTCACGCTCGCCACCCAACAGCGCTAACTCTGCCATATTTCCCTCCTTGATCAATCCCGCTGCAAACATTCGGCCAGCAGGTCTAATGCTTCGCGGGCAAACACTTCCATATTTTCGCCCCGGTTCTCGCTGCCCGTCGCGATCGCAATCGCACGCTCGATATCTGGCCCCACAACGCCGATACACGTATGACCGGGCGGATCGCCGTACCGATTTCCCGTCGGACCAGCCGCGCCCGTCTCGCCGATGCCCCAATCCGCCCCCAAACGTTCGCGCGCAGCGCGAGCCAGATGCAGTGCGTGCGTCTTTGTCGCAGCCCGCGCCTCGCCCATTGCCGCATCTGAAATAGCCATCAATGTCTGCTTTGAATCACCCGTATAACACACCCCACCACCCTTGAAATAAGCCGAAGCCCCCGGCACAGCCAAAAGTGCTGCTGAAATAATTCCACCCGCCGAAGACTCTGCCACCGACACGGTCTGTCCTTTTTCTTTTAACAATGCACCCACATCTACAGCCATTGTCTTAAAATCCGCCATATTAAACCTCTACATTTTTGGGTAATTATTCGCCTTCTTCTTTTGACTTTTTCTCTCCCACCGGAGCCTCAACGCGAACCGTTACAATATCCGCATCGTGATATTGCTGGTGACGCACAGACGATGTGAAATGCTGAAGCAATCGCAGCGAGATTTCATGCTCCACCGGCATCTCTTCCGTCTGTTCTCTAAGATAGGCCATGCGGTCCTCAATATTCCCCTCACCCGTCGAAGCGATAAACTCGAGTTCCGCGCCATTACCGCCATCGCTGTGCACAATTAGAAGCAAGCGTTTCTCCGCCTGTTCGTCCTCCCCTTGCTGAATGAGAATCAAGAGGGTTTCTTCGGCAGATAGACAGAGACGATTCGTCATCCCGGCGTCCCAACCCCTGCGCGAAGCGAATTTTTCGAGGAAAGCCATAATCTTCGGTAAAGCCTCGACAGTGAGCGCGGTCTCCACGCGCTGCCGGCGCGGTGCTGTCAACTCCATAAACAGCGTCAGGAAAATCGCCGTGAGGCCTCCGGCCGTCATCCCATTGCCGAGCAACGCTCCCCACCACTCACCGAGATGTTCCGCAAAGATGGCCTGATCCTGAAATCCCACACCAATCCAGAATGCGATTCCCGCGATCATCGCCTTGCGATAATCTACCCCATCCTGCACGATGATCCGCATACCCACGACAAAGAGAAGTGCAAGCAACACCGTCACATAGGCCCCGACCACGGGATTGGGAATAGCCAGAAGGAGGGCCGACACCTTGGGTAGAAAGGACGCCGTCACAAATACGATGCCAATACACACGCCGACGCCGCGCGCGGCAACGCCGGTGAGTTCCGTGATTGAAACACTTGACGAGTAGGTCGTGTTTGGAACTGTTCCCGCAATGCCAGAAAGCAAGTTGCCCACACCATCTGCGGTGACAGCGCCCTGCACCGCGCGAAAATCGGGCGCGCGGGGCGTGCGCCACGAAACCTTCTGGATGGCGATAGAATCGCCTATTGTTTCGATCGCACCGACCAGGGTCACAAATATGAAGGCGGGAAGAAGCGACCAGAAAACAGGGCCAAAGCTGAAATCAAAACC
>JAJEAX010000259.1 GCA_022822565.1 Candidatus Latescibacterota bacterium
ACGTCACGCACAGGCGCGTATAGGGAACGGCCTTGAGGCGTTCTTCAGAAATAACCGCCTCGCAAATGACACACCTCACCCCCGTCCCGCCATCGAGCGGCTGTTGTGCCATATTGCCCTCCATTGGAGTTTTGAAAATCCCTCCGCACGCATTGCGGAGACGACAGAATTATAACGGAGATAAATTTAATCGAATAGACACCAAATGTCAATCTTTAACTTACTGTTTATCAAAGATTTACAAACTTGACAAACAAAGTAAAGTTTGTTATATTATTACCGTCGCCGAAGAGATCACATCCGATCCCTTCGGCTTTTTTTATTTTATCATATAAAAAAAGGCCCGATTCAACATTCTCGATCGAGCTTTTTTAATTTTTTCAGGACATAGCATCCGATTTACTATCAGAACAACATACTGATATCCAGTGCCTTCACCGAATGCGTAAGCGCACCAACTGAAATAAAATCCACACCCGTTTCTGCAACTGCCCGCACGCTATCTAAAGACACATTGCCCGAGGCTTCCAACTCGGGTTTTTTGCCTTTTAATTGACGCACCTTTTCCACAGCTTCGCGCATCTCATCCAGACTCATATTGTCTAACATCACACGATCCGCGCCTAAAACGAGAACCTCATCCAGTTCTGATAGCGTCTCCACCTCCACCTCCACGGGCACCTCTCGACCTTCAAAATCCATCCCTTTCCACACCGAAAGAAGTGCCGGTCCAATGCCATCCGCTGCCTCAATGTGATTCTCCTTCATCAGCACCATATCGAACAACCCCACCCGATGATTCACACCACCGCCCGCAACAACAGCATATTTGTCTAATAATCGCAATCCCGGCACCGTCTTGCGCGTATCCAGAATCCGCGTCTGCGTCCCCTTTACCGCCTCAACAAACTGTGCCGTCATCGTTGCAATCCCCGACATGCGCTGCAAAAAATTCAACGCAACACGCTCGCCAGTCAACAGCCCACGCGCGGGACCAGAAACCTCAGCCAAAATATCGCCATCTGCAACGCGCTCGCCATCTTCGACATATGCCTCAAATACAATCGCTTCTTCTACAGCTTCAAATACCCATTGCGCCACATGCAATCCCGCAATCACGCCATCTGCCCTGGCAATAATTTTGGCCTTCGCCTGCTTTGTCAACGGTACGGTCCATTTTGTCGTAATATCCCCATCCCCTACATCTTCTATCAGTGCCCGCTCAATCACTGGCATGATATCTTCTTTATTCAACATCTTAAAGGCCCTCTGGTATTTCAAAGACTACCCATCCCTCTTTTTTAGTCCGTCTCATCAAGTCGCTTGGTAATTAGACGCTTTAATTCCATAAAATCGGCTGGCTGTTCATCCTTTCGGAGGAGATCCTTTACGGTCTCCTTGAGTTTTTCGCTTCCCTGTAGCGCAGTTCCATCTAATGTCCTTACCTGAAAACTACCGGAGTTAATCACTTGAGTAAGCACGCTTTTACCTTGAACCATATCCAGCCAATCACCCCGGCCAAAGTCGAGTTGGTCTTGACCGTCTGTCATTAACTCAAGACATTCATAGAAACGACGTTCCACCTCCTCTGTGGACACCTTATTCGAGACATTGGTGCGATGTTGCTCAAATTTGTTAGTGCGTTTCAATTTTTCCAGAGCAACTTCTTTAGAAGAAAACTCATCGGGATTTGAAAACTTCTCGATCCAATTCTCCTTTAGCTCTTCTCGGATAGAAATGATGACGTGGTTAGCTGCATCCAGGAACAATCGCTTGTTGGCAAATTGCAGGATTTGTTGCTCAAGTTCGTCTTTTTCCACCTGACAAAATTGTGACTGGACAAGATAGTCTGGTTCTAAAAAATAGTTTTCTAGCTCTCGACGTTTCCAGATGAGCAGGTTATGTGTATCGGAATCTGGAAAATTGTCCCAGCAACGATTTATGAAATCGTTGTCGTGGTGATCGCGGTCAATTAAAAAATAATAGGTATCGTGGTAAGGGTACAGTGCTTCTGCCACACTTTTTATCCAAAATGAAGCACCAAGAGGCTCTATCCGAAGGGGAGGATCAAAAAGTTCTTTAAGAACTGTGGGGTCCAAGGCGTTTTCGTCATTACCCTCAACAAAGAGAACATGTTGAGCCTGATGACGGACTTCTTCCGGACGAATCCCTGTTCTAACACTGAGCATTTCCCATCCCCTTATTCTTCCACCAAGAGAATGCGCTGATTTTCATCAACCGAGGCCATAATATCTTCAGAATGAGTTGCCATGATATATTGGTTCCAGGGTGCTAATCTCACAAGATGCGTAACAAAACTGCGGTGCCATTGGGCATTCAAGTGTAATTCTGGCTCGTCAATAAACACAACTGCAGGACTATCCTTTGTATGCTCCCAAATCAAAAATAAAGTAGAGATAATTTCTTTTTGTCCTGAACTCAGGCCGTCAAATGTAAATGACGCTCCACCAATCACTGGTTGGATAAGGAAATCGACTGTGTTGTTAAGAGACGGACGGAGTTTACTAATGGTGCCACCTGCGTAAAACTCCATCAACTCATTGAGTTTCCCCACAGTATCGTCCAGTTCCTGATCTTCTTCTAATTCAAAGAGTCGTGCCTTTCCCATCATAGAACGCAAAATTCTCAGCTTAAATTCGCTCATAGGAAAATCGTAAAATGGGCCTCTCCTTACTCTTCTTGCTTCTCGAAAATGGTCTCGCTCCACCATCATACCGAGTTCTGGATTTCCCTCCTGAACTTTGCGATAACTATGGAACAAGAGAAAGGTATCCTCAACTACGGGGTTGGGTGTAAAGCCACAAATTGCGTTTATAAATTCATAGATACTTCGTTCTGAAACAAAAAGCTCATTTTTTAGCATCTTTTTTCGTAGTGAACTATCGGACATATTGGCGACACCATCACGATCTATCCGACTTTTCACTGTACCTGATTCTTCTCCAAATACAACGTCACCTGAAATCTCCGCACATTCAGAACCAGCTCTTATCAGCAAGTCGGGCACATCCAAAATTGGATAATGTTCTCTCAGAAGGAAAACATCTTCCTCAAATGTGGCTGACAAAAGCAGTAATGAGCAGCACTCCATAATTGCCGTCTTACCAAGACCGTTCTTACTGCCCATCACGAGAATGTCTGGATCGCCACTCATCTTGGGTGGCGGAAAATCCAACTCAAGTTCGTCAATGCCTTTGTAATTTTTTATGGCTATTCGCTCGATTCTGATGGTCATTTTTTTCATAACGCCCTCCTTTTCCTTCAAGATGTCAGAGGTCCTCTGGAATCTCAAACACCACCCCATCTCTCTTTTTATCGTAAAAAATGATTTTTATATCTATGGATTCCGCTAAATTTTGGAAGCGATAGGTACTGGGCTTAATAGAATATGCTTCTTCTCCCACAAAACCATCTATGCCCTGGGATTCTTCGTAAGGTTCTGCCAAACGGTAATCGCAGCCTTTCATCTCGGCCAGTTTTTTCAGAATCGCCTCCTGGAATCTGAGTCCTGTGAAGGTCTTGACAAGAACCAGATCCTCTACCCATGATCTCACCATATCCCGGTCAATTTTGGGAAACACCACGCTGAAGTTCTCTATCATTGCAATTATTTTATCTGTCGCATTATCTATCGCATCGGGGTATTGTTCTTGATACCAGATAACCCATTCCTCAAAAGTTTGTCCTGGAAATTCCTGAATCAGCTCGCTCATTTGCCCGACAACTCTTGACCGCGTACCCTGTGAATTTTGGTTTGCGAGATTCATCAATTGGGTCGTGTACTTTGGAAATTCGCGGGCAGGTGCATTCACGTATTCTTGAATCTCGGCATTTTTCAATTTAATTTCCATCATAATCCTGTGTGTGATATGGGATCATTGCCTATTTAACAGATCGAGTTGAGTTTCACTTTTGTCCTGGGATTCTATGGTCATTTTGTTTCTGTTCTGGTCATATATACTCTGAGGTTTCGCGAAATATGTGACCTCAAAGATATTATCATCAGCCTCTCGCACCTCCTTTAAGCCATTCAATAAAATGGACTGTTCCTGGCTCGTCACCACGGGGAATCCATAATGCTTGTTCGTATATTTCAGCAGTCCTGATGTCCGAATACGATCTTCGACAAATTCGAAATGTCTCCTCAACCTATCCCGCAAATAATCATTTGAAAAATCGACAATCTGTCGCGCCATCGGGCAAATTGTACTATGAAAACTTTTATCAATTTCAACGCCAACACTATTGCGCCCCGACGTCATCGCAGCCGAAATTGTAGTACCCGTACCCAAAAACGGATCGAGAATCACATCGCCTTTCACAGAGTACATATTGACCAGACGATAGGCCAAATTATAGGGAAATGCAGCACTTCTCAAGCGCGACAATTCATCGGAAAGCCTCTGTCCCGTACCCTTAATATCCATCCAAACATCCGAATACCAGATATTCCTCTCCTCCCAAAACAACGCGCTCTCACGCCTGTTCTGTTTTTCGCATTCCGTCTTAAATTCTCTTTTAGACCCCTTTCGCAAAATCAAAATATACTCGTGTTCCAGAGTCACATAAGCACCGGCAGGCAACATACCCGATCCCATAAATTTATTGGGCGCATTGGTTTGTTTTCGCCAGAGAATATCGGGAAGTGCTGAAAACCCGATATTTAAGAGATAACTCAATATCCGCGCGTGATTTGGATACAAACAAAAATCACCATTTACCTTCCGCGTCGCATCGCCAATATTGATACAGGCAAATCGACCATCTTTTAAGACCCTGAACATCTCATCCCATACAGGATCGAGAATCTTGTGCATCAACTCATG
>JAJEAX010000417.1 GCA_022822565.1 Candidatus Latescibacterota bacterium
CAATCAAAACATCTGTATCAATCAGAAATTCACTCATTTCTCATACCTGTGCTGATCGCGAAGGTTACGAACATAAGAGATACCATCAGAAATGTCTTCTCGATCTTTCCAGAGACCAAAAAATGAAGATGATTTCATCGCTTCCACTTTGTCCGCTTCTTGAATATGAACCTCTCCTGTGACCCCTTCATCAATTTCCCGCAGTGTTTCAAGCGGTATGAAGACGCCGTTTTCATATTTTACAGGAATTGATCGCATAATGAACGCTCCTTTTTTTGACTCCCCACGGCTATCTAATTCACGCCATCCTTGTGATAAATTTACTCAGCTTTGAGAAATAGGTCAAGGGATCGCCTTCATTCCACTAACTCTGCGCCATTGACTGCTGAACAAACGTAAATCTCAGGCGTCAAACCCGTTGTCCTGGGATATTGTTCATTTATCGCATCTGTCAGGGCTGGTACAGCATCTCGTTCGACGATATTCACAGTACACCCTCCAAAACCCGCGCCAGTCATCCGCGCGCCGAACACCCCCAGCACATTTAGAGCGATTTCTACCAGCAGATCGAGTTCTTTACCACTCACCTCGTAATCATCTCGCAAACTCTCGTGGGATGTGATCATCAACTGTCCAAACCCCGACAAATCCCCATCCTTGAGCAATGCGACCGCCCGTTGCGTGCGTTCATTTTCCGTTATCACATGGCGGCACCGCTTCAGCACTGTCTCCGACAACGCACCACCGTAAATATCCAGAATTTCCATCGACACATCGCGCAGTGCCCTTATATCTTTCCCCATTGCTCGCGCGAGAAGCGAAACCCCACTTTCACAGGCAGACCGCCGATCATTATATGCCGAATCCGTCAGACCTCGCGTCACGCCCGAGTTGCAAATCACAATCTGAATATCGTCGCCAAAAAGAGGGACAAGCTCAAACGAAAGATCGCGGCAATCGAGAAACAGCGCGTGACCTGCCCGGCCATTTGCCGAGATAAACTGATCCATGATCCCGCAATTAACACCCACAAAATGATTTTCTGCGCGCTGTCCCAAAAGAGCCAGATCAGGCCCGCTTATTTCAATGTGATTTAACACAACCATCCCCTTCCCCACCGCCATCTCCACAGCAGCCGAACTGCTCAATCCCGCCCCCATAGGCACATTGCCCACAATCGCCGCATCAAAACCACACAGCGAATGCCCGAGCTTTTGAAACTCGCGCACCACGCCCTTTGGATAATTTGCCCAATTGCCCAGTGCCTCCAACACATCATCGACCCGGAACTCAGCCACCTCTTCGTGCATCGCCGAGTAAATCCGCACCCGCGAATCAACTCTCGACCGCGCAGCAACAACCGCCCAGCGGTCAATTGCCGCGGGAAACACAAAGCCCTCATTGTAATCCGTGTGTTCCCCAATCAAATTGACGCGCCCCGGTGCCTGCACGGTGACATCCGCCTGCCCCTCAAAAACCGATTCAAAAGCGTCTCGCGCCTGTGTGATAATAGGATGCAACATCGAAATTACCCCTTCTCAACTTTTCGCATCGCCCACCGGATCTCCTCTGCCGTCATATCCGGATCTGAGGGATTGATGAGATTGCCAAAAATATCTGCCCCCACCACATGCTTTCGCAAACCAGGTCCCCGCAAAAGCGACGTAATGTGAATTTGCATGTGATAGCCGCGATCCACGCCATCTGTTGGTGCTTGCATCAATGCCAGGCTGTAGTGATACGGCGCACCAAACAACTCGTCTAACCCGCCGAGAACATCGCGCAACCCCACTGCCAGATCGCGACGATCTTCCCCATCCAAATCCAGCAAACTCGCAACATGTGCCTTTGGTACAATAATTACATCATAGGGAAATTGTGCGGCAAACGGAACATAAGCCAGCACATGGGGGCGATCGACGAGAATTCGCCGTCCATCTTCGGCTTCGACGCGATTGGCATCGCACACAAAACAGCGTCCCGTCTTCTCGCGATGAGATTCAAACATAGCCAATTGCGGTTTCACCATCAAATCCGGAATCTCGCAATACGCATAAACCTGTCCGTGCGGATGCGGCTGAGAATTGCCCATCACCGTGCCCCGATTCTCAAAAATCAGCGGATACACAACATCAGGCTCCTTTCCCAACCGATCGTAAATCTCTGCCCATGCGTCAATCACCTGAACGAACGCGTCCAAAGATAGCGTTGACAAACGCTGTGCGTGATTCGGTGTATAGACCACCACCTCGCACACACCCCGAGAGGTGCGCGAGAGATATGGACCCAATTGCGCCTGCGTTTGATAGGCGTCCAATACCAGCGTGGGAAAATCGTTCTCGAATGTCCACACGCCCTTGTAATTGGGATTTACAGCGCCCGTCGCGCGCGTATTCCCGGGACAGAGATAGCATTCGGGGTCATAAGCCTTATCATCTCCTCCCTCCATAAGCTGCGTTTCTCCGCGCCAGGGTCTGTCTGCGCGATGGGCGGCGATATTGACCCACCGATTCCAAAAAGGATTAAATCGCTCCTCCTGCACAACCCGATACCCCTGAGGATGAAGGCGATGCCAGTGATAGGCGGATTCCAGCGTCTCATGTAGCGTTTCCCTCGCAACCCATCCCATATCGCGCTCAATGCGACTCGCATCGGCAATAAGCGTTGCGGGATCGCCACTTCGCGGCGGTCCAATCGTTTCGGGAATCGCCTGGCCGGTTACCTCGCGCGCGGCTTCCAAAATCTCCCTCACGCTCACGCCCTGTCCCCTACCGAGATTGTACGTCGCAGACCGCCCCCCTGCCAACAACATATCCAGGCTCTTAATATGGGCATCGGCTAATTCCACCACAGAAATATAATCTCGTACAGCCGTGCCATCGAAGGTTGCATAATCATCGCCAAATACTGTCATCTGTTCGCACTGCCCCAAAGCCACTTGCAACACAATGGGGATCAAATGTGTCTCGGGATCGTGATCTTCACCAATCAGCCGCGAAGGATCGGCACCTGCGGCATTAAAATAGCGGAGAACAACATATCTTCCACCAGCCTCTCCCTCGGCATGCCGCAACATGCGTTCATCCATCATTTTCGTAATGCCATAGACATTCGTGGGAATTTTTAGTAGCGCAATATCTTCTTCGGAGAGTTTGAAAGCGATGTGTTTTTTATACCACCTCAAAAGTGTCTCAAAATCCACCGCAGCAGGCATTAACTGACTTTTCTCAAAGCCACCATCAGCGATCCATTTCCGCTGATAATTTTCCTTCAAGGGAATGTGTTCTGCGCGGGGTTCGCCATACGTCGCCGCCGTAGATGATTTCACAATGGGCAATCCTTTGCCCACATCCAACAAATTCTGAAAAGCAATCACATTATTCTCAAAATATTTGTACGGCATATCTTGAGATTCTCCTACCAGTGTCCGAGCGGCAAAATCGATAATGCCACAAAAATCGTGACTATCAAAAACAGAAGCCAGAGCACTGCGATCGAGCAAATTGACATGCTCGAAACAAAATTGCTCTGGCCCATACACCCGTTCAAACAGCGTAACAACTTCCCGGTGTCCCTTTGACAGGTCATCGAGCACCACAACCCGGCGGTGATCTTCCAACAAACGCCGCACCACGTGACTGCCAACATAGCCTGCTCCACCTGTCACCAAAACAGCACCTACCATATCTGCTCCTCTACAGAATGGTGTACAACGGAGAAAAAATTATCACTTTGCACACAAATATACACATTGAACAAGAAGAGACTGAACTATTTTCACAACGCGATATATACCTCGCATTTGTTTTGAACTTGACATCTTGTCATAAAGGCCTTACTTTCTACACATATAGACGACACGTTGTCCTTTTCTGTTATGCTGTGTGTAAAAAAAGTCTATCTCGAAACCCAGTATCGGCTTCCGAGATAGACTTTTCATTTCATGGGATATTATTATGAACCGCGTTTACTTAACCAAAAACGGGTATGAGAAAATTCGAACTGAGTTGATCCGTCTGCAAACCAAAGAACGACCAACTGTCATAGCGGCGATCAAAAAGGCACGCGAGTTTGGCGATCTGAGCGAAAACGCCGAATACCACGCAGCCAAAGAACGACAGGCATTTCTCGAAAAGAAAATTGTCGAATTGCAAGAAAAACTCACGAACTCGGAAATTATCGACGAAAGCCAAATCCCCAAAGACAAAGCCTATTTGGGTGCAACGGTTAAATTACAGGATAAAAAAAATGGCAGAGAAATGCAGTACACGCTGGTCACTGTAGATGAAGCCGATTTTGATCAAAATAAAATATCGACAGCATCTCCCATTGGCAAAGCTCTGTTGGGAAAACGCGTTGGCGAGGTCGTCGATGTACAGGTGCCCGTTGGCATACTCACTTATGAGATTCTCGATATATCGAGAGATTGAGTTTTTTTACAATTTTTTTGTCTTTCAAATCACAAACAAAAAGGGCAAACCGACATCTGTCGGTTTGCCCTTTTAAAATGCATAGAAGGTCAGGCTTCTTTTTTCTTTTCTTCTCCAGCTTCCTCTTCTTCAGCAGAAGTGTCAGACTCCGTTTCCACATCATCAGTTTCGGATATTGTGCCATCGACCACCAGCTCGATCAAACACAATTCGCTGCTGTCACCTCGTCTGGGACCGAGCTTGAGAATGCGCGTATATCCGCCACTTCGATCAGCATAAGAAGGGCCAATTTCTTCAAATAACTTTGTGAGCACCACCTTATTCTGAATGCGTCGCAAGACTTGACGCCGCGCATGCAAGTCGCCACGCTTGGCAAAAGAGATCAATCGTTCAGCGACACCGCGCAATTCTTTCGCCTTCGGCAGTGTAGTACGCACCTTGCCTTTGTCAAACAGAGATGTGGCCATATTGTTGAGCATGGCTTTTTTATGGCTCGCCGTGCGACCCAGTTTTCTGCCCCTTTTCCCGTGCCTCATTGGTTTCCTCGTTAAAAATCGTCGTCCAAAACCGAGATGTGATCAGATTCGGCAGCGACGTCTTGATATTTGCTTACATCAATGCCAAATGCAATGCCTAAATCTTCGAGAATAGCTGTCAATTCATTGAGCGATTTACGACCAAAATTGCGGAATTTGAGCATTTCGTTTTCCGTTTTTTGAACGAGATCTTCAAGTGTTATAATATTGGCAGCTTTTAAGCAATTGGCCGACCGCACCGACAATTCCAACTCATCGACAGGCCTCTTGAGCAGTGTTGCAATGCGGCGCGTTTCCTCATCGACAACTTCTTCTAATTCTTCTTCTGGCTCTTCTTCAAAGTTGATAAACAATTCGAGATGGTCTTTCAATATGCTCGCGGCATGCGCCACTGCATCATCGGGGCGCACAACGCTGTTTGTCCAAACAGCCAATGAAAGTTTATCGTAGTCGGTCTGCTGTCCCACTCGCGCATTATCGACTTCATAATGCACTTTGCGGATTGGGGAAAAAGCAGCATCCAGCACAATGGTCCCCATGGGCTGCTCTATCTGCTTGTTCGCCTCTGCCAGCACATAGCCCCGGCCTTTTCCAACGGTGACTTCCATGTCGAGCACACCGTCTTTGTCGAGTGTTGCAATATGCAAATCGGGATTCATCACTTCGACATCAGCATCGACTTGCAGATCGCCAGCCACGAGTTCTCCCGGTCCTTCTTTTTTTACATATAGCAGTTTGTCTGCATCTGTATGCACGCGCAGACAAACTTCCTTGAGATTTAGAACGATTTCCGTCACATCTTCCTCGACGCCCTCGACCACGGTAAACTCGTGCTGAATCCCTTCAATTTTCACGGCTTTAATAGCTGCCCCCTCAATAGAGGAGAGCAAAACGCGGCGCAGTGCATTCCCAATCGTAGCACCAAACCCGCGCTCGAGAGGTTGAACACTAAACAGGCCGTAATTGTCACTCAGGCTTTCTTCATCGATCTGTACAAATCGAGGCATTTGAAAATTTTTCACGTCCATAAACAAAAGCTCCTGGTGCGCGTCCATTACTTGGAGTAAAGCTCAACAATGAGCTGCTCTTCAACAGGCGTCGGTATATCATCTCGCTTTGGATATTCTACAAGCGTACCACTCAAATTCACTTTATCTACCGAAAGCCAGGACGATTGACCTCCATCACCTGTGCGCTTGAGTGCATCGTGAATAAGTTGCATCTGGCGACTTCTTTCTCGCACCTGCACAGTATCTCCCGGCGAAACCTGGAATGAGGGAATATCCACGGTTCGTCCATTGACAGCAATGTGGCGATGTCTCACGAGTTGCCGCGCTGATTTTCGAGATGGCGCAAAACCCAAACGATATATCATGTTGTCCAGGCGACATTCGAGCATCTGCAAAAGCAACTCACCCGTCACACCCTTTCTGCGAGCGGCTTTTGAATAATACGTGCGAAACTGGTTTTCCAGCACGCCGTAGATACGCTTTGTTTTTTGTTTTTCTCGGAGTTGAAGTGCGTATTCCGATGGCTTTCGACGCATATTTTGTCCATGCATGCCGGGCGCATAACTTCGTCGGTCAAATGAACATTTGTCCATTTGACATCGCGCACCTTTGAGAAACAATTTCATACCTTCTCGTCGGCACAATTTACAACTCGAGCCAGTGTATCTCGCCATTCAATATCTCCCTGTTTTCTGTGTTAAACGCGACGTCGCTTAGGAGGGCGGCACCCATTGTGTGGAATTGGCGTAACATCTTTGATCGCTGAAATTTCCAATCCAGCCCCCTGTAGCGAGCGCACGGCGGCTTCTCGTCCAACGCCAGGTCCTTTGACCCAGACTTCCACCCGACGCAAACCCATTGCCATCGCCTCTCGCGCCGCATCCGTAGCAGCCAGCTGAGCAGCATAGGGTGTGCTTTTTCTAGACCCCTTAAACCCCACTTTTCCCGTTGATGACCAGGAAATAACTCTGCCTTCACGATCACTCAAGGTGACAATAGTATTGTTAAAACTGGCATTGACGTGTGCGACGCCATGAGCTTCAACGCGTCTATTCCGTCGTCTCCCTCTTCTGACTGCCAAACGACTCCTCCTTTGATTGTCCTGCGTTTTGTTATACAGTTCGTCTTCGGCTGCCAATACTGGGTTTCTTTCCCTTGCGCGTCCTGGCATTGGTGCGCGTTCGCTGGCCTCTCACCGGCAATCCCCGACGCCACCGCAAACCGCGATAGCATCCAATATCCATCAATCGCTTGATGTTCATGGCAACTTCGCTTCGCAGGTTTCCTTCAACCTTGTATTCGCCTTCAACAACTGAGCGCAATTTAGCGACTTCCTCATCAGTCAAAGTATCTACGCGCGTATCAGGCGAAATCTGTGTCTGTGTCAAAATCTTTTGGGACGTACTCAAACCTATGCCCAAAATATATGTCAACGCAACTTCCACGCGCTTTTCTCTGGGAATATCTACACCTGCAATTCGGGCCATGTTATTGCGTCTCCTATGAGGTTATCCCTGTCGCTGTTTATGTCGCGGGTTGACTTTGCAAATCACGCGCACAACACCGCGTCGGCGAATAATTTTACAGTGATTGCAACGACGGCGAACAGATGATTGGACTTTCATAAATAAATCTCCAGCATTTAAAATAAATCAGGCTCGGCGCCCTCGAATACGACCTTTTTTCATAAACCCATCGTAGTGGCGCATCAACAAATGCGATTCAACCTGCTGTAAAGTATCGAGTGCCACACCGACCATAATCAACAAACCCGTGCCGCCAAACACTTGTTCGAGACCTGGATGAACCCCCATAGAATTAATAATAAAGTATGGGCCAACGGCTATTGCAGCTAAGAAAATCGCACCTGGCATGTTGATTCGCGTAAGCACCCGGTCAATAAAGTCTGAGGTGCGTTTGCCCGGTCTGACGCCGGGAATAAATCCGCCTTGCCGTTTCATATTATCGGCCAGATCAATCGGATTAAACACAATGGCGGTATAAAAGTAGGCAAAGAAAATGACCAGCAATGAGTAAATCGACCAGTAGGGCAATGACACCCAGGACATACTCGGCGTAAAAGCGGCCGCAAAATTTTGCATAAATTCATTATTAGGAGCAAATCCGGCCATTGTCGCAGGTAAAAACATAATGGCCTGAGCAAAAATAATAGGCATCACGCCAGAAGTATTGACTTTAAGCGGTATATGTGTGCTTTGCCCACCATATACCCGCCGCCCAACGACGCGTTTGGCGTATTGTACCGGAATTCTACGCGTCCCCTGTGTGATGAGCACCACCAGGGCAGTCAATGCAACAACGATAACTAAAACAGCTATTTCGATCAAAATTGGTTTGTCATTGGTCACAAAATCCCGATATTCCTGCCGCACGACAAAGGGCAATGCCGCAATAATACCAATAAAAATAAGTAGCGACATCCCATTGCCGATGCCGTGTGCATCAATCTGTTCCCCCAACCACATAATAAACACGGTTCCGGCAGTAATTGTCAATACAGTCAACAGACGGAAGCCCCACCCGGGATAGAGTACGACCGAAAGGCCCGTTTCTGGCGACTGAAGGCTTTCCAGAAAAAAGCTCACGCCCAGAGACTGCGCTGCTGCCAGTGCAACTGTGCCATACCGCGTATATTGAATGATTTTTTTGCGCCCTGCTTCACCTTCTTTTTGCAACTTTTGGAGGGATGGCACCACAGCACCCATCAATTGAAAAATAATGGACGCACTAATATAGGGCATAATACCCAGAGCAAATACCGTTGCACGGGTAAACGCCCCACCTACAAACATGTCGTAGAGGCCAAAAATCGTCTGGCTGGTGCCTGCAAAAAATTCACCCAGAGCAACCCGGTCTATTCCGGGTATGGGAATCTGCCCACCCAGGCGATAAATCGCCAAAATACCCAGCGTAAATAATACCTTATTTCGCAGTTCCGGAATCTTAAAAACGCTCTTGACGCTCTCGAGCAACACCGCCTCCTCTCAGCCGTGCTCAGTCGGTTTTGGCCGCGCCACCGATGTTGGCCTCAACTTGTCCCCCAGCTGCAAGAACTTTTTTTGCTGCTGCAGCTGATATCGCCTGAACCCGAATCTGTAATGGTGCAGAAATTTCGCCTCGCCCCAAAATCTTCACAGGGCGTTTTGTAGAGGAAATCAAATCTGCGTTTTTGAGCACTTCAGGGGTAATCTCACCCGAAAGTTCTCTTTCCGCCAGGTCGTCGAGATTTACGACCTGATAGGTCACCCGAAAAGGGTTGTTAAACCCAACTTTCGGCAAGCGCTGCTGCAGGGGCATTTGTCCCCCTTCAAACCAAACTTTGCGCTTGGATCCCGAGCGCGCCCGCTGTCCTTTGTGCCCTTTGCCCGCAGTTTTACCTGTTCCGGAGCCAGGACCAATGCCCAAACGTTTCTTCTTAAAAGTTGCCCCTTTGGGCGGAGAGAGATTCCCTAGTTTCATTCTCACATCCCGCGTTTTATGTTTCTTCAACTTTGACCAGATGTGCAACAGCCGCCAACATACCGCGCAATTGAGGAGAGTCAGCGTGTTCCACAGTATGCCGAATGCGGCGAATTCCCAACGCATCCAGAGTTTGTTGTTGTTTTTTTTGTCGCTTAATTGCACTGCGAATTTGTGTAATCCTCAGTATTTTTTGCTCGCCCATCACTGCCCCCGTACAGAAACCAATTCGGATTCTTCTACACCGCGCAATAGTGCAAACATTCTCGCATCTTTCAACCGTGTCAATCCCTCCATCGCGGCTTTAACAGCATTCTGGGGGTTTTGCGACCCCAATGACTTTGTCAACACATTTTGAACGCCAGCCAGTTCCAAAACCGCACGCACACCGCCTCCTGCAATAATACCCGTGCCGGGTGCGGCGGGTTTGAGCAAAACGCGAGAAGCGCCAAACTTTCCAATAATCTCGTGCGGCAATGTACCATCAACGACTGGCACGCGCACCAGATTCTTTTTTGCCTCATCAGCAGCTTTGCGAATAGCTTCAGAGACTTCGCCCGCTTTCCCCATCCCAATGCCTACAATACCTTTTTTATCACCAATTACACAAAGCGCGTTAAAAGCAAAACGCCGTCCACCTTTGCGAACGTGAGAGACCCGCTTAATGCTGTTGTTGATGACGATTTCCGTCAGATCTAAACCCGCGGCTTCAATTCTGCCCAAAATCGACTCCTTAACATTAAAATTTCAATCCGCCTTCGCGTGCACCTTCTGCCAATGCTTTGATACGGCCGTGATAGAGATAACCGGCACGGTCAAAAACAACCTGCGAAATTCCAGCTTCCTGCGCTATTACAGCCAGAGCTTTGCCCACCTCGCGACTCCTATTGCATTTGCCTTCAACAGTTTTTAACTGATCTTTGAGTTGCGGAGTATTTGAGGATATCCCCATTAGAGAACGTCCATTCACATCATCAATCAATTGCGCCTGAATATGTTTCAGGCTCCTAAAAATCGTCAGACGCGGGCGATCAGCCGTTCCCAGAAGTCTCTTTCTAATACGCATCTGACGGCGCTTGTGCATCTTTGTCTTTTTAATTTGCTTGTCTGCCATTAAACAACCTCAAAGTTTAAGCTACTGCGGCCTTGCCAGCCTTGCGCCTCACATATTCGCCGTTATAGCGGATACCTTTCCCCTTATAGGGTTCGGGAGGCCGAATACTTCGGATGTTCGCCGCTGTGCGTCCCACGAGTTCTTTGTCGGCCCCACTGACCTTAACCAGTGCCTGAGAATTTTCTATCTCAGAGGGCGGGGCATCGATACTAAATTCAATTCCCTGAGGTGCTTCAACCGTCACTGTATGGCTGAACCCCACGTTGATGTCCAAATTCTTCCCTTTCATATCTGCGCGATACCCCACCCCAACAACTACCAGTTGCTTCTCAAAACCAGCCGAAACGCCCTGAATAGCATTTGCCAATAAGGCACGCGTGAGACCCCAAATAGATTTGTGATGTCGATCTTCGGGATCTTGTACCGTAACCGAAAGGGATTCGCCCTCTTGATTGACTTGAGTGAGCGGATGTAAAGGCACCTGTAAAGTCCCTTTAGGCCCTTTTATTTCCGCCTGTGTGTCCCCTAATTGCACATTGACGCCACCTGGAACGTCAATCGGCTGTTGACCTATTCTCGACACGATGCACTCCTTCCAGACCTCTACCAAATGCTGCAAATAACTTCACCACCAACACCTTCTCGACGCGCAGTACGATCAGTCAAAACCCCTCGTGATGTCGATAAAATAGCGACACCTAATCCATTGAGTATTCGCGGGATTTCGTCTTTGCTCACATATTTTCGCAAACCGGGGCGACTTTCGCGCTTCACCCCTTGAATCGCGCTTTCCTCGTCGGAGCTGTATTTGAGATAAAGGCGTAAATAACCCTGTCGGTTGTCATCAATATACGCATAATTGTGAACAAAACCGCTTTCTTTAAAAATACGGGCAATTTCGCGCTTCATCCTGGAACTCGGAATATCCACTTTGCGATGTCCAGCGCGACATGCATTGCGCACACGCGTCAACATATCGGCTATTGGATCCGTCATCATGTGTGCTTCCCCCTCAATTACCAACTTGCTTTTGTCACGCCGGGAATCTCACCAGCGAGAGCCAACTCGCGAAAACATATACGGCAAATCCCAAATTTGCGCAAATAACCACGTGGCCTGCCGCACCTGTGACATCGGTTATAGCGTCGGACCGCAAATTTCTGTTTGCGCTTTGCTTTGGCAATCATAGACTTTTTAGCCATATTAAACCTGACCTCGTGTTAATTCTTTTATTCAATCTTGATTTTGAAACGGCATGCCCATTCCGTTGAGCAGTTCAAAAGCCTCTTCATCGGTAGAGGCCGTGGTGACCAGAGTCACATCAAGGCCGCGAATTTTATCGATCTGATCGTAGTCAATTTCGGGAAAAATAATCTGTTCTTGAATGCCGAGCGTATAGTTGCCTCGCCCATCAAATGAGCGTATTGAAAGGCCGCGAAAGTCGCGAATACGCGGCACAGAAAAATTAAAAAATCGATCGATAAATTCGTACATACGAGATCTGCGAAGGGTGACAGCACAGCCAATGGGTACACCCTGTCGCAGCTTAAAATTTGAAACGGCTTTTCTCGCCCTGCGAATGGAGGGACGCTGTCCTGCAATGCGGGTCAAATCTTCAACAGCATTTTCGATGACCCTGGCATTGAGGACGGCTTCACCAACGCCCATGTTTAAAACAACCTTTTCTAATTTGGGTACCTGCATGCGATTTTTATACCCAAACCGCTGGATGAGCGCAGGTACAACTTCATTTTCGTAGTATTCTTGTAATCGGGTTGCCATGTCGTCCTCGTTATTCAGCTTCGGGAATTTGCTCACCACTTTTTTGAGCAATTCGCACACGCGCTCCGTCTTCAAGGCGTTGAATGCGAATCCTAGTCCGCTCATCGGTTTGCGGATCGACGATCATGAGATTGGACACATGCAAGGGTGCTTCCTTTTCCACAATACCGCCTTGCTGATTATTGGGATTGGGTCGCGTATGGCGCTTGACATTGTTAATCCCTTCCACCAGCACGCGTTTTTTCTTTGGCCATACATTCAAAACGCGCCCGCGTTGACCAGTATAAACACCGCTTATCACTTCAACTTGATCACCCTTGCGTATCTTCATCTCAACACACTTACCTTTCTTTCTTATATCACTTCAGGTGCCAAAGATACAATGCGCATAAATCGCCTCTCGCGCAACTCTCGGGCGACAGGTCCAAATATGCGCGTCCCTCGAAGTTCGCCCTCTTCGCTGATCAAAACGGCAGCGTTGTCATCAAATCGAATATAGGACCCATCTGCCCTTCGCGTCTCTTTCTTTGTGCGGACAATCACGGCACGAGTAACATCACCGCGCTTTACACCGCTGTTTGGCTGTGCATCTTTAACTGAAACCACAACAGTATCACCGAGTTTGGCATACTTGCGTTTGGTGCCCCCTAAAATGCGAAAGCACATCACCTTTCGGGCTCCTGTATTATCCGCGCAATTTAATACCGAATATTCCTGGACCATGTTTTCTCCGCCTAATGCGCCTTTTTGATAATTTCCACCAACCGCCAGCGTTTGGTCTTACTCAAAGGCCGCGTTTCAACAACCATCACTTCATCACCAGTTCTGGCTTCATTGCTCTCATCATGTGCTGCCAATTTTGAACGTCTTTGCATAACTTTTCCATAAAGGGGGTGTGGCACCTGCCGCCGTACCTCAACGACAATTGTTTTATTAGATTTGTCGCTGACTACCAGCCCTACACGTGTTTTGCGATGTCTGCGAGTTTCCACCATACAGCAATTCTCCTTAAAAATTACGCATTGGGAAGTTCGCGAATACCCAACTCGTGTTCGCGCAACACGGTTTTTAGCCGAGCGAGATCCCTACAAGCATCTCGAAACGCAATTGGATTATCGAGCTGACGCGTAGCCAACTGAATGCGAAGATTCACAAGTTCATCTTCCTGTTCAGCAATTCTTTCCCTTACATCGCTTGCGGTTAGATCTCGAATTTCATTCGGTTTCATTCGTGCCCCCCGCGTTCTACAAAGCGGACTTTAATGGGCAATTTCTGGCCGGCCAATTTGATTGCGCGTCGCGCGCTTTCGCGCGGCACGCCCTCAATTTCAAACATGATCCGCCCGGGTTTGATGACTGCTACCCAGTATTCGGGATTGCCTTTGCCTTTTCCCATCCGGGTCTCTGCCGGCTTAACCGTAAGGGGTTTATCTGGAAAAACGCGAATCCAAATTTTCCCACCGCGTCTCAATGCTTTGGAAATCGCCACGCGGGCAGCTTCGATCTGTCTGTTGGTAATCCATCCCGGTTCAAGGGCCTGCAAACCGTATTCGCCAAAAGAAATATTAGCCCCTCGAGAGGCCATACCTTTGCGACGCCCCCTCTGCTGCTTTCTCCATTTAACCCGTTTTGGCATTAACATAATAGCGCTCCTGTCCCTACGCTTAAGTTGCCAGGACGTCCTGGCCCATTTTTTCCCCGTGACAGATCCAAACTTTTACCCCTACAGTACCCGAGGTTGTATAAGCAGTAGATCTGGCATAGTCTATGTCAGCGCGAAGTGTATGGAGTGGAACGCGCCCTGCAGGCTCTGATTTTTCAACGCGAGACATTTCCGCTCCACCAAGACGGCCTCCACACACAACTTTAATCCCTTCAGCCCCCATGCGCACCGCCGAAGCAACGGCTTTTTTCATTGCGCGGCGAAATGAGACGCGTTGCTCGAGTTGTCGGGAGATATTATCAGCGACGAGTTGGGCGTTGAGTTCCGGTCGCTTAATTTCGTTAATGTTGATATAAATTTCTTTACCTGTCAGATGCTTTAACTCATCTCTCAATTTATCGACCTCTGCGCCTTTACGCCCAATTACAATCCCAGGACGAGCAGTGTGAATCGAAATTGTCACCCGCTTAGGCGCACGATCAATGTCTATTTGTGCGACGCTCGCTCGCTGCAGACGGCTGGTAATATATCGTCTGAGCATGAGGTCTTCTTGAAGCAGGCTGGCAAAATCGCGATTGGCAAACCAGCGCGAGCGCCAATCTTTGACAATCCCTAACCTCACTCCGATTGGATGCGTTTTCTGGCCCAAAGTGATCTCCTATTCCTCGTCTGAAACAACCAGCGTTATGTGGCTATATCGCTTGCGAATCATACCGGCAGCACCACGTGGCTGAGGACGCAACCGCTTTAACGCGATACCTCCATCAACAAATGCTTCTTTCACAAAGAGCGCGTCTTCAACCGCGGATTCTTCTTCGCGGTTGATCGCATTTGCAACCGCGGATTGCAAGGTGCGCTCTACTACACGCGCGGCCTTCTTAGGTGTAAATTGAAGGATGTGGAACGCTTCTTCCACATCTTTACCCCGCACGAGATCAACCACCTGTCGTACCTTGCGCGGTGAAATTCTTGAATAGCGCAATATCGCCCGAGCTTCCATTTAAAATTCCCGTCTCAAAATATCATTGCAAAGAAGTGGCGCGTTCAGTAGATCGTCCCGCGCGTGCGCCCCGATGCGTACGCGTGGGGGCAAATTCACCGAGTTTGTGTCCCACCATGTTTTCTGTAATATAAACGGGGATAAATTTATTTCCATTGTGTACAGCCAGTGTATGGCCAACAAATTCTGGCGCGATTGTCGATCGTCTCGCCCATGTCTGAATAACCCGTTTATTACCAGCTTTATTCATCTGCTCGATCTTTTTTATGAGACTCGGCTCAATAAAAGGCCCTTTTTTAATTGACCGTGCCATAAAATAATACTCCTGATTACTTGCGTCGCTGAATGATCATTTGGTCAGATTTATTTTTCTTTTTTCGCGTTTTATATCCTTTTGTGGGTTGCCCCCAGGGCGTCACTGGATGCCTGCCGCCTGTTGCCCGACCTTCTCCACCACCGTGAGGATGATCAATTGGGTTCATAGCAACACCACGCACTTTTGGACGTTTGCCCAACCAGCGAGTCCGTCCCGCTTTTCCGACAACGACATTTTCATGCTCTAAATTGCCGACCTGCCCAATGGTCGCATAACACGATACCAAGACCTGCCGACGCTCGCCAGAAGGCAGACGAAGAGTTGCAAAATTGCCTTCTTTAGCCATCACCTGAATTTCAGCACCCGCCGAGCGACCAATTTGTCCGCCTTTTCCTGGCTTGAGTTCTACATTGTGCACATTGCTACCCAAAGGAATATTCGCCAGAGGAAGCGCGTTGCCAGAGCGAATCTCTGCATCTGCACCAGAGGCGACCTCATCGCCAACACTTAAGCCAATAGGTGCCAAAATATAGCGTTTTTCACCATCGACATAATGCAAGAGTGCAATGCGTGCCGATCGATTTGGATCGTACTCAATGCTATGCACAATTGCAGACACACCGACTTTATCGCGCTTGAAATCAATTCGACGATACTGGCGCCGATGCCCGCCACCGCGACGACGGCTCGTGATACGCCCCCGATTATTGCGTCCCCCAGATTTTTTATTGGGTTCAACAAGTGATTTCTCAGGTGTATTTTTGGTAATCTCTTCAAAAGAAGAGACTGTCTTAAATCGCAACGAAGGCGTTAATGGGCGAAACTTCTTGACCGGCATGAGATTTATCCTTCAAAGAAGTCGATGCTGTGTCCATCGGCAAGGGTGACAACGGCCTTTTTCCAGTTGGAACGACGGCCCTGAAATCGTCCAAGTCGTTTGATCTTACCGTGTACTGTGCTCGTATTGACTTTTACGACCTCGACCTCAAACATAGCTTCAACCGCACGCTGGATATCGACTTTGTTTGCACCGCGGAGAACTTCAAATACATATTTATTCTGACTTTCTTGCAAATTAGAAGCCCGCTCTGTAATAACGGGACGCCGAATAATCTGCATAGAATTTTTCACGAGGCCCCCCACAGAGCTTGAATGCGAGAAACTGCGCCGCATGTGAGAACAAGAACATCGGCATTGACCACATCATAAGTGGAAACTTGCGAAACGGGTAATACGGAAAGTCTGGGGATATTCCGACAAGATTTGACGGTATTTTCAGCAACACCATCTGTCAAGAGCAATATCTTTTGTCCCTGAATTTCAAACATTTGTGTCATCTGTGCCATTCGCTTTGTTTTTGGCTCCTCAAGCTCAAAGTCTTCCAGGACAGATATGGATCCGCCGAGTGCTTTTTGCGAAAATGCCGAGCGTATAGCCAGTTTTTTGACCTTCCTGGGCACCCGTTCCTGAAAATGCCTCGGTCTGGGACCATGGGCTATCCCACCGCCGATCAAAATAGGCGACCCAGCAGTGCCCTTACGAGCGCGACCTGTGCCTTTTTGTCGATACATCTTCCGTTTTGTCCGATTGACTTCTGAGCGAGTTTTTGTCGAGGCATTGCCCTGCCGCTGATTGGTCAAATACGCTTTAACAACATAATAGATTGCGTCAGCCGATGGTTCAATTCCAAAAACTGTTTCGGGTAGCTCCATCGAGCCAACTTCTTCACCTTCAAGATTGCAAACATCAACAGATGCCATAATAGCCTTACCTCAAATCAGTTGCGCTTCTCAATAACAACAGGAGCTCCCTTACCGCCTGGCACGGCACCTTTTAAGAGGAGCAAGTTTTGATCGGTATCTACACTCACGACCTTTAAGCCCCGAACAGTTACCCGCTCGTCACCCATATGGCCTGCCATGCGCATCCCCTTAAACACCCGTGAAGGATTCGAGCTTTGACCTATTGAACCAGGCGCGCGATGCCGGTCTGATTGTCCATGGGTTTTGGGGCCACCTCTGAATCCGTGACGCTTGACACCGCCCTGAAATCCACGACCTTTTGATCGGGCAGTGATATCGACTACCTCGCCTGCCTCAAACATACTGACATTGAGCGTCTCGCCTATAGCATATTCGGAGACATCATCAACGCGAAATTCTGCAAGACCTCGATGGGGATTAACACCTGCCTTCTTGAAAACCCCCTGATCCGCGCGGTTTAGCCGATTGGACCGAATCTCATCATATCCAATTCTCAAAGCCAAATACCCATCCGAATCCCTATTTTTAATCTGGACAATAGGACACGGAACAACTTCGAGAACTGTGACAGGCACCAGCATTTCTGCGTCATCAAATGCCTGAGTCATACCGATTTTTTTTCCGATCAATCCCAGCACGATTACACCTTGATTTCAATATCGATACCCGCAGGTAGATCCAGTTTCATCAGGGCATCTACCGTTTGGGGTGTTGAGTTGTGAATGTCGATAAGGCGCTTGTGTACGCGCATTTCAAACTGCTCACGCGCTTTTTTATCGACATGTGGAGATCGCAATACTGTATAGAGCGAACGCCGCGTCGGCAGAGGAATGGGGCCTGATATGAGCGCCCCAGTCCGTTTTGCTGTCCGAACAATTTCTTCAGCGGAACGATCCAGTGCATTGTGGTTGTATGCTTTTAGTCTAATTCTAATTTTTTGTGCAGGCACAGGGCTTCCCTTTGCGGTTCTTATTCAACAATTTCAGTAATCACACCCGAGCCAATGGTTCGACCACCTTCCCGCACGGCAAATCGCAGTTCGGTTTCCATAGCGATTGGCGTAAGCAGTTCCACAGACATGGTCACATTATCGCCGGGCATCACCATTTCTACGCCTTCGGGCAACTCTACCTTGCCAGTCACATCCGTTGTGCGAAAATAGAACTGGGGTTGATAGCCGGTAAAGAAGGGCTTGCTCCGCCCCCCCTCTTTATCTGTCAGCACATAAACTTCGCCTTTAAACTTTCTGTGGGGGGTCACTGAACCTGGCTTGGCAACCACCATGCCGCGTTCAAGATCCTCTTTGTCAACACCGCGAAGCAACAAACCGACATTGTCACCAGCCCTGCCCTCATCCAGCAGTTTGCGGAACATTTCCACGCCCGTAACTGTTGTCTTGCGACTTTCGCGAATGCCCACAATCTCAACTTCCTCACTGACATTGACCACACCGCGTTCAATGCGCCCAGTACCTACAGTACCTCGCCCAGTAATCGTAAACACATCCTCAACTGGCATCAAAAAATCTTTGTCAATCTCGCGCACAGGCTCTGGAATATTTTCATCTACGGCTTCCATCAGCTCCCAGATACAGGCACAATCTTCGGAATCGGGATCGTCAGACTCTAAAGCTTTGAGAGCAGATCCCTGAATCACTGGCACATCATCACCGGGAAAGTCGTATTGATCCAACAACTCGCGGACTTCCAGATCGACCAGTTCGAGCAATTCTTCATCATCGACCATATCGACTTTATTCATAAATACCACGATAGAAGGCACATTAACCTGGCGTGAAAGCAGAATATGCTCACGCGTCTGAATCATGGGACCATCTGCGGCACTAACGACCAGAATCGCGCCATCCATCTGCGCGGCACCCGTGATCATGTTCTTCACATAGTCAGCATGTCCGGGACAATCTACGTGGGCATAGTGCCGATTTTCTGTCTGGTACTCCACATGGGCCGTATTAATGGTGATTCCACGCTCTTTTTCTTCGGGTGCTTTGTCAATGTCATCAAAGGGCATAAAATCGGCAAGTCCCTTGGCTGCCAGCGTCTTGGTAATAGCGGCAGTCAGCGTGGTTTTACCGTGATCGACATGCCCAATTGTGCCGATGTTGACATGAGGTTTGTCCCGTTCAAATTTTTCCTTCGCCATATTTTCCTCCTAAAAAGATCGAACGAAAGTAAAAAACGCGTTCGCTTAAGTTGCAAATACATTGACTGAAGAGAGAATGTCTTCAGCGATGCTCTGCGGCATTTCCTCAAATTTGGAAAATTCCATTGAATAAATCGCGCGGCCCTGTGTGATAGACCGCAACTTTGTTGCATAACCAAACATTTCACTCAGCGGCACAGTAGCCGAGATGACCTGTGCATCGGGGCGGTTGACAATGCCTACAATATGCCCTCGACGCGCATTCAAGTCACCCATAACATCGCCCATATAATCTTCGGGCACAACGACTTCCACATCAAAAACAGGTTCCATAAGATAAGTTTTAGCCCTTCTGGCAGCCTCTTGAAAAGCCATTGAACCTGCAATCTTGAAGGCTATTTCAGAAGAATCAACATCGTGGTAGGAACCGTCAAACAATTCGACTTTGACGTCATCTATTGGATATCCCGCTAAGACTCCCCCCATCATCGCTTCCTGAATTCCCGCACGTACGGCAGAGATATATTCAGACGGAATTGCACCACCTGTAATTTTGTTCTCAAAAACAAGTCCCTTACCAGACTCACCGGGCTCCAGATTGATAACAACATGGCCGTATTGACCACGACCACCACTTTGGCGGACAAAACGCCCGTGAATATTTTGAACAGCGTTGCGGATGGCCTCTTTGTAAGTGACCTGTGGTTTGCCAACATTGGCCTCAACCCTGAATTCGCGCTTGAGGCGATCTACAATAATCTCCAGATGCAATTCGCCCATTCCCGAAATAATGGTCTGTCCGGTGTCGGGATCAACAGCTACGTGAAAAGTCGGGTCTTCTTCGGTCAACTTGCTCAATGCGACGCCAAGCTGATCCTGATCGGCCTTGGTTTTTGGCTCAATTGCCACAGAAATTACGGGCTTGGCAAACTCCATTGCTTCCAGTATCACAGGTTCTTTTTCCTCGCACAGCGTCTCTCCTGTTGCCGTGTCTTTTAGCCCAACAACAGCTGCGATATCACCCGCGAACACCGCATCAATCTCTTCCCTCTTATCCGCGTGCATTCGCAACATACGTCCGATGCGCTCGCGTTTGCCCTTGTTGGCATTGAGAACATAAGAACCTTTATTTAGCTGACCTGAATATACGCGGAAGTAAGTCAACCGCCCAACATAAGGATCTGTCATCACCTTAAAAGCCAAAGCCGCAAAAGGTACTTCGACGGAAACCGGACGAGAGACCCCAATGTCGAAATTTTTGAGATCGTGTCCCACAATTTCCGGCACATCATGAGGCGAGGGCAAATATGCGACAATAGCATCTAACAAACGCTGCACGCCTTTATTCTTAAAAGCCGACCCACAAAGCACAGGCACAGCAGCACTGTTGATTACAGCCTGGCGCAAAGCAGATCTAATCTCATCTTCGCTGATATCTTCACCTTCGAGAAATTTTTCCATCAAGGTATCGTCAAAATCTGACACAGCTTCCAGCAATTGCTCGCGGCCTTCATAGGCGCGTTCTGCCAGATCGTTTGGAATACTATCTTCCGTAAACCTGGTGCCTAAAGAATCATCCTCGTATGTCACGAGCTTCATCTTGATCAAATCAATCAAGCCCGTAAACATCTCCCCAGCCCCCACGGGCAACTGAACGGGAACAAAATTGGACGCCAACCTTTCGCGCATCATTTCCACTACGCGGTCAAAATCGGCACCCGTGCGATCCATTTTGTTGATAAATGCAATCCGGGGGACGGAATATTTATCGGCCTGACGCCAGACAGTTTCCGATTGGGGTTCAACACCTCCAACCGCGCAAAACAGCCCTACAGCACCATCTAAAACGCGCAATGACCGCTCGACTTCGGCAGTAAAATCAACATGCCCTGGCGTATCGATAATATTGATGCGATGGTCATCCCAAAAACACGTTGTAGCCGCCGACGTAATGGTAATACCACGCTCGCGCTCTTGAGCCATCCAGTCCATGGTGGCCGCACCATCGTGCACCTCCCCCATCCTGCGCAAAATGCCCGTATAATAGAGAATTCGCTCGGTTGTGGTGGTTTTGCCTGCGTCAATGTGCGCCATAATTCCGATATTTCGGGTGCGCTCTAAGTCGTATTTTTTTGCCATCTTATTCACTTACCAGCGATAATGCGCAAATGCGCGATTAGCTTCTGCCATGCGATGCGTTTCTTCTCGTCGCTGCATTGCACGTCCTTGTCCGTTTGCTGCATCCACAAATTCACCGGCCAGACGCTGAGCCATCGTCTTTTCGCTCCGTTCTCTGGCAAATAAAATCAACCAGCGAATAGACAGCGCAAGACGTTCATCGGGACGGACTTCTTCTGGCACCTGGTAAGTCGCACCACCGACGCGGCGCGACCTCACCTTGACGACAGGTTTGACATTGTCAAGTGCTTTTTCAAAAGTCTCTAAACCGGAATTTCCACTTCGCGCTTCAACCAAATCGAGCGCTTCGTAAAAAATTTGCTCCCCAACACTCTTTTTGCCCTTGCGAAACAAGCAGTTGACAAAACGCGTCACCAACAGACTGCTGTATTTGGGATCTGGAGCCAGATGTCGTTTTTCCGCTCGCCGTTTTCGCATATCGGGATATACCTTTTTTTACAGTAAGGGGGATACACCACCAAGGTGGTATCCCCCATGTTTATCGAATAATAGGCACTTGGGATTAACCCGCTTTTTTTGTGCCGTATTTGGAACGACCCTGTTTGCGGTCTTCCACGCCAGTTGTGTCGAGTACGCCCCGAAGAATGTGATACCGAACCGAAGGAAGATCCTTGACGCGACCACCTCGGATGAGTACCACGGAGTGCTCCATGAGATTGTGTCCTTCACCTGGAATATAGGCTGTTACTTCAAGACCATTCGTCAGCCTGACACGCGCTACTTTGCGCAGAGCTGAATTGGGCTTTTTGGGCGTTGTAGTATAGACACGTGTACAAACACCGCGTTTTTGAGGACAGGCTCTCAAAGCGGGGGCAGAAGAACGCTTGCGCTTGGTTTTCCGCCCCTTCCGAACCAGTTGATTAATTGTGGGCAACTCAACCTCCTTAATTATGGGAGACTTGTAATATACCTGGTACAATGATAGCTGTCAAGCATTAATTGGAGGTAATCCAACGCTTTCAGTGCTCTCTTCTGCGAGGGCTTCAAAGACCTGCGATTCTTCCACCACATCTGTATCCAAATCGCGATATTTCAAAGCACCTGTACCGGCGGGAATGAGGTGCCCGATGATCACATTTTCCTTTAATCCCAACAGCGCGTCAACTTTACCCTGTACTGCTGCTTCGGTAAGCACGCGGGTAGTTTCCTGGAAAGACGCTGCCGAAATGAAACTCTCGGTCAAAAGAGAGGCTCGGGTAATCCCCAACAAGACGGGATTGTTAGTTGCGGGATCGCCCCCTTCGGCGATGACCTTTTCATTTTCTTCGAGGAAGCGGAACCGGTCAACGAGTTCGTCTTCGAGAAAATTGGTATCTCCAGGATCTGTCACCTGCACTTTCTGCAACATCTGCCGGACTATGGTTTCAATATGCTTGTCATTGATTTTCACACCCTGGAGCCGATAAACCTGCTGAATTTCGTCGAGGAGATATTCCTGGACTTTCCGGTCTCCCAGAATAGCCAGAATATCGTGTGGATTTACCGACCCCTCAGAGAGACGATCACCGGCGGTCACATGATCACCTTCTTGTACGCGCAAATGTCGTCCGTAGGGAATGGTGTATTTTTTTTCTTCGCCCTCATCAGCCGTGACCAGGACAACACGCGAGCCTCTCACCATACCACCAAAACGCACCGATCCGTTGATTTCTGTTACCACAGAAGCCTCTTTGGGGCGGCGCGCCTCAAAAAGCTCAGCAACACGCGGCAAACCACCTGTAATATCTCGTGTTTTGCTGCGTTCTCGCGAAATTTTAGCCAGTGTATCGCCAGCTTCTACTCGATCGCCATCGCGCACCACCAGACGCGCTCCGAGGGGAATGATATAATGGCCCAGTTCTTCGCCATCTTCATCGACAACCAGAATGTGCGGAGATAAGGTGCGATCTCGGTGCTCAATCACGACCAGTCCAGCAATGCTGGTGGTTTCATCAATCTCTTCGCGATATGTCATCCCTTCTACGAGATCCACAAACTGAACCCTACCAGCTTTGGGCGATACAATTACATTATTATAGGGGTCCCATTCGTAGAGTGCCTGGTCCTCTTCCACATCTTGCCCCTCCCGCACGCGCAACACGGCCCCATGCGGTACATGGTAGTGCCCCCCTCTTACACGCCCCTGATCATCCTGTACTTCGATCTCGCCATTCCGCCCGACCACAACCCACGAATTTTCATCGCGCTGGACAGACTCGAGATGCGTAAAGATGACTTTCCCCGCACGCTTTGCACCAATCTCAGCCTGCTCGGCAATGCGGTTGGTAGTACCACCAATATGAAAAGTGCGCAATGTCAATTGCGTTCCCGGTTCACCCACACTCTGGGCAGCGATAACACCCACAGCCTCTCCAATATCAACAGGTAGCCCGGTGGCGGGATTGCGACCATAACAGGCCATACAGACCCCTCGCCGAGTTTCACACGTCAGCACGGATCGCACAAAGACGCCTTCAATGCCTGCATCGGCAATTTTATCGGCCAATTCTTCATCTAATAAAACGCCTGCGTCAACAATGCGGTCACCTGTAATGGGGTCTTCCACATCCTCTAGCACTGTGCGTCCTACAATGCGGTCAGACAGCGATTCAACAACTTCTTCTCCTTCTTTCAAGGCTTCCATTTCAATGCCTAATATCGTTCCGCAATCGGCTTCAGAAATAACCACATCTTGCGACACATCCACCATGCGACGCGTCAAGTATCCCGCTTCAGCGGTCTTCAAGGCCGTATCGGCCAAACCCTTGCGACTACCGTGCGTCGAAATAAAATACTCGAGCACGGTCAGACCTTCTTTAAGCGACGAAATAATAGGTGTTTCAATAATTTCGCCAATCGCTCCCGTCAATTTCTTTTGCGGTTTATTCATCAGCCCGCGCATACCACCGAGTTGCTTGATCTGGTCGTCGTTGCCTCGCGCGCCTGAATCCTTCATAATCCAGATCGAATTGAAGCCATTTTCGGCTTTTTCAAATGCACCAATCATGGCCTGGGCAATGTGATTAGTCGTATGCTGCCACACATCAATCACTTTGTTGTAGCGTTCGCCCTCAGTAATAGCCCCAATCGCGTGTTGTTCAATAATTTTTTCTACTTCGTCCATAGCACCGGTAATCAACTCTTCCTTTTCGGGAGGCACGACCACATCGCTCACCGCAATCGAAATACCCGACCGCGTCGCATAATCGTATCCCAACTGCTTCAATCCATCGAGAAAATCTGTCGTAATGCGGTTGCCATTCCGGCTGTGGACTTCAGAAGAAACTTTGCGGATGCCTTTGTCATCGATCAACTCATTGATAAAGGGCATCGTTTCTGGGATAATTTCATTAAAAATGACGCGCCCAACTGTAGTTATCAAAAGTTTGCCATCAATGCGAACGCGCACGGCTTCGTGCAAGCCAATGCGTTCAAAATCATACGCCATGCGGGCTTCACCGGTACTGCTAAAGGTTTTGAGGTCCTCTTCCTTACCGTGAACAATTTTTGTCAGATAATACAGGCCCAATGCTATTTCCTGGGGTTTATCGACCACAACAGGAGACCCATCGGCGGGTTTGAGCAAATTGTTTGAAGACAGCATCAATACCCGCGCTTCAATCTGGGCCTCGAAAGAAAGTGGCAGATGCACGGCCATTTGGTCACCGTCAAAATCGGCATTAAATGCCGCACAGACCAGAGGATGAATGCGAATGGCTTTGCCTTCCACGAGCACGGGTAAAAACGCCTGAATCCCCAGGCGGTGCAATGTCGGGGCGCGATTGAGTAAAACGCAGTGGTCCTGAATAATTTCTTCGAGGATATCCCATACTTCGACGCGTTCGCGTTCGACCAATTTCTTTGCACTTTTAACGGTTTGCACAAGCCCCTTTTCTTCGAGCCGCCGAATAATAAATGGCTTGAATAATTCCAGAGCCATATGTTTGGGTAGGCCGCATTGATAAAGCCTCAAATGAGGATCGACCACAATCACAGAACGGCCCGAATAATCGACGCGTTTACCCAAAAGATTCTGTCGGAATCGGCCTTGTTTACCCTTGAGCAGATCGGAAAGCGACTTGAGGGAACGGTTGCCATCACCTCGAACAGCACGGGACCGGCGACCATTGTCAAACAGAGCATCTACAGCCTCTTGTAGCATGCGTTTTTCATTGCGTAAAATGACTTCGGGCGCTTTGATTTCAATCAGTTTTTTTAGCCGATTATTTCTATTGATCACGCGGCGGTATAAATCATTGAGGTCCGAGGTTGCAAATCGCCCTCCCTCTAAGGGTACAAGAGGACGCAAGTCGGGCGGGATGACGGGAATCACATCGAGAATCATCCAATCGGGCTGATTGTCCGATTGACGGAAAGCCTCAACGACCTTGAGGCGTTTGAGCGCCTCCTGTTTGCGTTGCACCGAAGTCTCGAAACGAGCTTGCGTTCGCAATTCTGCAGACAAATCCTCAATATCGATATCAGACAGCAGCTTTTTGATCGCACCAGCCCCCATATCCACATCAAACGAATACCCCTCGTCTTCTAGTTCAATCACTTCATCTTCTGTCAACAAATCTTTGGATTTGAGATCGGGCGCGTCGCCGGGATCAAGCACCACATACGATTCGTAGTAAATGATCCGCTCGAGATTGCGAACGGAAAGATTGAGCAAATATCCCATGCGAGATGGCAGAGACTTAAAAAACCAGATATGTGTCACCGGAACCGCCAATTCGATATGCCCCAGCCGTTCTCGTCTGACTTTCGATTGGGTCACTTCTACCCCACACCGATCACACACCACCCCCCGATATCGAATGCGCTTGTATTTACCACAATGGCACTCCCAGTCTTTAACAGGTCCAAAAATGCATTCGCAAAATAAACCATCGCGCTCGGGCTTAAAAGACCGATAATTGATGGTTTCCGGTTTGGTGACCTCGCCCCGAGACCACCCGCGGATGGTCTCTGGCGAAGCCAGTTGAATGCGAATCGAATTAAAGTCTAAGGGTTGATTGGCAAAATTGGTATCGGCCACGAGAGAACCCCCTTTTCAAATCTTATGTCGTCAGTCTATCTACGCGCTTTCGAGTACCACGTCCAAACACAGGCTTTGCAATTCTTTAACCAGAACATTAAATGATTCCGGCACACCGGGTTCGGGTGGATTTTCTCCCTTTACAATGGTCTCGTAAATTTTGGATCTGCCCGCCACATCGTCGGACTTGACAGTGAGCATTTCCTGTAACATGTGTGCAGCACCATAAGCTTCGAGCGCCCAAACTTCCATTTCCCCAAAGCGCTGTCCACCAAATTGGGCTTTGCCGCCCAAAGGTTGCTGGGTGACCAGTGAATAGGGTCCAATCGAACGCGCGTGAATCTTATCACTGACCAGATGCGATAGTTTCAACATATAAATGATGCCGACCATCACTTCTTTATCAAATGGTTCCCCTGTTTGACCATCGTAAAGGAGTGTTTTTCCGTTTTCGGGCAAACCAGCTTCTCGCAACATATCCTGGACATCGTCCATGCTCGCGCCATCAAACACAGGGGTCGCAAAGTGGAGGTCCAGTTTGTGGGCTGCCCAACCCAAATGGGTTTCGAGGATTTGGCCGAGATTCATGCGAGAGGGTACACCGAGCGGATTCAAAACCAGGTCAATAGGTGTACCATCGGGCAAATAGGGCATATCTTCTTCGGGCACGATAATCGAAATCACACCCTTATTGCCATGTCGTCCAGCCATTTTATCCCCTACCATCAGCTTTCTTTTTCGAGCGACATATACCTTGACCAGTTGCACAATGCCCGGCGGGAGTTCATCTCCGCGTGCGATTTTTTCAAGCTCTCGCTCGAGTTCTTCTTCAGCCTGCTGCACCACGTAAGCGGCCAGTTCAATCAGTCGATCTACTTTTTGGGTTATCGCTGGACTATCACACCAATCCCCGTCGGGTGTTACAGCGCCCAAGTCAAATTTTTCCAGCGACCTTTCATTCAGCGCCGTGCCAGCCTTTACAACCACCTTGCCGTCTTCATCGCGCAGGGTATTGACTTTGCGGTTTTTGAGAAGAGCCAAAACCTGCTGGTCGCGGCTTTGTTTCAATGACTCAATCTTGTCAGAAATGCGTTTTCTGGCAGCCTGGGTCTTTTCTTTGTCTTCATTTCGCGTCTTTTCATCGCGCTCTTTACGAGAAAAAACTTTGCGATCCATGACCACGCCATCCATTCCCGGGGGAGCTTTGAGCGATGCATCGCGCACATCGCCAGCCTTTTCGCCAAAAATCGCACGCAACAAACGCTCTTCGGGCGACAATTCGGTTTCGCCCTTTGGGGTCACCTTCCCAACGAGAATATCACCCTGATTGACCTCTGCCCCCACGCGAATGATGCCGTGTTCATCGAGATTGCTAACAGCC
This sequence comes from Candidatus Latescibacterota bacterium, assembly GCA_022822565.1. Lineage (GTDB taxonomy): Bacteria > Latescibacterota > UBA2968 > UBA2968 > UBA2968 > VXRD01. The sequence goes on from JAJEAX010000417.1 coordinate 27,857, forward strand.
TGCTCACTCACGTTGGGAATTTCACGCGTAATTTCTTCTGTGCCGCGTTTGGTATCGCGGACCTGGAGTTCAAATTCTTCAATGCTAATTGACGTGAAGATATCCTTTTTAATGAGCCGTTCAGAAACAATAATGGCATCTTCAAAGTTGTATCCATGCCACGACATAAACGCCACGAGCACATTGGCACCCAGTGCGAGATCCCCTCTATCTGTGGCACAACCATCGGCTAATAACTGCCCCTTTTCAACTTTATCCCCTACCTGTACGGCTGGGCGCTGGTTGATACAAAAATCTTGATTGGATCGCTTGAATTTGGTCAGATCGTAAATGTCTTCATCAGACAGCGAAATGGTTTCAAGACTGCGGCTTTTTCTGCGCTTAACGACAATTTTATTGGCACTGACATACGTCACAACACCGGCGTTTTTCGCAATGATCACAGCTTTTGAATCAACGGCAACTTTGCGCTCGAGGCCCGTTCCAACACGCGGGGCGTCCGTGATCAGGAGAGGCACACCTTGCCGCTGCATATTGGACCCCATCAACGCGCGGTTGGCCTCATCGTGTTCGAGAAAGGGAATGAGTCCGGCGGCGGCACTCACAAGCTGGAAGGGTGAAACGTCCATATAGTCAATCACTTCGGGATCAACCACGGGAAAATCGCCTCGCCGCCTCGCCTGCACGACAGTATTTTGAAACTCGCCCTTATCATCAAGCGCCAGATTGGCCTGTGCAATAGTATGGCGATCTTCTTCGTCGGCAGGCAAATATGCAATATCCTGTGAAACTGTGCCATCTTTGACCTTCCGATAGGGCGTCTCGAGAAAGCCAAAGGGATTGACCTTGGCATACGTTGCCACAGACACAATCAGGCCAATATTTGGGCCTTCTGGCGTTTCGATAGGACAAATGCGACCATAGTGCGTGTGATGCACATCGCGCACCTCAAACCCCGCCCGATCGCGCGTTAATCCTCCAGGTCCCAATGCCGACAAACGACGTTTGTGGGTCAATTCGTCAAGCGGATTGATTTGCTGCAAAAACTGCGATAATTGGCTGCTGCCAAAAAAGGCCTGAACCACAGTAGATACAGTCCGCGCGTTGACCAGATCATGGGGGGTAAGTTGCTCAGAATCGCGCAAACTCATGCGTTCTCTAATCGTGCGCGCCATGCGTGCCAAACCAATACTAAATTGCTTGGAGAGCAGTTCGCCAACAGAGCGCACCCGCCGATTGCCCAAATGATCAATATCATCGGTAAACCCATCCCCCATGGCCAGGATGAGCAGATAGCCAATGACGCTAATAAAGTCATCGATACACAGCATGGTGAAGTCGAGCGGAATATTATCGATCATATCCAAACGCTGGTTAATGCGATAGCGCCCAACAGTACCCAAATTATAACGCCGAGGACTGAAAAAATGTCGCTCGAGCAATCCGCGCGCAGTTTCAATATTGGGTGGATCGCCAGGGCGCAGCAGGCTATAAATCCGCGCGAGTGCTTCTTCCTCGTTGTCACACGGATCTTTGTCCAGCGTATTGGTAATAATCCCGCCATCGTTTTCGGGATCTATATCCATCACCGTGATTTTGTCGATCGCATTTTCCTCAAGGGCTAAGAGATCTTCCTCCGTCAACGTGGTATATGCTTCGACAATCACTTCTCCCGTCTTTTTGTTAACCACATCTTCTGTAACAATGCAATCAACGAGTTCTTCAGTAACTCTGACTGTGGTATCACCGTGAAAAATGCCCAGAATTTCCTCGGACTTGTCAAACCCCAAAGCTCTCAACAAAGTCGTAACAGGCAATTTGCGTTTGCGGTCGATATGAACGTACATAATATCGTTGATATCGAGACTAAATTCGAGCCAGGCTCCGTTGTCGGGAATGATTCTGGCTGAAAATAAACGCTTGCCATTAGGATGAATGGAGTCGTCAAAAAATACGCCAGGAGAACGGTGTAATTGGCTGACGATCACACGCTCTGAGCCATTGATGACAAATGTACCTTCATCGGTCATCAGTGGCAATTCGCCTAAAAACACTGTCTGCTCGACGATATCTTTAATGCGAAATTCGCTATTTCCCTGCTTTTCGCGGGAAACCAGGCGAAGTGTCGAACGCAGAGGTACGGCATGAGTCGTACCGCGTTCGAGACATTCTTGTACATCGTATTTAGGAGTTCCAACGGAATAATCTACAAACTCTAAAGAATAGAGATTGTGGGCGTCTGTGATCGGAAAGATACCCTGAAAGACTCCCTGTAGCCCTTGCTTTTCGCGTGCTACAGGCGGTGTATCCTTCTGTAAAAACCAGTCATAAGAATCGAGCTGGATATCCAGCAGATTCGGCATTTCGATTGCAGACGTGAGAGTTCCATACGATTTCCGGTCAATAAATCCTCTATCTGCCAAGGGCTCACGCTCCTGTGCTGGAAGGCTAACGGTCAGTTACGGATTTGTATTGCTGCACAAACTTACGACAACCCTACTTGAGTTCCACCACCGCACCGGCTTCTTCCAGTTCTGCCTTGATCTGTTCGGCTTCTTCTTTTTCCACGCCTTCTCTTACGGTATTGGGAGCCCCATCAACCAGAGCTTTGGCTTCTTTAAGGCCCAATGAGGTAAGGCCGCGCACAACCTTGATCACCTGGATTTTTTTATCCCCAGGAGACGACAAAACCACATCGAATTCTGTCTGCTCTTCTGCGACAGGAGCAGCATCGCCGCCACCGCCGCCGGGTGCTGCAACAACAGCTGCCTGTGCAGTCACACCAAACTTTTCCTCAAGAGCTTTGACCAATTCGGCCAACTCGAGCACTGAGAGTTTTTCAATTTCGCTAATAATGGATTCAACAGCCATGAACATGCCTCCGTCCAACAGTGAATTGGGTGTGTAATAAGCGGTCTATTCGCCGCTTTCTTCATCTTTTTTTTCAGCAACAGCTTGAAGTGTACCAACGAGTTTTTGCAAAATACCATTCAGCGTAAAGGCGAGACCACTTATCGGGCTTTGCATTGCAGATACCATCTGGCCCAGCAGAATATCGCGCGAAGGTATTTGGGCCAGCCTCTCTATCTGGTCTGCGACAAATATCTCGCCATCGATATACCCGGCTTTAATCGCGGGCTTGCCATCGGTTTCTTCAGCGAATTTGGTCAGCACGCGGGCCGGTGCTACGGGGTCTTCATCGGCGCAAACAAGCCCCGTGGGACCGAGGAATACATCGTCGAGCCCTTCGACTCCGGCTTGTTTAACCGCCAATTTAGCCAACCGATTTTTTATTACGCGATAAGAAACCGATTCCTCGCGGAGTTGTTTTCGCAACAGGGTGAATGAAGGAACGTCTAACCCCGTAAAATCAGTTAGATACACCCCCTTAGCCCGTTTTAAGATATCTGTCAATTCTGCGACAGTAGCCTCTTTTTCAGCAGTTGGCATTTCTGTACCTTCCTTAATCAATTGGCCGCCAGCGCCGTGCGGTCCAGGCGGATGCCCGGCCCCATTGTAGTAGATAATGTGACCGAGCGCATGTACTGCCCTTTTGTAGCAGCTGGACGCGCTCTAATAATTGCATCGATCAATACCTGGGCATTTTCCCGAAGGCGCTGTGCATCAAAAGACGCTTTGCCCACAGGCGTATGCACATTGGCCGTTCTATCGACTCGATATTCTACACGCCCCGCTTTGGCTTCCTGTACCGCACGCGCCGCATCGGGCGTCACTGTGCCACTCTTGGGATTGGGCATCAGACCTCGAGGTCCAAGAATGCGTCCCAATCGTCCGACCTGCCCCATCATGTCGGGCGTAGCAATAGCCACATCGAAATCTGTCCAGCCACCATTGATCTTTTCTACCAGGTCTTCGGCTCCTACAAAATCTGCCCCCGCCGCTTCGGCAGCAGTAGCAGGCTCCCCTTTGGCAAAAACTGCAACGCGTACGGATTTGCCCAACCCGTGTGGCAAGACGACTGTGCCGCGCACGAGTTGATCGGCTTGCCGGGGATCAATGCCCAGCCGAAACGAAATCTCAACCGTTTCGTCAAATTTCCGAGTGGGCATTTTCTTTAAGATGTCAATGGCGTCGGCCAGACCGTAATGCGTTTGGCGGTCAAAAAGCGCAGCCGCTTGTTTATAGCGTTTGGATTGCCCTCGTGCCATACATACCTCCGGTCAATTGTTGACGGTCAGGCCCATACTGCGAGCCGTCCCTGCAATCATGCGCTTGGCAGCCTCGACGCTGCCCGCGTTGAGGTCTTGAACTTTCATTTCTGCAATTTCCTGTAGTTGGGCATCGGTCACGGACCCCACTTTGTCCCGGTTGGATTCCGGCGACCCTTTGGCAATCCCCGCAGCCCTTTTGAGCAACACAGATGCAGGTGGGCTTTTCAACTCGAAAGTAAAGCTCCTATCTGCATAAACCGTGATAATCGCGGGAATGATCAAACCCTGTTTATCTTGAGTTTGTGCATTAAAAGCTTTGCAAAACTCCATAATATTGACGCCGTGCTGTCCCAAAGCCGGACCAACCGGTGGTGTGGGAGTCGCCTGCCCAGCGGGAATTTGCAACTTGATTGTCGTGAGAACTTTTCTCGCCATTGGTGCCTCTCAATTATCGCGATTCGACAGCTTCTTCAACCTGCAAAACATCTAATTCTACGGGTGTATTGCGCCCAAAGATACTAACCATTACTTTGATCTTGCTCTTTTCTGGATTGATGTCGTCAACCAGGCCAATAAAATCGCTGAACGGGCCATCTATCACCTTGACGCGATCACCTACTTGATAGGGTACATCAGAGGTTTCCTCGACCGGACGACGCTCAATTTGCCCCAAAATGCGGTTCACTTCTTCTTCGCGCAAAGGTTGCGGTCTTCGGCCTGGACCGACAAAGCTCGTCACGCCCGGCACACTGGTGACAAAATAGAGGGACTCTTTGTCCATATCCAGTTCAACCAAAAGGTAACTGGGCAAAAATTTCTTGAGGGAGGTCGTTTTCCGTCCATCCTTCATCTCGACGACTTCTTCAGTTGGCACAATCACCCGACCAATTTTGTCGCCGACATCGATGTTTTCTTTGGCGGCCTCAATATAGCTCTTGACCTTATTTTCGTGCCCAGAATAAGTGTGGACAACATACCATTTCATCAGTCGAAGACTCCCTGACAAAAAATCCCGTTAAATCAGGATAAACTCCATAATACTCGCCAAAAAAGTATCTACAATATAAATGAATCCAGCCAGTGCAAGTGACAATATAAGCACTATTGTGGTTGACGATTTGAGTTCGTCACGAGTAGGCCAGGTGACCTTTCCCATTTCAACTTGCACTTCGCTGAGAAATTGACTGATTTTGCCAAACATAAGAAAATAAAAAAATGGCAGGCCAGGCAGGACTTGAACCCGCAACCGTCGGTTTTGGAGACCGATGCTCTACCAGTTGAGCTACTGACCTACCCAAAAACAATGGAGCCCACGACCGGACTTGAACCGGTGACCTCTTCCTTACCAAGGAAGTGCTCTACCGTCTGAGCTACATGGGCGTTGGGCAATCCCCACTTGAGATTCTGGAGCGGGAAACGGGACTCGAACCCGCGACCCTCAGCTTGGAAGGCTGACGCTCTGGCCAACTGAGCTATTCCCGCCCGACTGTGTATAAAAAACGACCCTTTTCTATAAAAGGGACCGGTATTGCCAAAAAATATTTTTCCGAGAATTGACAAGATATGAAAAAGGGAGTCTCAGGTCAAGGAGAATTTTGTATAATTCAAACCTGCGATAGATCAAAAAAGGTGAGTCGGTATCTTGTGTAAATTGTTTTGAGGGGAAACAGTTGGAGTTTTTGGTGGGGGGTGGCGGATTCGAACCACCGAAGGCATAAGCCAGCAGATTTACAGTCTGCCCCAGTTGGCCGCTTTGGTAACCCCCCAAATTGTACAGGCTTCAAAAAATACCAGAAGACATTTCGATAGTCAAGACCAAAATCGCTCACCGCCAATTGCAGATTGACAAATCTGCCGACCTTTACTATTTTCCGAGTTCAATTTTCGGCAGTTAATCTTCTATCAGATGCCTGGTGTGAAAGGAGCAAAATGACCGATCCTATTCAAAATTATGCGCGTATTGGTATTGTTCACTTTATGGCCTATAAAGCTTGTATTGGCGGCGAAGGTCCCATTTTGGAAACCCTGGAAAAAATCGCCCTTGATCCCTATTTCCAGGTCGTTGAGGTTACCCACATGAAAGACCCACAGGTGCGAGCACAAGCACGCGACCTGCTCACCGCTGCCCACATGGATGTGGCATTTGGCGCACAACCCATTCTACTGGGCAACCAGTTCAATATCAATGCCCCTGATGTCGCCCACCGCCAAAGCGCTGTTGACGCTGTCAAAGCGGGAATTGACCAGGCCGAAGAACTCGGTGCTCCAGGCTGTGCTCTGCTTTCAGGCGCAGATCCGGGTACCGAGGGCCGCGAGGAAGGTCTCGACCTGCTGGTAGATTCACTGAGTCAACTCTGCGAGTATGCCGGCGAAAAAAATATGGATATTGTACTTGAGACCTTTGACCGCGTACAGTATGGCAAAAATTGTATTGTGGGACCTAACGCCCTCGCCGTTGAAGTCTCAAATCGCCTCAGACGTCAGTATCCCCACTTTGGCCTGATGCTCGATTTGAGCCATTTCCCACTTCAGGGTGAAAGCACGGCTTACGCCATCAACATCGCCCGGGATCACATCGTCCACATGCACGTTGGCAATTGCGTGATGTCCAATCCCAATCACCCGGCCTATGGCGATAACCACCCTCGTTTTGGCTGCGAAGATGGTGAAAACGACGTACCCGAAGTAGTGGAATTTCTCCGCGAACTGCTCAATATCGGTTATCTCGACCCCGATAAGCGCCCCATCTTGAGCTTTGAAGTCAGCCCGATGGAAGGAGAATCCTCAGAAATCATTATTGCCAATGCCAAGCGCGTGCTCGACGAGGCGTGGGCGCAAGTCTAAACGCGCACCAAACTAAAAAAGCCGGGCTTTCCCAAAAGAGAAGGTCCGGCTATTTTTTTAATCGCGAAATACTCAATTCCAATATTCACTTTGTGCAGGAGGTCCAGACTTTAATGCCCTGTGAATCAACAGGCCCAAAACACGCGTAAAAATCACCAGTAAAAAAAAATTAAACACCGAAGTCAGCACCAACCCCACCCAGGCCAACTGTCCCAATATCAAACTGCCGAGCAGAGATATCCCGAACAGACCAAAACACGCTTGAATATAGTCGAATCGAACAATCTGGCGCAAATCCCTCCAAACAGGCCCCGGCTCAAATACCATCCACACACGTCCCTTAGCGGCAAATCGCGCAAATACAACAGGAAAAAAGCCGTAAAAAAAGATGACCATAAGTGTAATCAACAGCAACAGAGGCGCGGTTTCTTCTACAGAACTCGGTATCAAACCCAATACCAAAATCACCATCGAAAAACTCGCAAATCCAATGACGCCATATCCCAGGACAATGAGGAACAACCAGAAGCCCGCTACTCCGTAAGCCCACCAATTGCTCCACGAAGGCAAGCTCAGTGATTCAGTACCGTTGAGTGCATCGACAAAAATCCGGTATAAGTAACCCCAGGCAATGAACAAAAGGCCAAAGGTTACAATCAACAACACGCCCCCTATTCCAAACCCAATTTGTCCGGTGAGAATCAGATTCAGCACCAGTGCGAGTAGCAAATTTAATGCGCCGCCAGGGACAATTTTTTGCCACCATCCAGGCGTCTGCAACACAGTGCGGAGTGTATTAAATAAAATAATGCCAAACATAGCTTTCCACGTGTCAGACTGCGTCGAGTGCCCGTCCAATATCGGCAATAATATCCTCGGCGTCTTCAATGCCCACGGCATAGCGCACCAACTCATCGGCAATGCCAATTGCCAATCGGTCTTCGCGTGCCAATTCGTAATACGAAATAGATGCGGGATGCGAAACAAGACTCTCCACACCTCCCAGGCTGGCCCCTATACACGGAATTCGCAAGCGGTCAATAAAACCCAGCGTACCTGCCTCATCCGCATCTAAATCAAAACTCACCAGGCCACCAAATCCACGCATCTGCGCTTTGGCAACACCGTGGTGTGGGTGGCTTTCCAAACCGGGATAATACACGCGCTTTACCCGATCGTGTTTTTCCAAAAACCGCGCCAACATTAGCGCCGTTTCATTTTGCTTACCCATTCGCAGTGGAAAAGTCTTGATCCCCCGGATCAGCAAATAAGCACAATGCGGATCAATCACACCTCCCAAAATACCCCGATAGTCTCGAATTGCACCAACCAGAGGCGCGTTGCCCAGCACAGCGCCAGCCATCAAATCGTTGTGTCCACCCAAATACTTGGTCGCTGAATGAATGACCAGATCGACGCCAAATTCGAGCGGGCACTGGTTTAAGGGCGTGGCAAATGTGCTGTCAATAATTGTCTTGACCCGATGCCTTTTTCCAATGTCAACCAACTTTTCCAGATCAATCACATTGAGATGGGGATTTGTCGGAGATTCAGAAATAATCACGCGCGTATTATCCTGGATTGCGCCTTCCAATTCGGCGTAATCACCCGCGTGAACAAATGTGGTTTCAATGCCAAATTTTTTTAACACCATCTGGCAAAATTGCGCGGTTTTGCGATAGCAATCATCCATAATCACCGCGTGGTGCCCGGTTGAGAGCATGCCCAGCAGCGTGGTTGTTACAGCACTCATACCCGAGGAAAATAAAATAGCGGCCTCTGCGCCTTCCAATTCTGCCAGCTTGGATTCTGCTGCATGCTGTGTTGGATTGCCATAGCGTCCGTAGTCAATCTGTGGGTTTTTGCCCGCCACGAATGCCTTAACCGCACGTGTATCTTCAAATACATAAGTCGATGTTTGCGCAATGGGCACTGTCAGAGAATTTCCCCAGTGTCCCCTTTCTTCACCTGCATGTACAGCCCGTGTCCCCGAACAGGGGCCGTGCGTTTCGCACTTTTCAGACATGCGCCATCTCCAAAAAAAGCGGAGCCACAAAAGCCCCGCGCAGTACGCAAAAAAACCGGACTAAAAAGCCCGGTTTTGGGAATAACTTTTTAGCGACTTGTTTAAAGTGGCTGCAATATGCCGCAAATCACCACTCGCCATAGCTGTATTTTGGGAATGTAACCAAAACCCTCAACCCTGTCAACCTCCGCATTGAGCATCTAATTTTATCTGCGCCCATCTGCGCCATCTGCGTCCATCTGCGGATACCTGTCAACTATCGGTTGGCTTCAATCCGGTCGAGAATCGCCTTTTTTACTGCATCGATCTCAGGGGGCAACACAACGGGTTCATTGCGGTAATGCGGGCTTACCCCCCATTCCTGTAACTGATCCCGATGATATCCGAGCTTAAACTCACTAAACTTCAACCCGTGAGCCGTTGAAATCACGATCACGCGATCGCTTTTCTGAATTACGCCCCTGTCAATCAACTTGAACAATGCCGCGAAAGCCACCCCGGTGTGCGGGCATGCAAACAAGCCCGTACGGTCGGCACGCGCAGCCGCATCGGCCAATTCTTCTTCGCTGGCTTGTTCTACGACACCGCCGAATATTTTGAGCGTTTGAATCGCTTTTTCCCGACTCACCGGATTGCCGATCTGGATCGCACTGGCCAATGTCGGCTGTGCCTGAATCGGTTCAAAACGATCAAAATTCTTTTCAAAACTTCGATAGAGCGGATTGGCCCTATCGGCCTGTGCAACCGCAATGCGCGGCAGTCGGTCAATTAGCCCAAGGGCCTCCATTTCGAGAAAGCCTTTGCCCAGCGCACTCACATTGCCCAGATTTCCGCCGGGAATCACAATCCAATCGGGCACTTCCCAATCAAATTGCTGTACCAACTCGATGCTGATTGTTTTTTGCCCCTCCACCCGCAGTGAATTCATCGAATTGGCCAAATAGATATTTTCCTCGTGGCAAATCTCCTGCACCAGCCTCATACATCCATCAAAGTCGGTCTCCAAACTCAGCACCAGTGCACCATTGGCCAGGGGCTGCAAAAGTTGTGCAGTCGAGATTTTGTCCCTCGGTAAAAAAACCACCGATTGTATGCCCGCCGCTGCACAATACGCAGCCAATGCCGCCGAGGTGTCCCCAGTAGATGCACACGCAACCGCCGGAATACGCTTCCCTTCAAATAGCATCTGTTTCACCATGGATACCAGCACCGTCATGCCCAAATCTTTGAACGATCCCGTATGGCTATTGCCGCATTGCTTAACCCACAAATCGTCAACGCCAATTTCTCGCCCCAAACGCTCGGCCCAAAACAGATTGCTACCCCCCTCGTACATCGACACCACATTGTCTTCGTGAACCACGGGGCAGACCAGTTCTTTTTTCCCCCATACAGAACTGCCATAAGGCCATTTCGTCGTCATATAACGCTTATCAAATAACCCGCGCCAATAACTGCCCGGCTTGCGTTTGAGCATCTCCATATCGTGCGCCACTTCGAGTAACCCTCCGCACTTTGGACATGCGTAAATCACATCCGTCAACGCATATCGCCCTTCGCATCCGTGAAAACACCGAAACCAAGCATTGTAAGTTGTATCGTTCATATTTTCGTTACGCATTATGACAAAACTCAGCACAAATGCACTAAACTCGCCAACACTTCCACATATCACAGAATTATTTCAATGGAGCTATTTTGCCGGGATCCTCTAAATCTTGCGCTCGTTCCCAAGCTGCCCGCAATTCCGCTTGATGCAAAGACGCCCAGCGAAGCACAAGTCGTTGCTCTCTTGTTGGCAAGAAGCCTTTTAGTACTTCAAGAGTTTCAATTCCAATAACTGCCTGGTTATCACCATACAGTGCGTGAAAATGCGCTGGCGGATGTTCTCTAAAATGAATTTGGATGATAATTCCGTAAAAGCGACAAAGTTCAGGCATTCTCAATCGCAACTTGTGCGCCCGACATTACTTCGTCCACAGACTTGCCCGTGAGTTCCATATATAGCGCGTCAGAACAAATATCCAGATCATCGCCCCAGGCTATTGCACCCCCATCTGCTACGCGCACAATCTCGAAGAATGCGCGATCATTCCAGGCAGCAAACACGCCACGCCCAGCCATATCTGATAAGTCTATCTCTCCCTCGATTCCGTCCGAATAGCGCACCCAGATGCAATAACCATCACGCGGTTCCACTGCAATTGGTCGTATCATTGCACTTCTCCTTTTGCTACCGTTTCAATTATCCTAACAAACAAAAGTGTAGCAACAACGCCATTTTGTCAACCGTATTTCAAAATATCCCGACATTTTGGACTTGCTGCATACGTCATTTTGACATATAACTTAAGAATGGAAAGAGTCATATTTGATTCACGTCGAGGAGATCAATAAACATGACCACTAAAGAACAATATGGAACTTCTGAACTGGAGAGGGACTTTGGACAGTTGACATTCGGAAATGCCCTATCCAGCTATCGAACAGGAGAAGAAAAAAGCCAGAGAGCGTTTGCTGGTTTTTTGGGCATTTCACCTCAAAGCCTTTGTGACATAGAAAAAGAAAGAAGGATTCCAAGCCCCAGTAGAGCAGCCAAAATTGCCAGACAACTCGGCGAGCCAGAAAGCTTCTGGGTACAGCTTGCGTTACAGGATATGCTTCGAAAAGAAAATTTGAACCTCGTTGTTTCCATACTCGCGGAAGACTATCTGGCTCAAGAGGCGAAACAAGGTAAACGTGCGGATTTCGAAAAAGTCTTAAAGGCCGTGCCACATGTCGAACCAGCAGAACATGATCGGATCTAAATTCAGGCCATCTCCCAGGTTGCCCACAAAGATAGATCTATTTCATGACGTCTCTTTGCCAAATTATCCAATTGTGCCATCGCTGTCCAGATTGTATTTCGCATTATACTGCTCATCGCCTTGACTTAACCCGAACTGTGCTACAAACTGCAAAAAATCATTTCCTGAAAGAACTCTTGCTGATATACCCATATTTGCCACCGATTTTCACCCAAGCTAAGCCCTCCGAAAAAATGACGCTGATAAAGTCAAATTGCGGATTGATAACATATTTACCTGACTTGTTGATATACCCCCATCTATCACCGATTGCCACATGAGCCAATCCCTCTGAAAACAGCCAAGCATCGTCAAATTGTGGTTTGATAACATATTCTCCTGATTTGTCGATATAACCCCACCTACTATCAATTTTCGCAGAAGCCAAACCTTCTGAAAAAGGTCGGGCATCCTCAAATTGTGGTTTGATAGCATATTGTATTTCGGCCTCAATCGAAACAGAGCGAGAAAATAACACGGTTGAGAATATCAGGATGTATAACAGCCTGGTCATTGCCGCACCTTCCTTTCTTGTAATTTATCCTGAAGTTTTTCCTACGTCAAAACTGTATGGCATTAGTCGTTTTTGTTCTTCATGTAGTCACACCAACCGCACAAGGGAGAACTATCCAGTTCTTCCGGCAAAATGTTATCACCGCATCTGATACATATATGCGTTGCTTCATGATCGCAGTAGGCGCACTTCCTTTCAGAGATCACATACGATTCTTTTGAGCACTCCGGGCATGAAACATAGGGAAACTCATTACCATCTGTAAACGATAGATACAGTTCCCAACTCAACTCATCCGAGATCGCTCTGGGAATCAATTCTTCGGCTGTTTCCCCATTCCCACAAGCACGACACTGCAATGAGACTTGGTCTCGTGGGGAGTTCGTTGGTGTCGCCATCAGCAGGTCAGCTCCACACTCTACACAGTGCAGATTCTCCACTGCTCCAAAGAGAGTTGGCGAGTTCCAATCAATTGATTCTATCGTTTCATCACATGCTATACGCTCCACTTGGTAAACCTCGGCGATCTGTAGCATTTTGTCCCAAGTCCTCTCACCAAGGAGGTCCCTAGGTTCTTCGTGCAATTCTCTATCAATGAAGTCCCTGAGTAAAACAAAGGCATTGGCTATTACGCTCTTAAGTGCCTCTGCATTGATGGTTGAGTAGTAGTGTTCGACATTATTGCGGGCCTTCCGAATATTCTCGAATTTTTTCCAGTTAGTCGTGATTCCAATGGCCGAGAAACGCTCTTGAATCTGATGGCTATCTACAGTCTTTCGTCCAGTACCTACAGCGACAACCTTCCCCGCGGGATTCTTCTGGAGTTGTACTTGTGCCTTGATCAGAACCTCATTTGATTCTGGAGGAGATTTGCGTCTTAGGGCTTCCTTGTAGAAAAGCAACAGTCCGGCATAGACATTTCGGACAGAAGCAAGCAGCCTGCGACGGCTTCCATCTTCATAGTCCTCAATCCCAACCTGAATTGCCTCAATGGCGTTTGTCAGCAAATTCATAGTGGCCTCCATATAACTCGTCAATGTACCATGAATTACTGCCTGGGAGAACGAAGGTGAAATGCACAACGGATTTTTTTATCGAATTGCTACGAGATTTTGTTTTCATTTCACCAACCCCTTCTGGCGTCCGCGGCGTAGGGTGCGTTTTTGATCATTGGAACTTGAAGGATAGGCGGTGATGACGCGTCCATCTCGTATGACTACCTTGCGATTTGCAAGCCGGCTCAACGTTTGTATCTCTCGCTTTCGGATCTCGATTTCGCGGTTGGCATCCCGGTTACGCATAAAATAGGTCTCACCGTCAATCTTTGTTCCACACGCGAGAATGATCGGAATATCTGACTTGCGAATGCCGCGCTGTTGCATGCGCGTTTTGGCAGGCCGTGTGTAGATTATGTCGGTCATTTGTCGCCTCCTTCTTTTTCAGTTTCGGAATTGGTCTTTTGAGAATCCACTTTCTGAGATTCCATTATTTTTTGCTTCAAATCAGGATGCTTAGATTCCATATCCTCTATATTTTGCTTCAAATCCTGCTTTGGATCCGTAGAAACTATCCCCGCGAGACTGTCCCCGTCCAAAATATCATAGATACCCGGCAATTTGTCTTCGAGCCACTTTGCACGTTTCTCACCTGCGTCTTCCGCCATCAGTTCTTCGGGAATCTCGGAAAGCCGCACATGGCCCGTTTCAAGAGTCCTTCTGGCTTTTGAGGAACCGTTAGAAATATAGTCGAGCTCTTCTCGGCAGATGTCATAGTAGGGAAACTTGTACTGCGATCTGAAATTGAGATCCCCTTTGTCCACATCAACGACATCGGGAATGGCAAGTTCACCTGCTAAGTTTCGCAAATAGAGAACGAATGGGTTTATTTTTATCGATTCAAAGGCGGGTTCAAAGGCGTAGCCGTCAGTATCTAACAGGTCTTCACCAAAGATATCGGCACTGGCGATAGAAGCCTTATCCCCATCGGATCCCCACTCCGCGAGTACCGCGGCCTGGCTGAATTCTGCTGACCAGGTACCGCCCGTGGCCCTTATTTCGTCCAATCGCACCAGCATGTCTTCCACCTCTTTCAATTTCTCACGTCGTTGGGCAAGACTGCCCTCAGCCAGAAGCACAAAAAAGAGCGGTGCCATGTTGATGATCTCGGTGGCATTGACACCATATCGGCGTTTGATGAGATCGTAGGCGAGTCGGGTCTTTGGCGCGATCTGTGCGCCGATCTGGACGCGGTCAGGGTTGTCGGCATGTGTCTTATCGGACTCGGGAAGCGGCAAATCGCCGGTGAGTACACCTGTATCGACGCTTAGTGCCCTGGCCAAGCCATTCAGAGTATGCACTTGAGATTTTTGGGATCGTTGTGGCTCATTTTCCAAGCGTTGGATCGTGCGGTCAGAAATTTTAGATCGTTCAGCAAGTTTGAGGCGTGTCAGTCCTCTCTGTTCTCGTAGGGTGCGAAGGCGTTCAGGATCGATTTTCATGGTGAGACTCCTTGATGAAGTTTTCACGGCGAGACTGCTTAAATTTGAGATGCTGTAAATGTAATAAAATTTTTATTACGATACAATAGACAAATATTCTAAAATAATTATTTTATAATAGGATATTTACGGCATAAATATCCTATTTAGGACATTTCGACCTCGTTCTGATCTTCTGCGGAGGTCGCCTGAAGTTGTCAGCGTCACCAAGAGAGACAAACGCGGACATTTTGATGTATTCCGCCCTCGGGCCTTATTCCTCGGATGTGGCGTGGGTTTGACCAATGCCGTCCGTTGCACAAAAAAATACCGCCCTCCCGATATTGGGAGAACGGCGTAGAATGGGCTGGTGCGCCAGCGTACAATCTTAACCGCATCAAATATCTCTTTTCTTGTCCATAATTGGTTACCTCGCACAGAGTTGTCCATGCACTCAATCAATGATTACAAGATTTCTGAGTTTTTCCTATACTTGAGAATTTCACCAAATGGTTTCAACATCTGATTGCTGGATTCGATAATCTGTTGTGACAAGTGGCAGGCGGAGGTGCTGTGCTGTTGCCGCAATCATACGGTCTGGCATATCGGGTATTTGATCACGCGGAATATTTTCTAATTCTTCTGCAATCGCAAGATCAAAAGGGACAACTTTGAATCCCGAATCGGATCGGTGCAATGTAGCTTTCAAATCAATTAAATTCTGTCTGGGCAACCGCTTTTTCTCAGTCAAGTATATAACCTCTACAATTGTTACTGATGACACATAGACTGGGTGACCCGATGTAATGGCCTCTCGAATAGCTTGGCGAGCAACAGATGAAAGGTCTGACGATCGTGCTAAGAACCAGATAAATGAATGCGTATCTACAACCAGAGACATCACGCCTAATCCTTTTAATCAAATTTATGCCACATGTCTTTTCGGACTTCGGCTATGTCTCGGGCGGTTATTGGATTCATCTGATCCCACAGGCCTTCGGGATTAAAGAGCTTGCCTTGATCAAATTCTGACGCATCTGGTGCGTTTTCCATAGGAACGAGTTGAAAAGCCGAACCATCTTCCTGCGTAATAACCACTTTCTCTCCATTGGCCGCTTCTTTGACCAATGCCGCAAGACAGTTTTCCGCCTCTGTAAGATCAATTTTGTACATGTTTTTCGCCTCTTTGGTGTTCATTATTGCTTCTAACGGCTGAGTGCAATTCCCATGTAATTTTAATTATACCCAAAAACAAAAAGTGTCGCAACAACGCGATATTGTCAACCACATTGCTTAAAGTTACACCGCTATACCAACTTGTAGCGCGGCATCATAGCCCCCTGTCGCGGCATTGGCAATCACATTTGTCAGTTGGTATTGGAATGCATTGGCTGGCGAACGAAAAAGGCCATCGTCGGTATTTTTCATGGGATTCTGTCCCCGAGCAGAATATTCCGTTGTATTGAACACAGCCGTATTGATTTCTTCGGGAAAAGCCAATTGCGATGTTGCCGCCAATCCATTATTCAAAAAAACTTGAAAATGAATATGCGTTGCTCTGCCCGGATACCATCCCGGATAAACCGTTGCAAATGTGGCATTTCCATTCTCGTCGCTCAACTGAATACCTCTGCAAAAAGTCTGTCCACTTGCATTGACACCACCAGGCTGATTGGAAAATCCGGAATAAACCCCACGCGTATCACAATGCCACACATCGACGCGAGCATTGACAATTGGAGTACACCCAGCATTTGCATTCACCACTTTCAAAGTCAAATTAAGCGGCACGCCCGATGTGTCTTCCGCAATATCCCGTCGAAAATATTCGGGATTATTGCTTAAATTTAATGGAAAAGGCCCTGCTGTTTCTCGCGGTATTAAGATGCAACTTCCCTCACCCAGGAGGGGATCTTCACCACCGGTGACCGAATCCTTTTTGCAAGCCTTCATAATCAGGCCTCCAACGCCCATCAAACCAACGCTTCCCACGCGCTTCAAAACATTCCTTCGATTCATTCTTCTTCTCCAAAATAAACGCGGTTACACAACTCTAAAATTCGATGCTCAAATCAGAAGACACACTTTATCGCCTGTCTTAGTCATTATTTGAGACACACGACAGCCCACTTCGTTCCCATGAAAATTGTAATAAACTGTTAAACTCGTTACAGTGCGTTCCTCCTTTTTCATTTAGCGGAAGAATGGGTCTTCTGTAGAGGGATCGACTGGCAAAAAAATACCGCCCTCCCGATATTGGGAGAACGGCATTGAATGAGCTATGGCGATGGACAGGCGCTTGTGTTCTTCACATATGTAGAAAACCTGGAAGAATGGCACTCATAACTCTATATCCTTTACCAAACGCGTTCTACGTCAAAAAATTATCGCCTTCTCAAATTCGCTCCAATGCCCGCGCCTCAATCCAGCCGCCGAGGCCAGAGCGCAGGCGCACCAGCAACCACCTACCTTCAACGCGCTCAATCTCGACCTTGGTGCCCTCGTGGAGCGTGAACACCTGTAAAAAATCAGAGCCGGGTCCGCTGCGGCCAATGGCCTCATCCACCAGAATGATAGCTTTGGGAATGCTGTGTTGATGCGCCTTAAACGCCAGCATAGCCGCACTGCCCAAAAGTCCGCCAACAAAAACCACCAGCAGCACCCCCCACAGCAAACGACGGACCGGCACAAAAATCCAACACACCGCCACACCGCCTATGAAAAAAACAAACACGCAAACCATAACTGCCAGCGCGTCGAGGGTAAAAAACGCAAAAAATGCTTGCAAAACCCGCGTCAAAATATTGGCATCATCTTCGCTTTCTCGATCTATCTTCTGGGCATTGGCAAACTGCAAATTCGCCAGAACATCCCGATCGCCCGGCATCAAATTCAAAGCGCGTTCATAAGACAAAATCGCACGCCCGAGTTGCGCGTTTTTAAAATACGCATTGCCCAGATTATAATATACCTCACCGTTGTTCAGCCCCTGTGCAACAACGCGCTCATAAGCCGAAATCGCCGCCTCAAAATCCCCGGCGCGATAGTGCTCATTGCCCCGATTGTACAGCGCGACAAGAGCTTCTGAGGCGGATACTGCATCCACGCCAAGTATCGCAATCGCGACAACGGGGTATAACAGCCGTTTGATCACCGTCCTCATAACTAAATACACCGCTCCAACGCACCGATCAAATCTTCGGCCTGCGCGAACAACGCCTGCATCTGCGCTTCCGAAATCTGCCCTGGCGCAAACCGCGCCTGATCGCATTGACCAAATACGTCCTGAACACCTGCAATCACCTGTGCATCTACACCGTGCTCCACCAGCACAGAGCCAATATGATCCGCTGTCAAACCCGCCGCAGAGAGATTGGTTCGATCTGCGACAAACTGCGACAAAGACCTGTGAATTTCCCCGTGAAAACCCGCGCTATCTCCCGCCTCCATTAACCCTTTCGCCCTGCCCAACCGCTGCTGTGCTTCCGAGCGCGAACGCCTCCTGCGCGCATAAGCCACATCGCCTACCAGACGCGCGCGATGACGCCGATAAGCATACGCGCCAACCACCCCCAAAACGGGAACCAACTGCAAAAGCCAAAACCCACTGCGCTGATAGAGTAACAAGCCCTGATCAGCCAGATGGATTCGGTCGGGCTTGATATACCGAATATCGCTCCCCAGCGCACGCACTTCTTCACCACGCAAACCATCAACCGGCTGTGGCGCCAGTTCACCTGGCGTCACGTGCAACGCAATGGGTTCGGTCTGTACGGTTTTATACCGCCTCTGTACAGGATCGAAATAGGCCAGAGTAAAAGGCGGTAATATCACCTGCCCCGCTCTTTGCGGGATCGCCACATACTCAAAAGTTTTTTTTCCACTTATACCTTGCTTTTGTGTTTCCAAATTCGTCTTGGGATCATAAAACTTAAACCGCGCCCGGTCAGGACGAATCGGCTCGTCAATCGCGTGCAAATTACCCGCTCCCTGTACCACCACCTTCACAGCAACGGGATCGCCGGCTTTTACCTGATCTGGAATCGCCTCTGCGCGCATCTCAAATTGCCCAACAGCGCCGCCAAACCCCTTCGGCGCACCAGCGGGCAACGGTCTCACCTCAATTTCAATATCGCCTGACCGCACTGTCACCTGCTGCGTATCAAACGCACTAAATGGGTCAAAATCGAACAGACCGCGCGACCGTCGCCCCGCAACAATTTCGCAATTCACCTCAAGTTGCTCCAAGGTGTGCTTACCTGCCGTTGTCGGAAACAGTGCCAAACGCTTGAGCAACGCCGTATTAAACGCGCGCCCATCGACAACCTCTCGCTGCATATTCAAACGCTGGGCATCAAAAACAGTCTCTGCCCAAAATCCCGTAAATGTCGGCACATGGCCGTATTGCACATTTCGCAAATCATAACGCGTAAACAATTTATACGTCACCCCCACTTGTTCCCCCACATAAACCATCCGCTTTTCGGGAATCGCCTGCAAAAACAAGTTTTGTTCAATCTCCCGAATCTCTGACCCTCCCATTGACCGTCCCGTTGATGGCGCGGGGCGCGTCTGCGGACGACCACTCCTTTTCACGACCTCAACGCGCACCTGATCAGACCGAATCGTCTTACCATCATGAGCCAACTGTGCCGGACCGAGCACATAAGTGCCTTGTCGCTGTGCGCGAAAGGAGAAATGATATGTCGTCGTGCGCTTTGTTGTCATCTCGCCATTGACAATATTGACGGACATTGACGTAGAAGACGTACTACCCGTCAATTGCAGCCCATCAGGCGTGGGAACCTGGGGTGCAGACACACGCCCCATCTGCGCAGCCTCAACCTCCACAGTGAACTGAATCAGATCGCCAACTTCGACACGCGTTCGATCTACTGAAGCCCGCATCGTCACATCCTGTGCATCAATCCCCTGTGCCCACAATAGAGCAAACAAAACACCGCACAAAAATATCCACCTTTTCCTACCACGCATTGCCATCATATCGCCTGCCCCGCAACTTCAATTTGCGTCGCTTCTGGGATTCTTCTTCTCGCGCTTTCATAGCATTGAGAATCCGCGCCGCCTCCTCGGGCGTCATCTCTCTGGGATCGGGCTGCTCGCCCTGCTGTTGATTCTGTTGATCCTGCTCATCCTGGCCCTGCTGGTCCTTTTTATCCTGTTGATTCTGATCCTGCTGTTGATCCTGCTGGTCTTGCTGATCCCGATTATTCTGATTATTCTGTTGATCCTGGTTTTGATCTTGATTTTTATCCTGTTCATCTTGCTCATCCTGCCCATCCTGATCCAGTTTTTCCAATGCCAATTCCAGATTAATTTTGGCGTCTATATCATCCGGCTTCTGTTCCAGTGATTTTTTATAAGCTCCCACAGCTTCCTGGAACTTCTCCTGCCGAAACAGCGCATTGCCCAAATTGTAGTGTGCAGCAGCAGACATATCCGGATGAGTGCCTTCGGTGGCACGCCCCATCTCCTGCATAGCCTCGGCATATTTACCCTGCTTGTAGAGCGCATCGCCAGCATTAAAATGCAACTCCGGTCGGGGTTGCCCTTCTTGCTGCGCTTCCAAATACCGACGCAATGCCGCTTCGTACTCCCCCTTCTCAAACAGCGCATTGCCCTCTTCATTCTTTTTTGCCACGGGATCGAGGAATGTCCACCCCAGAAATGGCACCGCCAGCAAAACATATAAAAATCGCGTCATAAAAAAGCCTCTTAGTCGTCAGTCCTCAACTCCTCGCCTTTCATCTGCGTTTATCTGCGTTCATCCCTGCTTACACCCGCAGGGACATGCCTGCGGATACCTCACCCCTCAAATCGCCCGCGCCATGCTTCTTCACTGCGTCGCCGATCCGATAACAGGGCTTCACTCACAAAACACAACAGCGCAAGAGCCAGCGGCCATTGAAACCTGTGAATATACTGTGCGTAACGCTGCGTCCCCAAATCGCGCTTCTCCATCTCTGAAATCCGTTCATGCACCGCCTGCAATCCAATCCCTCCGCCGCTGGCACGCACATATAAACCATCGGTCACACGCGCAATCTCCTTCAGAGTTGCTTCATCCAACCGCGTCTTGACAATCTTGCCCTCAGAATCCTTCAAATAATCTACCCTATCGCCATCGCGAATCGGGATTAACTCACCTTCCGCAGTCCCCACACCCACAGCAAAAATTCGCACATCTTCTTCTGCTGCCGCTCGCGCTGCAGCAATGGGATCACCCCCGTGATTTTCGCCATCTGTAATCAAAATGAGCGCTTTGTATTTCCCATTGCGCGACCCAAATCCTCGAATGGCTGCGCGAATCGCTTCGGCAACTGCTGTACCCTGCTCTGAAATCAATGTGACATCGGCCTGTCCTAAAAACATCTTTGCCGCACCATAATCCAATGTAAGCGGACAGAGTACATGGCTATACCCGGCAAAAGCTACCAGACCGATGCGGTCGCCTTCAAGGCGATCGATCAACCCCTCAATTTCAAAACGCGCGCGATCCAGCCTGTTGGGCTTAATATCCTCGGCCAGCATACTCAACGACGTATCCAGAACAATCACCAGATCGACACCCCGGCGATGAATCAATTCCAATTCGGTGCCAAACTGCGGTTGTACCAATGCCAGAATTAAAAAAATAAACCCGACACACATCAGTGCAGATTTTATGCCTTGCCGCATGCGACTGACACCCGAAGCGAGTTTATCCATCAGTTCGGGAGCACCAAACGCATATAGCGCCCTGCGCTTGCGCCGAAAAGCCCACCAGTAAAAAAGCGCGAAAACAGGCACGCACAAAAGAAAATAAAAAGCCTGTGGATCGCCAAATCGCATCTACGGCAACCTCCGAAATCGCGTATTGCCCAGCACCAATTCCAATGATAGCAACGCCAACCCGGGATAGAGAAACAGGTGAAACAACTCGCGATAATCCACATATTCGCGCACTTTGATCTCTGTCTTTTCCATTTCGCCAATCTCGGCGTATATCTCCTCCAGCTTTTCTTCACTCGTCGCTCTGAAATATTTTCCACCTGTTGCATCCGCCACTTTTTTAAGCGTCTCTTCGTCTATCTCAACTTTGACCGGCACAAATCGCTTACCAAAAATCCCATCGACCTCCTGCATAATCGTTCCCCTGCTACCCGCACCAATCGCATAAATGCGAATACCCACAGCCTCTGCTGCTCGCGCCGCGGTCATCGGGTCGATCTCACCGCGATTATTCTTCCCATCTGTCAATAAAATAATCACCTTGCTCTTGGCCTCAGATTCTCGCAAACGATTCACCGCAGTTGCAATACCCAAACCAATCGCAGTGCCATCCCAGTCTTTGCCGGCAATTTCAACGCCATCGAGAAAACTCAAAAACACGCCGTAATCCAGCGTAAGCGGGCATTGCGTATAGGCTTCTGCGGCAAAGACCACAAGCCCCAGACGATCATTGGCGCGGCCCTGTGCAAATTGCGCCACCACCTCTTTGCACACTTCCAACCGCGTCTTGCGCTGGTCTGCCAGATCTTTCGCCTCCATACTGCTCGACACATCAATTGCCAGCGCAATATCAATGCCCTGACTTAAAATTTCTCGGCCCTCGCGCCCCGACTGCGGCCGCGCCATCGCCGCGATGAGCAAAGCCAGAGCCACACAGCGAAACGCGATCAAACAATGCCGCAACCTCAGCGAAAAAGATGGGCCAATACGCCGAAAAAGGCGCGTATCGGAAAAACGAATGCGCCCCGACTTGCGCCTTTCGCGCCCAATATAGCGATAGATGAGTACCGGAATAAACAACAGGAGCAATAACCACTCCGGATTGGCAAAACGCATCACTCGGCTACCTCCTGCGTCACAGAAGGTGTAACCAGAGTGCTCACAATGTCGCGCACGCTATCCATCGCCTCGCGCGCCATGTAATCACGCGGTGCAAATTTGGCAAACTTGACCCGGTCTGCTTCATTCAAAAAACTTTCTATAGCCATCACCAATTGGTCGTCAAACGCCTGAGCACGCAGATCCCGCCCAATTTCAAACGTCGTACGCTCCAGTGCCTGTACGGGAGTTTTTTCTTCCAAACACCGCCTCAAAACAGCCGACAATAGAGAATAATACTGCCGGTAATTTTCCTGCTCTATCAGCCCCAACTGCCCCACTCTGTCCAATTCCTCTAACCAGTTGACAGGCGGCGGGGGCAACTCGGATCTGGGGCGACGCCTGCGTCGATAAACATACCAGACCAATCCTGCAAGCAATAGAATCAGCCCGCCAACCGCCAGCCAAAACCACACGGGAATCTGTGCCACCACAACCATCGGAGGCTTCACATCGCGAATATCCGTTGTGCCTTCTGGTCTGACACTCCGCACCAATACATCAATGGGTTGCGACGTAATTTTTCCAGAATCTCCCTCTGCATCGACAAAATGCACAGAAACGGGTGGCACGCGAAATGCGCCCACCTGATAAATCGCCAGCACGATGTCTTGCGTTTCCCGCACCCGTCCATTTTCAAGTTGCTCTGTTTCAACCCCGCCCGTGTACCGAATTTCAAATGGCTGGGGAAAATCTTTCTCATACGAGATTTCCGCCTTATCATCAGCCCCGCGATGGATGCGCAGACGCAAAACAAAAGGGTCGCCAATTGTAATGGTATCGCGGTCAACCCCTGTCAAAAATTCTACCGCTGCACTGATCGGAACCGGTTGTATTCCGAACCAAATTGCGAATAAAAAATAAATCGCACGCATTACCGTCCATTATGCTCCATCTTATATTGCGCCTGAAGTCCAATTGAATTGCAACCACGACATCACCGAATACGGCAACACAACCACCTCGCGGTGTGTTTTGGCCGTGCCGTACCAAAAATTGTTGGCCTGCCCAATGATCAGTTCTTGCACCAGAGTTTCACCCCGCCACAGAGAAACCGTCAGCACGGGATCATTCAGACTATCTGCGGCGGATTTATCCACTTGATCGGGAAACTCGGCAACGACCAGATTGTGAACGCGGTCAATCAAATCTTCAATGTTGGCGTCCTCTTTGACAACGCGCCTATCTCCTACCACCACCTGCCATAAGCCATCCCCATCTTTTGCACAATTCACCACGCTGTCTCGATAGGCCAACCGCACGCGATCAACTCCTGTGCGATCAAACTCAAAAACGCGCTTGTAACGCAATTGGCTCAATGGAATATCCAGAGATTCTGGGAGCAATTGTTCGACGATAAACACCTGGGGACGACTCATTATGCGCCCATACCACAGTTTCTGCCGATTATTGGGAACGCGCTTGCCCAACAACAGCGTATTGGGCACTTCGTTATCTATTAAATGCAACACAACTTTGTAATCCGGATTGTCGAACCCGTAAGTTGTGGGATCATCCACCGCCTCTTTGTGAAAAGAGGCAACGCGCTCATCTTTCAACTGTCTCAACAATGTCAAAATCTCGCGCGCATCAGCCCGCTCTTTTATCGGCTGAACGAGATGCCACTTCAACCCATCCCGCACGACCTCATAAACACCTCCAGGCGTTTGGAAATACGCCCGCGAAACCAGATCGGGATCAAAGGAAAACGCCCGCGTATCGCGCAATGCCATCAGCGGACGATTAAACCGCGCGCGATATTGTTTTTTTGTCAATACAACCTTATCCCCTCCCGACCAGGTCAGATAGCACCCCTGCTTTGAGGGAATATCATCGCCAAAAAACAACCACACGGGATCGCCTGATACCGGTTCAAATCGCACCTCAACCACGGGCGGATCCAGCCCAAAATCGGCGAGATTAGTCCCTGCGTAATCGCCTTCATCAATCACGACACGACCGCGTTCAACAATCTGTGCGATCTCGATCATACCCTCAAATTCTATCCAATCTGCAGGCACTTCTATCGGCGCGATCAGCACCCACTCATTGCCGCGCTTCTCAGCGATAAAGTGCCCGTAGTCATTGGTCAATGTCAACCGCGCAACGCCGTGCCGCTGAACTTCAATAAACGCATTCTTCGCCTCAATCTCGCGTTGTTCCTCTGCCATGCGAGGGCGTTCAAATAAAAAGACAAACCCCACCAGGCCCAAAAGCAAAACCGCCAAAATCGCTGTCACCTTAATACCCACAATTTTTTCCTCTCTCAACGCCTGCGCCACCAGACCAGCACGCCCGCGACAATTGGAATACCAGGTAGCGCCAGCCAATACACCCACCGAATCCAAAATTCATCTCCAGGATTCAATGTCAGCGGGCGAAAAAGCGTACTTTTGGGCCGAATCGTAATTTTATCACGCGCCCTGAGCAACCAATTCGCTGCATTCATAAACAAATCGCCATTGCCCGCCACTTCCACAAAGCGATTGCTCGCAAAATCCGAATCGCCAAATACCACAATCCGCGCCCGCGCGCCACGCCGATCATCACCCGCCTTTGCAGCAATAGTGGTCGGGCCTTCCACGACCATCGCCAGCCACAGCGGTCCCGGGCGATCTGCCCCCGATGTGTATTCTACCGCCTCTTTGTCTTTGGCGGAAACAGCGTCTAAATTGGTCTCGCTCCAACTATTCGGCGAGGACAGCACCAGCGAAGAAACATCAGCACCAGGCAAAGATCCCACGCGTTCCATAGAGCGCGTCAGCGGATAAAACGTCTGCAATCCCGAGTGCTTATCCGTAATGGGATGTTTGCTGTAATGTGTCGTCACAGGAACCGAAAAATCCGCGCCCGGCAGCACCTGGCTTTTATCAACCACAAAATCATTTCGCAGGCCAATAGACCACTTGTGCAACAGCGGCTCAAGCCCCGTATCGATGAGAGGATCCAACAAAAAGAACGCCGTCCCACCCTGATTGAGATACGTCGCAACAATATCGATCTCTGCTGGCAAAAACGGGCGTTTTGGTCCCGCGACAATCAGCGCATCACAATCTTTTGGCACGCGCTGTGATTGCGCCAGCACCAGGGATGGACGCACATCGTGGTTGCCTTCTATGAGCAACTTCTTGATCCCGGAAAATCCCTGCTCTGATTGATCGTCGGGATGCGCCTCATCGTGTCCCCCCACAAAATATACCACCTGCCGCTCTTCGCTCATCAAACGCGCAATGCCATTGGTCAGTGCCTTTTCTGAAGTTTCCTGAATCCGCTCTTCCCGATTGCCGTATTCGATCACCGAAACACCATATCGCGTCACAGTATATCGCCTGGCCTCAATCGGCTCTCTGTCGGGATCGACAAACCGGTAAGCAAAACGCCTCGAATGATAGGCGTACTGCTTGAGCAAATGCTCGTAATCGCGCTGCTCTGCTTCGCGGAAAAAGGCCACCACATTGACGTCCTCAGACAAATTTTCCAAAAGAGAAATCGTTTGGGGCGACAGCGTATAAAGACCGCGAGCCGTCAGGTCAAAGCGCGCGTGATACCGCGTGGTCAAAAAATTAACCACTGCCAGAATACACAGCGTGATCAACACTGCCACAAGGGCATTAGACCCGTATTTCAATATCCGATGCGATAAAAATTTGGGCATAAAATTATCCTCTACCTCTCCTCAGTCTCCACTTCCCTCTCACCTGTATCCATCTATGTTCATCTGCGTTCATCTGCGGATGCGCCTTTCAAGTATGCGGCTACTGCGCGTGCCACAATAACTTCTTCGTCGGTTTGGACAATCAGAACGGCGACTTCGCTGTTAGATGTCGAGATTATCCCCTCTGCGGGAGGATCGACATTTGCGGTCTCGTCGAGATGAACGCCTAAGTATTCGAGACCGTTACAGACACGCTGGCGCACATTTGCTCCGCGTTCGCCAATTCCCCCGGCAAAAGCAATCGCATCCAGACCACTCAGCGCGGCAGAGCAAGCACCGATTTCTCTTTTGATCCCATAACAAAATGCCTCCAGAGCAAGACGTGCGCGCGCGTGTCCTTGTTGAGAGGCTTCTTCAAGATCGCGCACATCGCCGCTAATACCCGAAATACCGAGCAAACCGCTTTCTTCTGACAAGATGCGGCTCATCTCGCTTGTCGATAAATTTTCGCGGTCCATTATATAGGGAATAATGAACGGGTCAATAGTTCCAATGCGCGTGCTATTGATGATACCCGCTTGAGGCGAGAAGCCCATCGAGGTATCTATGGAT
>JAJEAX010000131.1 GCA_022822565.1 Candidatus Latescibacterota bacterium
TGCAATTTATTTGTGCAATTTAGAGGTAGGTTCAGCACATTTTTACTCCCCGAAGTCACTGACAAAAATTAAAAAGTCTGGGAACGCAACCTGACCATCGCCATCCAGGTCAGCCTCAGCGACGTAGCCGGAAAATATGTCTCTTGTGCCGAAGGCATCAGCGAAAAATAAGAAATCGGTAAAATCGACATTGCCATCGCCATTGAAATCAGAGCGTTTCCTGTGGCGTATCACCAGTATCGCTTGCATTTCAGTCTCGGAAATAGGTGTGCCAAAAATGGAGATGATATCGCCTGTCATCAAGTCGGAAAAAGGGATCACAAAATTGAGGAGGTCATCGACGTTACCAGACAGAAATACCGGGACAATATCCTGAATAGACTTCGGGATGTTGACAATGAGAGCCTGTGACGCATCCACAGTCATATTTGGGCGACGATAAGGAAACTGGACAGAAAACGAATGGCTTTCAGCATCGACGCTACCAATGCGGACTTCTGAGAAATCAATGACTTCTGGCTCTGGCTCTCCCTCCAACATGATTTGCAAACCCGTTACGCTTTGACCATCGACAACGTGAACGAGTGCTGTGGAATCAATACCGCCTGTCAGGGCGTTTAGCCCTCTCAAAATGCCCACATCTTTCCTGTTTCCCTCTGCATCAACCACTTCTTGAAACGCAAGCATCGCATAAGCCCCATCAGGCACATGCTTCAACCTGAATTCAAATTGTTCATTGAACCACGCAACGCGAACAATGGCAAGCTGAAACAGGTCAAAATCCTGTTCACTTTCCAGAGCTTTCAAATATCGTTCAGAGTCAAGCAAGGTAATCCCACCATCTCCCATTGGAAGCGGCACGACACCCTCTGGCAAAATAGCCCTACCAGAAATTTCGGCATCTGGCAATTCTGCTGTGCCCCAAAAATACTGCTGTGTCTCATCAACGGGGTCGAAATCGTTGGGACTGATAAGCATCTGATAGGTCACACCTGCGGGCAGATCAACCATCCCTGTCAATGTCAGTCGGTCTTCGCTGACCGCCACACCTGTCCCTTGCGTGGCATTGTAGAGCGATATGGCAAACTCAAAAGGATATGAGTGAATCTGTAAACCTGTAATCCCGTACGTGAATTTCTCCTCCTCCTGCTCGCGCGTTATGGGCGTGTTATATGTAATCTCAAACTTTTGCATCCCACTTGGCACGGGGGGATTCTTCACATCTTCCTGGAGTGTTACGCCGCCGATCACAAATGAGGTTACAGCTGGCTCTATCTCCTGCCCCCATCCAGTGCTCCCCATCACACCAGTAGCTATTGCTACTATGAGAATCCTGCGAATATATGTTGACATGGCAGATTTTATTTTAACCTCCCGTTCTTCGCCGATATGGCAACACTTTCTTTTTGTGAAAGGCTGTGCCCTTTTACAAACACGGCCTTTTCTACCGATTAATTGAGAGGAAAACCAAGACCCATTTGAAAGACAGCCGCTCGATTTTTGATGCCAGCACTATTTTCCTTGTCAACATCTCGGATGCCTTCCGTGTGTAGCAATTCTGCCTTGATTACCAGTGCTTCAGAAAATGTCATTTGCGTGCCAAGTCCTACAATGATACCAAAGTCTGTGGTCTTGAACTCGAAGCGATCTCTCGAGTGTCTTCTCGCTAACTGACCTTCCCCCTCGCTCCTGACTTTGAATGCCACTGATGGCCCTGCGAATATAAATAAAGAAGGTGCATGATAGGGGGAGATAAGTGTGATATTGACCAGCCCAGAAAACTCAATGTAGTCAACTTCTATGATGGAATCGTATAAGGAGTCATGAGCACCCTTTTGCACATAGTCACCATTGAGTTGAAAGCCAAATCTGCCCCGTACTGGAAAAGTCCCGGAAACACCCATCTTGAGGGTGGCGCGTGTATTCACTGGCCGCCTATCCATTATCTCTCCGCTCAGGGTCGCCAGATTCAGGCCCTCCCTAATAGAGAGTGTCGGTTGCCCAAGAATCGAGGCGGGATAGGACAGAACCGCAAATATCAGAATACCCATAAAGTATCTCATATCTCCTCCCTTGTACATTCAGTGCCGAAAAAACGTATTGAAAATTGTCATATAACAGGCGTTCTGTTTTCTTTTTTGAGCGTCTGGTGGAAGTGTAGAATTTCGCCCCGCGAACTCCTGGATATGCTCAGGCGTCACCCCATAGATGTTGCGAAGGGTATTGAACAGATCCATCATGTCTGTCTCATAGCATTTATTCGCTTTAGCCAGCACTCTCAAATACACATCATCGACATGCGATAATGCCTGTGTAATGCGGGCGAGCATTTTACTGACATACTGAACATCAGAAAGCCTGTGAGGCGCATCCCAACACGGTGTCACGGATTTGATCTTACGCAACACGGCCAGATGGTGATCTTCGCGGATCATTTCCACTGCAAAACTACCGGGATAGACGGATAGCCAGTTCTCGACAATTTGCTTCTCATAAGACCTTCCGAAATCGTCCAGAATGACCAGACCACCAATCTTGATCTGGTCATAAACCTGGTAAAGGCATGCCTCCCGGCC
Organism: Candidatus Latescibacterota bacterium; assembly: GCA_022822565.1. GTDB lineage: Bacteria > Latescibacterota > UBA2968 > UBA2968 > UBA2968 > VXRD01. Next base: position 2,577 of record JAJEAX010000131.1, read on the forward strand.
TCGCAAGGTATAGACAGGCGGACCATCAATAATCACGCAATCTATCTCTTTTTGGTCATCCCAAAACATCCCATCTTCATAAGTCAAAAATTCCGCGTCTCCATAAGATTCAAGTGTAATCGGACGATATTTGATCGATAGATTGCGTTTATCCCAGAATGATCGCATCAGATTCATGGTCTCTGCAAAATTTTGCCAGTCGCCTACCACAGACAAAACCTGCGCTTCGGGAAATGCCATTGCCAGACGGACAGAACTCGGACCACTTCCAAATTCGAGAATTTTTTCTACTGGAGACATCTGATGAAGCGTGGTTGCGATTCTCTCAAATGCTGTCTCACCAATGCTCCAGTCTGTGTTCAGATTAAGCCGATCCGGAATTTTGAAGTCTGAAATTTTATACATTTCTCACCTCTCTGCTTAAGGTACATAGATCCCTTATGATGCCATTTCCAGATCACGCCGCCGCTGCAACAAAATTGTCAGTTAATAGCGATAGCGCGCTCAAAGATAGTATCCTGTGGTCCGGGATAAAATTTTGCAGAATCGTCTTTCCCTGACTGACCTTCTAAACCTGCTCTTTGATGATTCAGTCGATTCATCGTTGCGCGCAATGCTTCAGATTGAGTTTTGTCGCCCAACATGGCATAAATCAGAGACCGATACGCCAGACGTTTTGTTAAAGGCTTCTGGATAACCATAAGTCACCTCACATGTAAAAATCTCATGTTATTGCTGTCTTCGCTTTTATTATTAAGCAAAATTTGTGCCATAAATTTATCTAAAATAAAAAAAGCACTTGAAAACGCTCAAGTGCTTGAAAAACAAAGAGATAAATTTTTATATTTCAGGTGCTATAAGTTGTCGCTTTCTGAGAAGTGTATAATTTTTTATACGATTAAAAAAGAAATCACGAAAAAATTATACACCTCACAAGGTCACGTCCACTTTGCTAACGCATCTTTAGACGCGCCATTTTTTTTATTAAACCATCACGGGTCAGCCCCAATTCTTTAGCCGCATGCGTGATATTGCCCGCATGTTTCTCTATCACATCCTGGATTATATG
>JAJEAX010000303.1 GCA_022822565.1 Candidatus Latescibacterota bacterium
ATTGAGCGGTTTAATACACAAAAACGCCAGCAAAAGACCCACCAAAATTGCACAGATAAGCACTGGCATCTGTCGCCAGGTCACACCCCCAAAACTGCCAAAAGTCCACAAAATGTACGACTGTATCTGCTCGGGAACGCTAAAATAAATCAAAATACTGACAAAAGCCCCGGTCGCATACCCAAACATCAAACCCAAAATCAACAACGTCATCACATTCTGTACACTACGAGACACCAGCAACACGCACCCCAGCACTGCGGCTGCACCTATAATAGCCGCAACCGCCAAACTCAAATCCCCCATCACGCCCAACCCCGCGATAAGCACACTGCCGACCGAACCCACCGTCAGCACCACAATAGCAACGCCGAGACTCGCGCCAGCACTGATACCCAGCACAAAAGGATCTGCCAGCGGATTGCGAAAAAGCGTCTGCATCTGCAACCCACTCACAGAAAGCGCTGCACCTGCCAGCACAGCGGTAATCGCCTTAGGCAATCGAATCGTATGAACAATAATCGCCCATGCCGCAGAAGACACCTCTCCACCTGTAAGAATGCCAAACAAGGCCGCCAATGGAATATGAACTGACCCCAGCGACAAACTCAAACCGAACGCCATCAGAAGCAGGAAAAATAACCCCAGCATAATAACCGCATGCCGCGGACCCTCCCGCGCTTCATCTTTGTATTGAGCCTCCATCCCGACCATTCTCTCATCCCCTTAGCCCCGCAATCAGATCGCAAATAGAATCGTATTCCCAAACCTCACCACCGCGCTCAACACACCAGGTCCCGCTCTCCTGAATATTGACGCGCCACCCGGATTCCGCATCCCCCACTCGAAACCCGGCCCTCTCCAATGCGCGCTTTGTCCAATACGCGCGTCGCCCTTTCCCAGAAACATCAACTGTAGAGCAGCCACGTTGGGCATTGAGCTTAAACGCACCCGTATCTGCGTCAAAACGCACACCATCACTCTGAAACGCACCTTCAAATGCACCATTGAGAATTAAATCCTCAGGCGCACCAGTCTGCAACGCGCCCTCAAACGGCAAAAGAAAGATGCGGTCTGCACAGCGCAGTGCCAGATCTAAATCATGCGTTGAAAGCAGAATCGCCTTACCCGTAGAATGTGCCAGATCTTGCAACAAAGCCATAATTTCAGCGCGGCGGGGCAAATCGAGAAAAGCCGTAGGTTCATCCAGAATCATAAGATCGGGCTGCTGTGCCAGCGCGCGCGCAATCATAACCTTTTGACGCTCCCCATCGCTGAGTTCGGCCACATTGCGATATGCCAGGTCCTCAGCGCGGGCTGCCCGAATAGCCCAGGAAACAACCCGTTCATCTTCCTCTGTAAAGCGTCCGATCCAATCCGTATGGGGATATCGCCCCAAACCGACCAGATCGCGCACAGCCATAATACCAACACCAATACGATCCGTAAGCACGACGCTAATCACCTGAGCAACCTCTATAGCAGACATATCCGAGATATCTCTACCCATGAGATACACACGCCCATCGAGCGGTGGCTGCATCCCCACAAGCGTGCGAATAAGCGTGGATTTCCCCGCGCCATTGGGACCCAACAAACACACAAACTCACCACGACGGAGCGACACATCTATATCGCGCGCCACAACGCGAGGCGGACGACGACCGTGTTTATAACCCACAGCGAGATCTTGTGTTTTAAGAATCGCCACCATGCACCTCTGGAATTAAGAACAAATACAAAACCGCCAGACCTGTCGCGAGCAAACAGGTAGCAATCACAAAAACACACATACGGCGCATATCCCCGGGTTGACCGCCCTCTGGATCCTCTCCCTCGCCCAACCACACATCTGTAATCTGCGTTCCCCCCTGCCAAACAGGACCGACCAATCGCCTCTGCAAAGCGCCTGCAGCCGTAGCCTCGCTCCACCCGGAATTTGGTCCTGGAACAAGCGCGTGTTGCCGCCACCCGATAAGCAGAGCCTTACGGGCAGAATATCCGGGCATAAAAAACGCCACCAGCACCATCCCCAAATACGTCAACCGCGCGGGAATAAAATTGAGTACATCGTCCAGCCGCGCGCCACACCAGCCAAAATGGCGGTATTGCGGCGTCCTAAACCCCACCATAGAATCCATCGTACTGACCACCTTAAAAAGCACAACACCCGGCAACCCCAGGATTGCGTACCAAAAAATCGGCGACACAAAACCATCCACCGCATTCTCGCTCAAACTCTCCATACCCGCACGCCGGCAAGCCGCAAAATCCATCACATCCGTATCGCGTCCCACAAGCATCGACGCAGCCTCTCTCGCACGCGCCAGATCAGCAGCGCGATCAATCGCCAATCCGTGCTTGCACAAATCTTTGAGCGCAAGCATAGAGTACAAAACAAAAACCTGAAAAATCCAACCTATCCCAGATTGAACATAATGCAACACACACGCCAATGCACAGATAACCCCCACCCAAAACGCAGCCAGAAATAAAAACAGAAAACACCCCCCCGCATAACCATCCAAACGCAGACCGCGAAGCAACCGCTCAAAAAAAGACAGCGTCGCACCCATCAAACGAATGGGATGCAACGCGTAAACCGGATCGCCAAAAAGACCATCCAAAACAACCGCACAAAGGAGCAAAACCGGATCCGGTTCGAGAATTGTTATGTCCATTTCAAACGCCACCCAAGCGCGAATGCATCGTAAACGACCTCCAAAAATGCATTTTTATCCACGCGCAACTGCTCGTAACACGACAACCAGACATCTGGCCTCGCCGCCAGCGAAGTCGCCAATACCGCTGCCTGCTGTCGCAGCACCGGATCGGCCATTGCATGTGAAAGCGTCCCATACCGCACCCGGTCCCAAACCGCTGCAAACGCATACGCCGCCGCCGAAACGCGCGGTTCGTAAACAACAGACTTGAGATTCTTCTCTAACAGCGCAAATTCATCCGCTTTGAGCCGTTTCTCCATCGCCTGCAAAAAACGGTCCTCTCTAAATCCAAACCGCTGCAACGCATGAAAAACACTTCGCGTATGCGACGCCTCCAAACCGTTTTGCCATCGCAGTGCCTCCAGCGTAGCCCTGCGCACAGATTTGCCGATCAACTCCCCCAATTTTGCATGATGCCCCGCATTGGTCTTGGGCACTCGCGTCTTATCCAGAGGCGCGGCAATACAGTACTGATCTGTACCAGTACCCGTTGCGAGATCAGGAGAATACCGACTCGAAATAGCGAGATCTCGGAGCGCCGCAGACTTCCCCTCGGTCATCGTCACCACCGCCCGCGCCATAGCCCCCGGCGTAAGCGGCCAATTGATAAACACCATCGCATTGATCGTACCCTCATAGAGATGGCGCCACCCCGCATCCTCTTCGTGCCAACTCGCCCCATCGCCCGCACATCCCGCATTGCCTTCAACACCCGCGGTAACAACCGCACACACCCGCAACTCGGCATGCGTATCCACAACGCGAGCCGCATAATTCATATTCGCAGCCGTACCCATCAGTGCAACCACGTCCGGCGGCAAACCGAGTTCTTCGCATACATGGCGATGATACCCCACCTCACCGAGTTGTTTAATCAACGCAAACCGCGCATCGTGCCCATTGCCCTCACAACTCTGGTGATTCACCAAATATCGAATATTCTCGCACAAACCACCGCAATATGCCGACGTACTCAGCACCTGATGCGGCGCCAGCAATTCCGCGACCAGAAAACGGCCATCGCGCTTCAAATCGCAATATTCATGCTGATCGATAAACTCATCCATCTCAAAAATCAATCCCCGGTTGAGCAACAATACCCTGATCACTAAACGGATGCTTAATCTCGCGCATCTCCGTCACCATATCGGCAAAATCAACCAACTCATCGGGCGCATCTCGTCCCGTAATAATCACATGCAACATCTCGGGCTTATGCTCCCGCAGCCAATCCACCACCTCTGTTGCATCCAACCAGCCAAAAGCCATCAAATACGTAAACTCATCCAGAATAAACAGATCGTAATCTCCGCTAACAATCCGCTCCTGCGCCACTTCCCAGCCGCGCAATGCCCGAGCCTGTGTCTCATCGACATCCTTACTCGTCCACGTCCATCCATCGCCCGTACCGATCCAATCGATCTCCATGCGCCTGGCCGCGCGAATCTCGCCAAAATTAGCATTCTCGTGCTTCAGAAACTGAATCACGCCCACGCGCCACTTGCGTCCCCATGCGCGGGTCATCACCCCAAGTGCCGCTGTGGTCTTGCCCTTGCCATCTCCGGTATTGACCATCACCAGACCCTTTTTCACATGCCGCTTGCGCTCTGTCTCTTTTCTGGCACTCATAGAAACCTCTCCTTCATTCACCTTCAAATTCCGAAACAAAAATCAGAAAATCGGAAAAATCAATCGAACCATTGCCATCCAAATCGAACATAGCATCGCTCTCTGTTTTCCCAAACGCGGAAGCAAAAATCAGAAAATCGTTAAAATCAACCACACAATCGCCATTAAAATCAGCCACACTGCCCACAAACGCAATA
>JAJEAX010000271.1 GCA_022822565.1 Candidatus Latescibacterota bacterium
CGTTTACAGATTGCTCGGGGGACCATCTCGTGAGAAGATTCGGTGTTATTGTACAGGCGATGATCTGGATTGGTCTATGGAGCTTGGATTTGAGGCGTTTAAGATTACGAATCCCGTGCATTACGAACAGGGTATCACGGGGATAAATATTATGGAAGAAAAGGTCGCCCTTGCGCGAGAAACCGTGGGCGTCAATGCCGAGTTGATGATCAATCCCGTGATGGCTTACGATGTGGAATTTGCCATTCGTCTGGGAGAGCGGCTCAGACCCTACGAATTGAAGTGGATGGAAGAGCCGCTGTTTCCAGAAGACCTCGAAGGACATATTCAATTAAAAAAAGCCATGACCTGGATCCCGATCGCAACAGGCGAAGATCACCACACGCGGATTCCGTTTCGCCAACTCGTGGAAAATCGCTGTGTGGATGTGGTGCAACCCGATTTGCACTGGTGCGGGGGAATGACCGAAGCCGTGAAGATTCACCACATTGCCGAAGCCGCCGGTATTAAGAGCAGTCCGCACGGGGGGTGTAATTCGGCTTATGGGCAGCATTTTTGCTATGCGATGCCCGAGTGTACTCTGTGTGAGTTTCATTTGAGTACACCCGTGGGGGTGCCCCTAAAAGAGGTCGCGCGGATGCCGGGGGTGTCCGTGCCGAAAGATGGCTATCTGGTGCCTTCGGATGCGCCGGGATTTGGAATGGATATTGCCGAAGATTGGATTACGCCCTGGGATCACGGGCGTTTGAGCACGGGTGGCGAGCATGTGATTCTATAAAAAAGAAAGCGGGCGAAACATCCGCCCGCTCAAAAACACCTCGCAATTCTTTCCTACTTTGCATAAGAGATTCCCACTGCCCATATATTGCCAGCGAAAGCCTTGCGCCCGCTGATGGTCATACGCATGGAGGTCTCGATGCTCAAATTTTGATTGAGGCCAATCAGGACCGTGGGCACAACATAGGTGGTGCGTCTGTCATCGCCGTGAATGCCTTCTAATTTGAGGGCGAGGAGGAATTTGTCCGTGACACTATAGCCTATTTCGGCGTTGTAAATCAACTCTTCTGGCGGATCGTAGCCCGTCTCGTTTTCTTGCCGCAGGCGATATCCCAGGTCGATGTTGGCGTACATGGGAGCGGGATAAAGAGACCCGCCGATTTGAAAGATAACATCAAAATCCCATTGGCCCTCACTTACGGATATGGCTTCGGGTGCTGGGCGATATTCGCCTATTGGGGCTTTGAATCCGAGTTTCAGGGTGGCTACAATAGCTTGTTGTACGAGGTTGATTTTTGTGTATCCCCTCAGGTCGCCAATACCCGATTCTTTTGCATTCTCCTCTGGGAGACCTACAGCGGAGGCAATATCTACGAATTTATTGCCACAGTAAGGGATTTGGAGGCCGACATCAACGCGGTCGTTGATGCCGTAAAACACATCAAAAAATAATTGGTTGGACTTGTAAGTGGCGGGAAATTCCCCTATATCTCCATTTTCCAAATAGTGTTCTGATGTCGATTGCACCAGGAGGTTGAGTTTGCTCCACATCTGGCCCTTTTGAAGTGTCCAGGCACCTGCATAAGCAGTATGGGGCAAAAAGGCGCAGAGCGCGATGGCGAGAAGGAACTTTATCCAGGAGTTAGAATGTGGCGTGAAAGTGTTCATTGCGATCCTTTCTAATGAGGTGGTTTACCATAAGCAGCCCAGCGGTAATCGGTCCACTGTTCAAACTGCTTGTGTGTGAAGATAAATAAAAGAAGATTTTTTTACAATACGGTAAATACAGATTTGGGGAAGATGTATAAACTCGGCGGGTATAGCGTCACATTTTAGACGAGGGACCTGAGTATGAAATCCCTGCGGTCCATATATGACCGGCGGGGAAATTGCGCCCGCCAGCGGTTATACGCACCGAGGTTTCGAGGCTCAGGTTTTGAAAGGGGCCTATGAGGAGCGTGGGCGCGAAATAGGTAATGCGCCTGATATCGCTGGATAGCTGGAGGCCCAATACGCGAGATGGCCTGCCTTTGATGCCCTCTAATTTGAGTATGAAGAAGAGTTTATTTACGGGATTATAACCGATTTCTGAGTTTAAAAACCACTCGTCGCCAGGATCGTAGTTGGTGGTCTTGTTTTGCAGGCGGACGCGATATCCCAGATCGATATTGGCGTAAAATGGGAAGGGCCAAAAAGATCGACCAATTTGTGCAATTAATTCAAAGTCCCATTGTCCTTCGCCGGCAGAAATAATCCCATCCTGATTTTGAAACTTGCCTGTAGGGATTTTGGTCCCAAATTTTATTGTGCTCACAACGGGGTTTTGAGCAATGTTGATTTTCGCAATTCCTCGCATGTCGCCAAAACCCGATGCGATATTTGCCGGCCTGAAGCCGACGTTTTCAAATTCTCGGCGATAGTAGGGGATTTGTATGCCGAAGTCGATGCGATCGCTCAGGCCGTAAAACAGGTCGATGAAGAGTGCCTGTGAATTGTAATGCCCATTTTCGCGATAGTGCGCACGGTCTCCAGGTTCATAGAGGCGATTGAGGTCGGGTTCGCGGCCTGCGCCGCCAACGGCCACATATTCTTCATTTGTCGATTGCGCCATGCCTGTGATTTTGCCCCATATATGGCCTTTTTTTAATGTCCAGGCACCTGCATAAGCGGTATGGGGCAAGAGTATGAAGAGGACAAGCCAATAAAAGCAGTGCATAGAGGACTCCAAAATTCAGGCGAATCGCCAGGGGGCAATTCGCCTTTTTAAGATAAATAAGTATTTGTGTCCGTCTAATAAATTCCCGTATTCTGCCAGAAGGTTGCCCAGGCAAACCAGAAGGCATTGTGAGCAGGTAGTTGTTGTAAGGTCTTATTTTGGAGTGGTCCGTCAATGGCTTCGCCTTTGAGGTTCCAGGTGCTGCCCGTCTCCTGGTCGCGCAGGAGAAAGGGATAGACCGTATCCCGGGGAAGTGCTTTTTCAAATGTGAGGGTCTGACCGTCAACCTCCCGATCAAAGGGTATTGCGTATTGCTCCTGGTTGTAATAGACGACGAGAATGGCATTGCCAGCGACTACGTCGTTGATGACGGCTTCCGTTCCCAGAGTGGGGAAGGGATAGGCTTTGGCTGTTTCGCCGAAACGGATACCCAGTGTGAGGGTTTTTGGTGGGAATAGCTGCGCGGTTGGATTGTCGAGCAAACTGGGGAAGGAGGGGAAAAGCGGCGCGGTATTCGGGTCCCGATAGTTGCCATAGGGATAGCTCTGGTATCTGCTGGGTGCGTAAACACCCGTATTGGCACTGATAACTTTGGAATCGGGATAGAGTTGTTGCCAGTAGCGCCAGGTGGTTTCGATTACGGGCAGGAGTTGTAATTCTTCGGTCCCACTTTCAACCGGGATGTGGATCATCTGGGGATACAGGATTCCCTGTTGGCGGCGGTCGTACATAATCAGGTTGTTGTTGAATAGCAAGCCAGAGACCCCACAATGAATGCGCGATTGGTCGTTGCCCTGTCCGTTAAAGATGAGTCCCGTTCCCGTTAGTGGGCAAAAGCTCACGACAATAGGCTGTTCGCCAACCACGTCGTTGATGATTTCGTGCCACCAGCCCATGTTGTGGGGATAGGCTTTGGCTTCGCCGTTGAGGACCACGCCGAGGACGAGATCCTCATCGCTGAGGTAAGCGGCTTCACTGGATGTGAGTTCGACAAATGGGGGGTCGGTGAGTGCTGGAATGCCATCGGGAGGTACGCCGCCCGATAGAATTCTGTCTCTGGGAAAGTCACTGAGAAAATTGCCGCCTTCTTGCGGCGCGCGATTGATTGAGCCAGAGGTCTGAGTATTGCCGGATGACGTGCCGTCAGAGGTGGTAGGAGGATTGCCCGAGTCACCCGGCCCCAGGGTCTCTTTGCCTTTTCCCCCGCATGTCATCAGGCCAAATAGCGCGAACAAAATTGTACTTTTGAGAAAGATTTTCACGGGAACCTCCTGTATGTTCACCCGCAGGTAAAAACAGCGGGGTTGATCTTGCGTTTCAGTAAATCTCTGTCTAAATTAAAGTAGTTATGGGGTGTGAGTCAAGAGGGGGACTGGGTTAGGGGCTGGGACCGACCACTGTTTATCCAGGGGAAAACCATTATGCCGCGATTTGAAGTGATATCGCCTTTTGAGCCTGCAGGCGATCAGCCTCAGGCGATTGAAGAACTCGCCCAGGGGATTCGAGATGGGCTATCATACCAGACTTTGATGGGAGCAACGGGTACGGGGAAGACTTTTTCGATGTCCAAGGTGATTGAATCTGTTCAAAAGCCCACGATCGTGATTTCTCATAATAAAACCCTGGCGGCGCAACTCTACGGTGAGTTTCGGAGTTTTTTCCCGAATAATGCTGTGGAGTATTTTATTTCGTATTACGATTATTACCAGCCCGAAGCCTATAAACCGGTTACGGATACTTTTATTGAAAAAGAAGCGGATATTAACGATGAGATCAACCGCTTGCGCCTGCGTGCGACGAGTGCTTTGATGGAGCGGCGAGATGTGATCATTGTGGCAAGTGTGTCGTGTATTTACGGTATTGGCAATCCCGATGAATACGAAGATCATCTGGTGATTCTGGATCGCGGTGCAGAGATGGATCGCGATGCGATGTTGCGCAAGTTGGTGGATATTCATTTTACGCGCAATGATGTGGCTTTTGAGCCGAGCGCGTTTCGGGTGCGGGGCGATGTGGTCGAGATATATCCGCCCGAGCGCGAGCATCCGGTGCGCGTGGAGTTTTTTGGCGATGAGATCGACGCGTTGAGCGAGGTGCATCCCGTGACGGGCGAGGTGCTTGCGGAGCGCGATCGACTTGTCATTTATCCGGCGAAGCACTTTGTGACCAGTGGCAATCGCATTGAGAAAGCGATTGTCCAGATTGAGGTGGATCTTGCCAAACAATTAGAGGCGTTTAATGATCAGGGTAAGTTGTTAGAGGCGCAGCGATTGGAGATGCGCACGCGCTACGATATTGAGATGATGCGCGAGATTGGTTTTTGTCAAGGGATTGAAAATTATTCGCGGTATATCGATGGGCGAAACCCCGGGGAAGCACCTTATGTGTTGCTGGATTATTTTTCGGATGATTTTCTGATTGTGCTGGATGAATCCCATGTGACGATTCCGCAGTTGCGCGGGATGTGGAATGGGGATCGGTCGCGCAAAGAGGTGTTGATAGAGCACGGGTTCAGGCTGCCCGCGGCATTGGATAATCGCCCGTTGTATTTTGAGGAGTTTGAACGGAAGGCAAAGCAGATTGTTTTTATGTCGGCGACACCTGCGGATTACGAGTTGGAACAGTGTCAGGGCGTGGTGGTGGAGCAGGTGATTCGTCCGACGGGGTTGCTCGATCCCGAGATGGTGGTGAGACCTGTGCGGGGGCAGGTTGATGATCTCATCGAAGAATCGCGGGTGCGGATAGAACGCGGTGATCGCGTATTAGTGACGACGCTGACCAAGCGCATGGCAGAGGATTTGTCGGAGTATATGCGCGAGTTGGGTATCAAGGCGCGCTATATGCATTCGGATGTCGATTCTCTCGAGCGCGTGGCAATTATCAGGGATTTGCGTTTGGGTGAGTTTGATGTGCTCGTGGGCGTGAATTTGTTGCGCGAGGGGTTGGATCTGCCAGAGGTGTCGCTGGTTGCTATTCTGGATGCGGATAAGGAAGGGTTTTTGCGGTCGGAGCGATCGTTGATTCAGACGGCTGGACGAGCCGCACGGAATGCCAGAGGCACGGTTATTATGTATGCAGATAAGGTGACGGATTCGATGCAGCGCGCCATCGATGAGACGAATCGCCGCCGGGTATTGCAGGAGGAGTATAATCTTATACACGGCATTACGCCTGAGACGCTTTACAAGACGAGGGAAGAGATTCTCCAGACGACGGCTGTGGCCGATGAGAAGGCAGAAGAGTTGCCAATGGTCGCCGAAGCGTCGCCAGATTATGCGGAGGGAGCCAATCGGTTGGATATTATTGAAGAATTGACGCGCAAGATGGGCGAAGCGGCTGAGAATTTGGAGTTTGAGAAGGCGGCGCAATATCGCGATGAGATTGCGAGGTTAAAGGCAGAGGTTGCTTAAAAGATCTATGAAAACGATCCATCAAATATTTTATCGGGATGCGCGGAACTTAAAGAATATCCCTTCGGAGAGTGTCGATCTGGTGGTGACATCGCCGCCGTATCCCATGATAGGTATGTGGGATGATGTATTTGGTAGCCAGAATGCGGAGATCGAGAAGGCATTAGAAACTGGGGATGGCAAGCTGGCTCATGAGTTGATGCACAAGATTCTCGATCCTGTATGGGATGAGATGTTCAGGGTCTTAAAAGATGGTCGATTTGCCTGTATCAATATTGGCGATGCGACGCGGAAGGTAAATGGTGATTTTTGTTTGTATCCAAATCACGCG
>JAJEAX010000337.1 GCA_022822565.1 Candidatus Latescibacterota bacterium
GCTGGTTGGTAAGCCCAGATATAACAGGGGCAGTTCCACGTTTTCGGCGACGGTCAGTTCGTCGATGAGGTTGAAGCTTTGAAATACAAAGCCGATGTTTGATTTGCGGGTGTTGGCTCTTTGCCGTTCGGTGTGTTTGGATACTTCTTCTTCGTTCAGATAGTATTCCCCACCGCTCGGGTTGTCCAGCAGGCCGAGTACGTTCAAGAGCGTGGATTTGCCACAGCCCGATGGTCCCATGATGGCGACAAATTCGCCTTCGTCAATGTCTATATTGACATTGTTCAGGGCCGTGGTTTCCACTTCTTCTGTGGTATAGACTTTCTGGAGGTTGACGGTTTTGATCATTGTGAAACTCCTTTCTTTATTAAAAAGCGATCAGCTAACGATTAACCGCTAATCGCTTTAAAACCAACTTGTCGATTTCTTCATAATTATCATAAGACGATGTGATCACGCGCTCGCCGGGAGAGAGACCGTCAAGGACTTCGAAGTATTCGGGGCTTTGGCGGCCTATGCGTACGTCGCGGCGTATGGCTTCGTCACCTTCGACGACAAATACCCAGTTGCCGCCTGTTGTTTGATAAAATCCGCCGCGGGGGAGCAGCAAGGCTTCTTGGGGTGCGTCGAGTTCCAATCGGATCTGTTCTGTTTGACCGCGCCGAATGCTTTGAGGTGTCGCATCCACAAAATCCATATCGACTTCAAATTGTCCTTCTAAGACTTCGGGAAAGACCCGACGGATTGTGAGTTCATACGTTTCATCGTCGATTTCAATGGTGCCTTTGAGTCCTTTTGTGATTCTCGTGATGTAAAATTCATCGATGCCCACCCGCATTTTATAGGCGTCGAGTACATCGACCTGACCAATGCGCCTTCCCCTGTTCATCAACTGACCGATTTCTGCATTTAATTGGGACAATTGTCCGGAAATGGGCGCGCGTACGGTCAGGTTTTCCAATGGGCGGCGCACATGTTCCAATTGTCGTTGCAAACTCCTGGCGCTCGTGTCCAGTGCAGCGAGTTGGTTGATGCGATACAGCGAGTCCTGGCGTACTGTTTCTATTGCAAATGTTTTGCGTTTCTGATCGTTTTGATATCGATCTCGCGCTCTTTCAAATTCGTCTCTGGAAGACAATCCGCGTTCAAACAAAACTTTCTGCTTTTCGTATTGGCGTTCTGATTCCCGCAAGTTCAATTCAGCGCGCATCAGTTCTTGGCGGTTGCTAACGGCTCGAGCTTCCAAATTCAATCGCGTGTTTTCCATGTTGTTGATTTGTTCAAACAGGCGGGCTTCCTGTGTTAAGATACTTTGTTCCAGAGTGGGATTCGACAATAGCAAAATAGGTGTGCCTTTTTCGACCATTGTTCCTTCTTCCAGGAAGATTTCCTCTATTTGCCCGCCTTCCAGTGCGTCGATATAATAGGTTTGTATCGGCAATACGGTGCCGCGCTGGACTGTAAATTCCTGGAAGGGACCGCGTGTGACTTCCGAAATGGTAATCCGATCGACCTGTACATTGAGCCGGGCGCTGTGATCGCCAAAGATCGCCATGTAGATTACGGCACACACAAATATGGCGATTCCGCTGATGGTCGCAATGCGCTTTGGTGTCCATACTTTCTTTTCGACCCTGCGGTCCATGCCATCCTGGCCCGCGGCTTCTGTTGCCGGTTGGGATGATGAAGAACCGCTGCCTACAAAGCTGGGTACGGCTTTCTTTTTTTGTGCATCACCTCGTTCGGGTGTTGACATGTTTGTATCCTCTATCCAAAGTTTGGTGTGAATGCTGAAAAAAAATAGTCATACTTTGAACAATATTCAACTTTGTTTTGCGTTAATGGGTCTTTTATTTTTACTCATCTCTCAACGCATCTGCCGGGTTTGCGCGTGCGGCTTTGAGGGTCTGGGCGGTGACCGTTGTGAGTACGATGAGGAACAAGACAAGGCTGCCGAGTAAGAATATACCAATACCCAATTCGGTGCGGTAAGCGAAGGTCTGTAGCCATTGATTGGTGGCGTAATAGGCGATTGGAAATGCAATGAGGCTTGATAGGGCGATGTAGAGGACAAATTCTCGTGAGAGCAGGGACAAGATTTGCGCCTGTGATGCGCCTAAGACTTTGCGAATGCCGATTTCTTTGGTGCGTCGTGCAGTGGCCAATGCTGCCAGTCCGAATGCGCCGAGTGCGGCGATGAAGATGGCGAATCCTGTGGCGTATTGGATCATTTGATTCCAGCGTTCTTCTTTACGGTATTGTCTGTCTATGTTTTCATCGACAAATGAAAATCTGAATTCCAGAGCAGGAGCGATTTCTTTCCATTTTTCTTCCATAAATGCGATGGTGCCGGGCACATTTTCGGGATGGATGCGAACCAGCAAGCTGGAATGATCCGTTGTAAAGAGGGGCATAATGACAGGCCCAATTTCGTGGTGCAAAGAGCGAAAATGAAAATCGCCAACGACGCCAATGATGGTCTTGGAGCGTGAAATAATACGCTTTTCACGCGGATTATTTCTCTGCGAGACTTTTCGGATGTCTTTGATCGTTTTGCCAATCGGGTTTTCTATGCCGAGTTTTTTGACCAGCGCTTCGTTGACGATGATTGATCTTCTTTGATCGGTTGGAAATTCCTCAGAATATTCCCGGCCAGCAACGAGTTTTATGTCGAGCGTCTTGAACACATCGTAACCAATGGACATCATGTTAACCGGTTGTTCCTGACTGTCTTCATAACTCGCGAAAATATTACCGGAACGCGAAAACCTGAACTCACTGCTGTATAAATGGCTGCCACTAAACCAGGTTGTACTGATCACCCCCGGATAAGACTGTATCGCATCTCGAAAAACAGCGGGTAGGGTTCTGTATTCTCCCCGTCTCAGGACCATATCAAATGTCGAAATCGAGACGAGATGTTCGGCCTGGAACCCCAGGGGTTTGGTTCGCAAATAAGCGAGTTGTTTGCCCATCATTAAGGTGGCGATGATGAAGAATATCGAAAGGGCAAACTGAAAGATGACCAATACGCTGCCGAATCGATTGCCCGTTTTGACTCTCAATCGGCTCGTTATGATCTGGGTCGGTTGCAATCGGGATAGCACAAAGGCGGGATAACCTCCTGCGGTGATGCCGATGAGGCTGATCAGCAGAATGAGAAAGGCGAGTGTTGTGAAATTGAGACCGTCGTTTATGGACAGAGATTGGTAAGATAGGTTATTGAATGTTGGCAGGGCGAGTTCTGCGATGGCAATGCCAGCGATACACGCGATGGTGATGAGTAAGAGTGATTCGCCAATAAATTGTTTTGCGATTTGTAGTCGTCCTGCGCCAACGACTTTTCGCAGGCCAACTTCTCGCGCCCGCGTTGCCTGCCGTCCAAGCGTTAAAGTTGTGAAGTTGACACACGCGATAAATAGCACGAGCAGGGCAATGCCCGATAAGATGTACGTATAAATGGGATTGCTGGCATTCGAGGTCCGGAGAATTGGATCGAAGTGCATTTGCGCGAGTGGCTGAAGTTTGAGCTGGTTTTCGTTCTTTTCGCCCCACCAGATTTTGGTCCATTTGGGAAATTGCTGTTCAAGGCTATTGGGATTTACATTTGGCGGGAGCAGCATATATGTGTCCGACATAACGTGTTTATTTTCTGCCACCCCGCTTTGTTCAAAGGGTAGCAGCATGTCAAATTTAAGCGTAGAATTTTTGGGTATGTTTTTTAGAATGCCCGTGATGGTGTAATTTTTAATTTCGTTTTTACGCAGCATGGGATTGAAACGCTGGATGGGAAGTACCTCGCCAATCGCATTGGCATCTTTGAAATATTTTTGAGCAGTTCTTTCTGTTATAAGCGCGGAGTACTTGTCTTGAAGATCTGCCTCGCCACGAATGACTGGAAACGAAAAAATTTCGAGGAAGTTGGGATCGACATAACTCCAAAAGGCTTGGAAAGCCCGGTCGTCTGTGCCAATTTTTCCATGGCCGAATACGAAACGAGATGTCTGCATCTCGGGAAATGCCTCCGTCAGTGCGACACCGTCAGGGACTCGGGGCAATTCTGCGATTCCGGATGGCGTTTGTACATAAACCCGATAGATGCGGTCGGCATTTTCGTGAAAGGTGTCGTAGGTCCATTCGTGATGGACAAAGAGGAAGGTGATCATGCAGAATGCAAGGCCAATGGCGAGGCCGATGATGTTGATGGCGGAGTAGATGCGGTGTCTGGCGAGGTTGCGGATCGCTGTTTTCAGATAGCTAATGAATAAAGACATTCCAGCGCGGGCGTTAGACATTTTGGTTTCTCCTGTGTAGAGATAGGACTTGCACCATACAGGTCGAGTGAATGTATGGAAATAGTAAGCAATTTTTGTGCCAAAAGTGCCTTCTCTATGTTTTACAAGTAGTTATGAAAAATTGTGCCATGAACGCCGTTCAATAAGTGTCCGATTTTGATACAGTGGTGTCCGAAAATGAACACTTGATACAAAAAACAGGCACATTGTTTTGATTGTAATGTGCCTATTGTATTATCCGTAGAACCATCATTTTACAACGGCTGGATCGCGGAGATTAAAGACTCATGCGTTCTCGAAATTTTTGTGCCTGACGTCGGGAGATTTCAATTTCATGGCCTCCTTTTAACAACACACTTCTGGTGTTGCTGACCTGTAGCGCGTATCGAAATAGCTCAGACAGTTTTGAGATCATGTCGCGTGCGCGTTCGGGGTTTTCAATGACCAATGCGCGGATATTGTTGAGGCTGTTAAAAAGAAAATGGGGATTTATCTGGGCTTTTAGTGCCATCAATTCGGCTTCTTTTACTGCTGTTTGCAATTCCCATTTTTCGCGTTCTCCGCGTTTGGTTATGTCAAACATGTGGAAGATGACGTACAACAGCGACCATATCCAGAGGATAAAGTTCGTGTTGAGTATTTGTATGCCATACAATTTCCAACGGAATTGTTCAAGCGAGATCTCATCTATATAAAGATAACCAAAGATCTGAATATTCTGGCTGATAATCGCAATGACCAGATCGGCTATCAATACTCTGATAAATAGTTTCCACAAAGGCAGTGTGACCCAATGTCGCTTTTTGAATATGGTTCTGAGCAGGTGTGTCCACAACAAAAGTTGTACAGATCCAAAGACGGTGATTCCCAAATTTTGTGCCGTAATGGTCTGAAAAGCAGATAGGAAGACCGTGTTGAGCAGGCCGTATATTCCCCATCCCAAAATCTGACAGATCCAATATGCTTTGTTGTGGTTTTTGATCTCAGACATGCTGTGCTCATCTGGGAGTCTGGGGCGCGGTTGTATTGTGGGAGAGAAACGCATCAATGGTCTTAAAGTATCCCTCTGGGTCGTCCCACATGATAAAGTGTTTGCCCGTGTCCGTCATCCAGATTTCACAATTCTCAACGTGAGCATACTGTTTTTGATACGCGGATAGTGAACTTTCTCGCGTTGCGCCCTGAGATTGCCCCGAAATCCAGGCACCCAATACCAGTACAGGTGTTTGTATTTTCTTGATCTCGGTTCGCAAGTCTGTCAAAAATATTTCGTACAGGGCTTGTGCAACGGTGTTTGGATCCGAAGATAGACTCCACGCGACAGCCGTATCTATTTTTGCGGGGTCTGTGATCATCGTTTTGAGCATAGATGGCGTTGCTTTTTCTCTTTGTTCAGGCGTTTGAGAAAGTATCCAGGCGCGTGTTTGTTCTGCTGGCGCACGCATAAAGTCAACGGTTGCTGCTGGATTTTGTAATGCGGGTAAAAAGGGCACGGCATCGACTATAATAAGCGGTCCTGCGCTTTCGGGGATGCTTGCCGCAACCCACAAAGATAGAAAACCACCCAAACTGTGTCCTGCAAGGATTGGTTTTTTCAGTTTGTTTTCCCGGATATATGCAATAAGCGCGTCTCTCATGGTTTGCAAATAATGTTCTGTTTGCACGGGTGGCTGTCCGGCAAATCCCGCGAGTGTAAAGACATGGCATTCAAAGTTGTTCTGGTATCGGCTGACTGTTTCGCGCCAGACATCTCCAGAACTACTTAGACCGGGAATTAAGATCATCGGATGCCCGGATCCTGTTATTTGTACCCTGAAAGGCTGCGGATTATCTGTCTGTGCAGATGCGGGAATCGGTGTTAGAAGCGCGATGAAGATTGCACTTATTTGCAATATGGCGCATTTCCATTTTGACATGACATCCTCCTTTTGACGGTGAGT
This sequence comes from Candidatus Latescibacterota bacterium, assembly GCA_022822565.1. Lineage (GTDB taxonomy): Bacteria > Latescibacterota > UBA2968 > UBA2968 > UBA2968 > VXRD01. The sequence continues at coordinate 6,236 of JAJEAX010000337.1, forward strand.
ACTTCTCTGTTGTGATCAATCAAAAGGTAGGCATCAATCGCGTTCTAAGAAGCAAAAGATGATAAACGGTTCAACAGGCTGATGAACGGTTCAACACAGAGGCAGAGGTGCATGAACTGGGAGGTGAAGTGACCTTCAGGAGAGTGGAAGGTCTGATGATGATGTCGGTATCAACAATCAGGTGGGAAGTTGCCATTTTGACCACAGTTGATTTCTTTGAGTCTCCCAATCGTCCAGATCCGAGGGCTTAAAAGTTTTTCGGAGATTTTCGAGAGATTCAGTGAAAAGCTTGGATTTTTCGAACGATTGTAATTCAGGATCGACATGTAGTTTCATAATTCGTTATTCCTGTGACTGATCTGGTGCTGGTGCTTGGATGAGTTCCAGGTCGGGAATGTCGGAGAAGTCGTGGTCGTGGGATGCGAGAGGGCAGCTCAGCATAATCGCGGTTGCAGCGATCCATGCGTCTGATTCCCGCATTTCTCGCCCCGCAGACTTTCGCTCGCTACGCAAGCGGGCACAGGTGGTCACCAGTTCCGGGCCGGGCCAAATAATCTCGTACTGTTCGAGATGATGGGCGAGTTCGTTCTTTCGTCTGTCACCCCAACCTTTTGTGTACGCTCCGTACCAAAGCTCTTCCAGTGTCTGGAATGAGATAAGCACGCGTTGGCCTTGAATCTGGTTCTGGTAATACAGTGCCCTGGTATCTTTATTGAAGATGTATGAAACGATATTGGTATCCAGGATTACCAACTTGAAGATTCCTTTCACTCAACATCTCGACCTTCTTGGATGGCACGAAGAAACTCATCTACGTCGAAAGGTTCACTGACGGTAACGACCTTTTCTGGGTCAAAAATCTTCGGGTTGGGATTGTTGCGAAATGCCTCGAGGTCGAACGGTTCCGAGCATGACCGCGTGCTGGTTATCTGCTCTACGTAAATAATATCCCATTCGTCATTGTCTTTGAAGCGACCGCGGCCTCTGATCTCGACATACTGTGTCGCCAGCCGACGCATGTCGTCGTTCAGGGACGGATCGAAACGCAATGGTACGACTCTTTGCGGGATGTAGTGCAGTTCCGCTGTGCCATAAGCCCAGTTCACCTCCATAAGTCGCCCGTCCACCAGTGCAGACTCGTCCAAAACTGGCGGCTTTGTCTTGTCGGGCTTTTGCTTTTCTTTTATGGGACGGCCTATAAACAGTGCCTCAACGCTGAGGTTTTCGTTGAGGTCGGGCCAGTGGATGCCTCCACTGGTACGTCGCCAGTTGCGTCTTTCTTTGGCAGTGGCGTGTGCGAGCATGGGATACCATTTCAGGGGCACAGAGATGGTTCGCCCATCAGAGAGTACTGCCGTCAGCGTATCCTCGCTTACTTCCACGCGCTCAGCCTGCGGCATATCACTTGTCGAAATATTCATCCCATGCCTCCATATTGTACAACTTCTTAGAAGTCCATTCGAGATCACTGGATCCGCGTTTACAAATATCCGTAATTTAAGCGAAAAAACAAGGGTTTATAATGCGTATTTTTAATCTAAAAAGGCATTATATTTAAATCTGAAAAAGATAAGTAATCCACTAAAATGGGTTAAATCCAGATGACATATGCTAAAGGACTTGCATTATGACGCTCTATAGTATATCATAGGTGTAAACAAGCAGTAGAAACCTATTGGCAGAGCCAACAATTTTGCGTCAACTGAATCAATGGCGCGGGGGAGCTTCTATAGGAGAG
>JAJEAX010000083.1 GCA_022822565.1 Candidatus Latescibacterota bacterium
TCAACAAGAGGTTCTCAACCGTCTCGAATCCGGTGAGATTTCAGTGGAGGATGCAGCGGAAGAACTCGGAAGAATGAATAAAAAATAAAGAAAGGAGTATATCGTGAAAGAAGAACGCATGAAAGTTCTGGAGATGATTCAAGATGGAAAAATAACGGCGGAAGATGCCGTGAAATTACTCGATGCGCTCGGAGATACCGCGGAAGAACCGCGAGGTGAAACTGAAGGGGAGGGTTTCAAACCCTCCCGTACACGCCAACGCAGACGCAATGGAAGTCGTCAGCGCCAGCGCAGACGCCGGCGCGGCGGTGCGGATATTCAGGTTGAAGTACAAAAACGCATCCGCGAGGCCATGCCGAAAGCCAGACGCGCGGTGCGCGAAGCCACGCGCTCAATTCCCGATGTGGGTAAGATCGTTCAGGATGCGATGCAAACGGCATCTGCAGCCTTTTCACAATGGACGGAAGATGGGGATAGAAAGTATCCTGAAAAAGCGGTACGACAATTTGTTGAGACAACACCGATTCAGGTATCTGATCGTCTATCTGTGCAGACGCCAGAAGGCCATATTACCTCAAAAATTTGGGATCGCGATGAGGTCAAGATTGACGCGACGATCTCGGTTTGGGGAACTGATGAAGAAGCGGTGAACGCTTATGCCGAAAAAATTGATGTTCAAATACAGCGGGAGTCCGGCGTTGTGAAAGTACGACCCAATGTGCCCAAACGCGAAAAAGGTGATTCCATTCGATCTGTGCGGATCGACTTTGAGTTGCATCATCCCGAAAAAGTCGATCTCGATGTGCGAGCTAATCGCGGCAATATCACGCTTCCCAAAATTGATGGCGCAGCAAGCCTCAAAAATAACCGCGGCAAAACGATTTCGGAAGGCGCGTCGGGCAATATAAGCATTAAACAGAACCGCGGCGATGTCGCGGTGCAACATGTTGGGGGTGATTTTACTGCAAATAACAACCGCGGTTCTATTAAAGTTGGTCGGGTTGATAGAAATGCGGTTGTGAAAAATAATCGCGGTACAACGCGTCTTGAAAATATTGTCGGTGTAACTACCGTCCATACTAACCGGGGTGCTATTGAGATTGAAAATCCTGAAGCGGGCGTCATGGTACAAAGTCGCGGCGCCAATATTGCGGTGCGTCCACACAAACCCATTGGCGATGACTACGCGATTAAAAATAAAGATGGCGCGGTTGATCTCACCATTCCCGATGGTTCGGCAGTCGATGTACACGGTTATGTCGGGCGCGGGAATATCCAGACCGACCTGCCTCTGTCTATTACCGGTGTGTCGCGTACCTCACAGGTCGTGACGGGGCAACTCAATGGTGGGGGTGCTAAGGTTGCAATTGAACTCGGTCGGGGCAGTCTGAGATTGTATTCAGGTGAAGAGATAGATGCGCCTGAAACGCCCACGCCACCCGAACCGCCTGATCCGCCTGAAAAATAACGCGGTTTAACAAAAAAACCCGCTCCCTGACGACGTAAATAGGGGGCGGGTTTTGTGTATTATCAGGCAGCTCGTAAAACCCATCAGCGTTAGCGATGGGTCGCATGGCGAAGGGCTTAAGAATTTATGGAGCGGTGTACAAGTGCGTCAGCACTTCATCATTCAATTCCTCTGGACTTGACCCGTTTTGGATGCTGTTGCCGAATTCTATGCAGTCAAAGCGGGGTAACTCCAGATCGTTTACTTTAGGGACGCTGTCTGCCCTGCGAACTTAGAGCCTTGCAATTCCTGGAATAATTGCACTTGATCTGAATACTTCGTATTGAACGATTTTAAATAGGCGATGTATTTATCCGAATTATGATCACACACTTTGGACATAAGCTTCCGGCTTTCTCGGATGCTTTCAATCAATTCGTGATATGTATCCATGACTATTCATCTCCCATTAAACAGAGCTGACCGCTGATTGCTGATCGCTAAACTTCCACATCAAATTTTTTTGCGGTTTCGCAGATCTGTTCCCAGGTTGTGTCTTCTATGGGGACCCCGTATGCTTCGCGTTCACAACCCGTGCGATAGGAGCGTTCGCCCGGTACGAGTATTTCGTCAAATCCCGGTGCGGTTTTTGCCGCTTTTACATAGTCGATGAATTGTCCAATTTCTGCTTTAAAATCGGAGATGGGCTGGAACGCATCGATGCGGATGGCCTGTACGAATAGGGCGTTGCCCGTTACGGGTGAATTTTTGCGCGTGCAGCCGGCGGGCGATAGGGCGCCGGATAAGATGTCGAAGATGAATGATAGGCCATATCCTTTGTGGTCGCCAAAGGGCGTTAGCGCGGCGTTGCCGTGTACGTAGGCGGCGGGATCTGTTGTGGGGTTGCCTTCGGCGTCGATGAGCCAATTTTTGGGTACGCGCTCGCCCCGGGCCATGGCGACCCGCATTTTGCCACCTGCTGCGGTCGCTGCGGTTAAGTCCAGTGCAATGGGAAAGTCGCGGTCTGAAGGGAATGCAACGGCGAGACAATTCGCGGGCAGGATGCGTCCCAGTCCTCCCCACGGTGCCATCGAGAGGTCGGCACCGTGGCCGTTGTTGCTCATCAGTCCGGCCATGTTTTCAGCCGCGGCGAGTACGGGATAACCTCCCAGTCGCCCGATGTGGTTGCACTGATGTACTGTTACAATACCGACAGCACTTTTGCGGGCTTTTTGGATGGCGATGTGCATGGCTTCTGTTGCGGTCACATGCCCAAATCCCCAATTTCCGTTTACGACGGCTGTCGCATCGGTTTCTCGCTCGATTTCCACGGTTGTTCCGAGTTGTATTTGACCGCGCTGCACGCCGGATACGTATTGCGGAATGCGGACGACACCGTGGGAATCGTGTCCCGCGAGATTGGACAATACGAGCAGGTCGGCCACAATTTGGGCTTCTTCGGGCGTTGCGCCTATGCGTTCGAAGACTTCGCGGCCAATGCGCCGCAGTTTATCGGGGTTGAGAATTGGCATGGGAATTATCCATCATAAGCGGCGGCGATTTCTTTTTCGTAAATTTCTTCTATTTTCCCGGGTACGACCTTTTTTAATCCCCGCGTGAGGGTTCCCGTTTCTTCGCTCAACTGGTCCGGCAAGATCAGTACTTTTTGCGGGCGCTCGTGCGCGGGAAGGCCAGATGCCGTGGCTTCTTTTAACAGTTGCTCGCGGATGCGCTCGGCTATTGCGGGATGGCTACACAGAGCGGTTTCGTCGTCTGTGGGTAGATCGGGAATATCTGTTTGCAATTGTGCTTCTTCTACATTTACGGTGACAACGGGTAGGGGAAATGTGCGGGTTTGGTCGCCGCAGATTAAGACGTGTTCGATGAGCGAAGCGCGTGCGAATATGCGTTCGAGACGTTCGGGGTTGACAAATTCGCCGTTGCTCAATTTAAATTGTCGTCCAAAGCGTCCCTGGAAGGTCAGAAATCCCTCGTCGTCCATGCTAAACACATCCCCTGTGCGATACCACACTTTGCCCGCTTCATCGGTTACGAGTATTTCGGCGGTGCGTTCGGGGTCGTTGAGATATCCCGTCATGACGTGGTTGCCGTGTACCCACAATTCGCCAATGCCATCGCCACTGCCGCTATAGGTTTTTGTTTTTGGATCGCCGTGGGCGATTTCTTCGCCTGTTTCGGCGATGATTTTTACTTCTTGTAGTGGTTGTCCAACGGTGCCTGTTTTTTGTCCGGTCATCACATTTGCCGCAATCAGCGGGCTGCATTCGGTGACGCCATAGCCTTCGAAGGAGACGATGTCCAGTACGTCCTGGAAAAAGTCGAGGGCTTCGGGGTCGGCTTTTGCAGAGCCGACGATTAACAATTCGAGGCGGGTGCCCACGCGCTGCGAGAGTTTTTCTTTGATTTGTCCGACGACTTTTTTGCCCAGTGTGGCATTGACGAGGCGGTCAATGATCGATGCTTCACCGCGTGCGACGCGCTGTTTGGCGCGTACGGATCGGGCGACCAATGCGCCTTTTGCACCACCGGCATCAATTTCTTTTCGCACGTTGCCAAATACTTTGTCTAAGATCAGGGGGACAGTTAAAAAGCCGTGGGGTTCGGAATATCGAATATCCACCAGTACGCGATCCGGCGACCGCGCAAGGTCTAATGTCCAGCCTTTTGATAGGGGGTAATAAATGTTCAATATGCCCATGGTGTGATAGTCGGGCGCGGATTTGAATAAGATGAGGGGGTCGCGGTTGCTGATTGTATCCCATACGGACAGGATGTTGCCGACGAGATTGCGATGGGTTTGTACCACGCCTTTGGGCAAGCCGGATGATCCCGATGTGTACACGATTTTCGATTCGTCATCGGGTTCTATTGCTATGTCTGGGGGCGGTGATTCTGCGCCTTTTTGGGTTAATTCAAAGAATGAGCGTGCGTTATCGCCCTGCCCTTCTGTCAGGACGATCTGGGGAGGGTTGTTCAGTTGCTCGCGTACGCGTTCGACCTGTTCCAAACTTCTTTCATCTGTGAACAAATAGGCAATGCCCGAATGATTGATGCTGTGTACGAGCAGATCATCGGGCAATTTGTTGCAGATGGGTACTGCCGATAATCCCAGCATATCGCAGGATAGGAAGACCAGGACGGACTCCAGACCGCCATCGGTCAATAGCCCGATGCGCTGCCCCTTTTCCAATCCCAGTTGCGCCAGGCCCGATGCCAATCGGTCTCGCTGTGCCTTTAATTGCTGATATGTCAACGGCACATACTGCAATCTTCTTTCGCCAGGCTCCTCTGGCTGGCGCAATACGCGAACCGCCGTGCGCTCCGCATGCCGGTCAAAACTGTCATTCAATAAGTCCTTGAGTGTTTGGCTCATTTTTGGTCCTCCCGTTTTTTAGTCATTATTTTTCGGCATCAATATATCCCTTAGCGACCATTTCATCAACCAGTGCTCTACATCAGGGATTCAAGCCTATTAAGCCACTTGTCAAAATGTTCGCATTTTGTTCGCAAGGTCTGTAGTCCAATCCTCTCCGCTATAATGGGACCAGCTGATACCTTCATGCCCGCCCACCAAGTACGTTCTTTTCCCACAACTCGGAAATCGAATAGTTTTCAAGCCACCCGCCCAGAGACTCAGAGTCCAACCGCTTAAAGGCAGAATTGCGTCCGGCGCGTTCGACAACGACGATGTCTTCTGGCTCAAAGCAATCGACCAGCGGCATGGATTGTGTGGCGAGAATGACCTGTATGCGGGTCGATACGGCGCGTATCAGGCCCCCGACTATATTAATGGCGTAGGGATGCAGCCCGAGTTCAGGTTCGTCGAGAATCAAAACATCCGGCAAGTCCTGTTCCGGTTGAAGGAGTAGTGTCACGAGTGCCATAATCCGCAACATTCCATCCGATGCTTGCGACGCGCTGAACATCTGGTCGCTGTTTCGTTCTCGCCAGCCCAAAAGAAGACTGCCATAGTGCGGTTCCAGTTCAAAGTCGGAAAAGAAAGGTACGATCAGGCGGATGGTATCTACGATTCGCTGGTAGCACTTACCGTCGTTCTCCCTCAAGCGAAGCAATACTGGCGCAATATTGGCGGCATCTTCCTTTAGCCACCGATTATCGTGCATTTGCCACTTGCTTCGGATGCGGGCAGTGTCCGACGTGTTGTGAAATTGATATACGACGATTTTCTGCAGGATGTCTCGAATGACGCGAGCGGTGGTATCCTCGGCGGCCAAAGTGGGGAGTTGCGGATCGCGGTGACCCGCTCCCGTCTCAGTCCACGGCGCGATGCTGGAGTACTCAGAGCGAGAGAACCGGTATCGCTCGTCAGCGAAAATTAATGTATCTCCTGCTGCAAAAAACAGCCGAAAGGCGTACTGATTCTCACCGACGTCGGTGTGAAGTGTTATTTCAGTTTCTATCTCACGGGTTCTGGCTGGACCATCGTGCAAAAGGGTGCTGGCACCCCCTTGTTGACTCACGAAAAGCTCAAGATTGCCCGGGGCGGCCAGTGCCCAACTCATCATTCGAAAGAAGGAGATAAAGTTGGACTTGCCAACACTGTTGGGACCGATAAGTGCTGTCAAACGACCAGGCTCGAAATTCTCCAGCGATTGAATGGTCTTGAAGCCCTTGAGAGTTATTTTTTTGAGATTGCTTCTCATGGTCAGTCCTTTACCCCTGCTGCGCCATGCGAAACTTGATGGCTGTAATTGGGTCAGGCTTGTCAATTGGAAAGGCTGTATCTTCGTAATGCTCGATCAAAGTAACGAGTGATTCCAACTCTTCACCCTCTGGTGTTCCCGGTTTTGCATCAAAGACCGCGTCTGCACGCGCGAGGGCAGCTTTGTAATCTGCTTCTGTTTTTATTGGCTTGTTGAGCACATAGTTCCTCAAAACCATTCGCTTGTGAGCCGTTCAGGGGTCTAATATCGTTCCAATTGAGTTGCATCAGAACGAAATTTCTTTGTAATCACCTGGGGGCATTTCATTGACAACCGCTTGTATTTCTTCAACTCGTAGCTGAATAAGAGGCCACGCAGTCGAAAGTAGGACTAAAATCGCTATCTTCCTGCCAGCAAAATTCTGCTGGTGGCGAAGGCTCTGGTCTGTGGTAATTAGAAGTTGGTAGCCATCCTCTTCTGCCCGATCAAGCAACACGCCATTCTCCAGGGTGGACCATCCTCGCTCGGCGGTGGTATTGACCAAATGGCCTGTCAGATACCGCCTCAGGGGCCTCGGTACACCTTGATCAAACAGAATTTTCACAGAGATCCCTCAGAGCCTTTGCTTCGTGGTCCAGAACGGCTTTCACCTGCCATTCTTCAACGCCGTGGAACCAATCGAGAAATTGCTCGACGGAAGCACCTTCTCGAAGATTCTCGAACAGGGCATATACGGGGACTCGCGTTCCACGAAATACCCAGGCTCCGCTCACTTTGGCCGGATGTCGTTCGATAGCTGTGCATTTATCCCAATTCACTTTATGATCACCTCGTATCATGTCTAACGATTTTATAGTGTAATCTGTGATTTATTAGCCTCTCTATTTTTTTTGATCAATATATCCCTCAGCGACCATTTCATCAACCAATTCTTGCACGCGCTTCCATAGAACTGGCGCGCCGATTGAGATGTGGCTGTTGCTTTGCAAGACGCGGTCGGCGGTGATTCCGTGCTCTTTCCAGGCGCGTCCCTGAGTATTGCAATTGTGCAAAAAGGGCTGGAAGCGGTCCAGCGCGCCCGCGAATTTTGCCTCGGGCGTTTTTTTTGCTTCAAATTCTTCCCACAATGCGCGCATTTCTGCGCCCTGTTCTTGGGGCAAGAGCGCAAAGATGCGGTCGGCGGCTTTTGCTTCGCGCTCGGCTTTGTCGGCATTGCCCGATTCGTCGTAGAGAAAGGTGTCGCCCGCGTCGATTTCCACGAGGTCGTGTACCAGTGCCATTTTGATGACTTTCAGGATATCCACTGGTTCGGGCGCGTATTCCGCGAGGATGAGTGCAAACATGGCAAAATGCCACGAGTGTTCGGCGTCGTTTTCTTTGCGGGTTTCGTCGAGCAAATAGGTTTGCCGAATGATTTGTTTGAGTTTATCGATTTCGAGGAGAAATGCGATTTGTTGTTGTAGTCGGTCGGTCATGCTTCACCAATAATTTTCATTATTCCAGTTAGCTTTTCACCGAGTTGGAGGCGTATCAAGCCCGAGTCGATGCCCTGGTTTTGCAAATTGAAGGCGTTGGTGACGCAGGTGTAGGGTTCAAAGCATACGATGGGGCGGGTGTCGGGGGCGTAGAGTACGAGTTCGCGGAATGCGTCATTGGCTTCCATTGCGATGGTGACACTTTCTGTTGGGTCGGTGTACTCGCATCTGCTCCATCCGTCGGCTGTAGAGACGCCGGACCAGACGTTGTCGTAATACCGGTCTTTCAATGGCGTGTTTTCGCGTACGTCAAATATTGTGCCTTCAACGGATAAGATTTCTCCTGTGGGGATGGGGTCGTCGCGCAAGGGCCAGTAGGTCGATGCGGGCATGCGTACGGTGCATATATCCCGGTTGCCATTTTCGGTGAGCGGCAGGGGGAAATACGGGTGGATGCCCAGGCCGACGGGCATGTCGCTTTCGCCCACGTTGGTGCCTTCAAATTCGAGGGATAATACGCCGTCTTTTAGCCGATATGTTACTTGCGCTTCAAAGGGGAAGGGAAAGTGTGCGCCGATTTCTGGGAAGTCCGTTGATGTGAAGACGCTGGTTATCCACGCGCTTTCTGAGGTGCCGGTTTCGACTACGCGCCAGGGGCGTTCGTGGACGTAGCCGTGAGAGGCGTGTTCGCCCGGGGCAGGGGTTTCGAGCTGGTATTCCACGCCGTCAAACGAGAATTTGCCGCTGTCTATGCGGTTGGGCCAGGGGTATAGTATGGGGATGCCGTATCCACTTGCGCGACCTTTCAAGGTGTCGGGGTCAGGTGGAGGATAGAGCAGTTCCAATAGTCCGTCATCTTTTGGGATTTTGTAGGAGATGCAGTTGTTGCCCACCGAGGGTAGGATACTGGCTTCACAATTGGCTTCCGTATCCCGCAATACGTAGATCGCGTGTCCATGAAAGTCTTCTTGTTGTACGCTATATTGTGCCATTTTTTTCCCTTACTCCGGCAAGGGCCAGGCTTCGCCGGCCATGAATCCGCCATCTACGTAGATGGATTGTCCGGTGACGTAATCGGATGCGGGCGCGGCGAGGAATACGGCTGTGCCGACGAGGTCTTCGGGTGTTGCCAATCGCTTTATGGGCAGACGGGATTCGCCCCATTCGCGCATTGTATCATTTTCCCAGAGCCGTTCGGTCAATGGCGTGACCACAAAGCCCGGGCATATTGTGTTGACCTGGATGTTGTGCTTGCCCAGTTCTAATGCCTGGGCTTTGGCGAGTTGCCCAACTGCGCCTTTGGTGGCGGTATAGACCGAGATTTGCGATAAGGACCAGTCCGTTGTCAATGAGCCGATGTGGATGATTTTGCCCTGTTTGCGCGAGATCATGTGTTTGACTACGGCCTGTGTTAAGAAGTAGAGGCCCTTCAAGTTGACGGCCATGATTTCGTCGTAGTGTTCTTCTGTTACGTCTTCATAAGGCTCGCGTATGTTCATGCCCGCGTTGTTGACGAGGATATCGATTTGTCCATACGCTTCAAGTGCTGTTTCGACGCCACCGCGCACGGAATCCAGGTCTTTCATGTCCATTTCATAAGCGAGCGCGTCGCCCCCCGCATCCCGAATTGCGGCTACGACTTCGTCAAGTTGAGACCGCGTGCGCGCAGCACATACGATTTTCGCGCCCTGTGCAGCCAATCCCTCTGCGATACCACGTCCAATACCACGCCCCGCTCCAGTTACTATGGCGACGCGACCTTCGAGTGAAAACAATGACATTAAACCCTCCTGAGAATGTTAATTAAAAACTGATGTTACGTAGTACTTCTACCAATTTAATTCTTTTTCAATTTTTTTCAAACTGTCGCTGCAATATTTCCCACAATGGGTTTGGTCCCCTCGGTTTGAGAGGTTCGGGATCTTTGCCCTGTTCAATGGCCTGCCAGTAACGCCATCCCATTTTTTGTCCTGGCGCGATTTCGTAATCGAGTCCCGTCCATGTGCCGCTGCCGCGATATGCGTAAAAAGCCCAGTGCCAGCCGCGCTGGTTATAGATTTCGATGAGGTCAGCCATGTATGCTGCCGCGCCTTCAAGGCGACGGTCGTACCAGAATTCAGAAGCGATTATTCGGTGTGGTGGTATATCGTAATGTTCGGAAAATTTTTGTACCGCGTGCATTTCCCGTGCAAGGCGATCAATGGTCCAGGATTCTGTTGGTCCGTTCCACGATTTGGGCACGCGATCTGGATAGGCGTACCTGCCCTTATTGACGCGATAGGTTACCATCTGCCAGGGTCCGGGGTTGTGAAAGGCGTATAAGACCTTGTCATCGTCAACGGGGCGATTATAATCGAATGCCTTGGGAGATGCATAGAACCAGCCGTCGAGGATGATGGGTGTATCCTTATCTACGGAGCGGATTGCTTTGACCATTTCCCGGTTGAATTGGTTGAGGTCAGCCGGCGTGTTCTGGATGCGCTTGAACCACATGGCGAATTTTTCGTTCAGTTCATCAAAACCGAATGCCCTATCCGGGTGTGGTTCGTTGAGGGGATTGTAAGCTACGATGGCGGGGTGTGTTTTCAGGCGTGCGGCGAGTTGACGCCAGAATTCGAATGCCTGGAGATGATATTTTTTGTCTTTCCAGAGTCGCGCATCGTCCCGGTCATTATTGAGTTGTTTCCAGCGTGCGCCGGGTAAGCTGAGCATTGTAAGGACGACTTTGATCCCGTTGCGTTCGGCTTCGTCGAGTGCGTTGATCAATAGGGATAGGTCGGTTTCGTTGATTGCCTCGAAGTTGTCCGCATTGCCTATCAGGAAGTCCCTGCCCTCGGCGGGCCATGCATCGGGTAAGAGGCGTACATAGTCCAAACCCAATTCTCCTGCCGCAACGTACCATTCGGGACGGTGTTGCGCATTTTGTTGATTGGCGCCTTTGCGTTGTGTGTTCCAAAAGTCGATTTTAGAAGGGTCGGCTGTGGCATTGCTCGCGGAGAGTAATGCAATTGTGCATATCAATATGCGAAATATCATTTTACCTCCAGCGCATCTTTCAAAAATCGCCCGGTGTGCGAGGCGGTGACAGATACCACTTCTTCAGGCGTTCCGCAAGCAATTAAATCGCCACCGTCTTCTCCGCCTTCTGGTCCCAGGTCGATGACCCAGTCGGCGGTTTTTATTACGTCCAGGTTGTGCTCGATTACGATCGCGGTATTGCCCGCGTTGACGAGGCGGTTGAGTACGTCGAGCAGTTTCTGAATGTCGGCAAAGTGCAGTCCGGTCGTCGGTTCGTCGAGGATATATACGGTCTTTCCGGTGCTCGGTCGCGCCAATTCACGCGCCAATTTTACGCGCTGGGCTTCGCCGCCGGAGAGCGTGGTCGATGCCTGTCCCATTTTGATATAGCCCAGGCCCACGTCAAATAGGGTTTGGAGTGAGCGCTGGATGCCGGGTATATGGGTAAAATGCGATAGGGCTTCGGCCACTGTCATTTCCAGGACATCGGCAATGGACGCACCTTTATAGGTTATGTCAATCACGTCGCGGTTGTAGCGCTTTCCGCCACAAGTTTCACATGTGATCCACACATCGGGCAAGAAGTGCATTTCAATACGGCGTGCGCCCAGACCCGCACAGGCGTCGCACCGTCCGCGTTTGTGATTAAAGCTGAAATGCCCGGTTTTAAATCCGCGCACCTGGGCGTCTGGCAGACTGGCATACAGGGTGCGTATTTTGTCGAATACTTTGACATAAGTCGCGGGATTGCTGCGCGGCGAATAGCCAATGGGTGTCTGGTCGATATTGATCACTTTGTCGATGAGTTCCAGCCCCAGGACCTCGTCGTGCTCTCCCCAGGCTTTTTGCGTGCGGTTCACGCGGGCGGCGAGCGCGCCGAAGAGTACGTCGTTGACGAGCGAGCTTTTGCCCGAGCCCGATACGCCGGTCACGCAGGTCAAGGTGCCCAGCGGAAATGATACATCGACATTTTTTAAATTGTTATGCCGCGCGCCTTTCACGCAAAGCGATCCCCGTTCGGGGTTTCGCCGCACATCGGGGACCTCGATTTGCAAATCGCCCGCGAGATAATGCGCGGTTATTGAGCCGTTGTTGGTTTTCAATTTGCGCGGATTGCCAGCGGCTACAATACGCCCGCCTTCAACACCCGCGCCGGGCCCAAAGTCCAGAATGTGGTCTGCTCTGTTCAGGGTTTCGCGGTCGTGTTCGACAACGAGTAGAGAATTGCCCAGGTCGCGCAGTCGCGCCAATGCTGCCAACAACTGGTGATTGTCGCGCTGGTGCAGGCCAATTGTCGGTTCGTCGAGTACGTAGAGGACCCCGGTGAGACCGGAGCCGATCTGACTCGCCAGGCGGATGCGCTGTGCTTCGCCTCCCGATAGCGTGGGTGCTCGCCGTCCCAGGTTCAAATAGCCCAGGCCCACTTCGTCGAGAAATCGCAGGCGGCTCTGAATTTCGTGTAATACCTCTGCGGCGGCCTCGCGCGCCTGTCCTTCCAATACCATTGTGTCGAAATAGGTGCGTACTTCGCGTATGGGCATCGCGACCAGATGGGGCATTGTTTTGCCGAATAGTTTTATCGCAGTACTTTCTGGCTTTAGACGGGATCCCTTGCAGGACGGACACGGGACATCCTGGATAAAGTCCCCCATTAGCCGCCGGAATCGCGGCGCTTGTCGCACGAGGGTCTCGATTGTGGGAAACAGGCCCTTGAATTGGAATGAGATTAGCCCAGGCCCTTTTAACCAACGTGACCCCAAACCGTATAAGATCGCATGTTGCCCTTCTTTTGATATCCGCGCAAAAGGGGTATAAAGATTAAAGCCCACGGCTTTGCCCACTGCAGATAGCATGTGACCCAGCGATGTGTTCGCTTTCACTTTTCCCCAGGCGAGTACTGCGCCTTCGGACAGTGATTTGTGAATATCGGGGATTAATGTGTGGATGCCCATGCCGCGCTGCGTTCCCAGTCCTTCGCACGATAAACACCAGCCTTCAGAGCTGTTAAATGATAGGTGCTGAGGGGTTATTGTTTCAAAACTGCGCCCGCAGGATGGGCATGAGAGATACTGGCTGAATCGCGTTTCTTCGCTATCGTCGGGCGATGCGACGATTAAAATGCCTCCTGAGATATCCAGCGCGCTTTCGATGGAGTCCGCGATGCGTTTGCGGTTCTTTTTTTGTGCGGTGACGCGATCTATTAGAATTTCGAGCCTGTGGGTCTGTCTGTAATCGATCTCGGGCGGGTTTGACAGGTTGAAGACATCGCCATTGAGTCTGCCGCGCAAGTAGCCTTCGCGGCGAAAGCGGTTGATCAAACTGGTATAATCCTCGCCTTTGCCGAGTTCTATGGGTGCGAGAAGGTAGAGGCGTCGTTTCATTTTTAGCACGCGCGCTACAATTTCCCGCACGGACTGACTGCCCGCCAATACATCGCAATCTGGACAATAGGTATCGCCCAATAATGCGTAGAGTGCCCGCAGGTAATCATAGACCTCTGTTACTGTGCCTACGGTTGAGCGCGGGTTTTTGCTCGCGGCTTTTTGTTCAATGGCTATCGCGGGCGACAGGCCCACCACGCGATCGACCTTTGGTTTGGGCATTTGTCCCAGAAACTGTCGCGCATAAGCGGATAGGGATTCGACATATCGCCGCTGTCCTTCGGCGTAAATTGTGTCGAGTGTTAGAGAAGATTTTCCCGAACCGGATACGCCGGAGATCACGGTCATTTTTTCGCGGGGAATGGACACATCCACATTTTGCAAATTGTTCTCCCGCGCGCCCACAACGTCAATGGTCCGCACCTGGCCATTGGCGATTCGTTTACCGTTTTTCCCGGATATGATCGGCGTGTGGGTCAACACTTCGCCAAGCGCGCGTCCCGTGTGAGAGTTGGGAGATTGCGTCAGGTGTTCGGGTGTGCCTTCTGCTATAATTTGTCCCCCGTCTTCGCCGCCTTCAGGTCCCAGATCGATTACCCAATCCGCGGTTTTGATTACGTCCAGGTTGTGTTCGATAACCACCACGGAATTGCCCATATCCGCGAGCCGATGCAATACGTTTAAGAGATTTTGTATATCGGCAAAATGCAGGCCCGTCGTCGGTTCGTCCAGGATGTACAGGGTTTTGCCCGTGCTTCTGCGGCACAGTTCTTTTGATAGCTTGACCCGTTGTGCTTCGCCGCCGGAGAGCGTTGGCGCGGGCTGGCCCAATTTGACGTAGCCCATTCCCACATCGATCAGG
>JAJEAX010000057.1 GCA_022822565.1 Candidatus Latescibacterota bacterium
TCTGAGCCATTCGCATTGATCTTCAACAGACGCGAGAATATTCGCCTGTTTGTCATCGCGATAATAATAAGCCCGCGCGATTTCATCGCGAGATGCATTTGGATCTCGCCGCGTCACAGAATCGTAAAGCGCGTCAATAAAACGATCGGCAAAACGCGACTCAACCCACTTTGTCGGAGAGCGAACATGCTCGACATTGACAAACACGCCATTGGGAGAAAGCAGATCAAAAATCTCACCATAAACCTCGCGCTTGCGCTCATCGCTCTGGTGGTGAATTGAAAAACCCGATACAATCGCATCATAAGGCGCGTCATCTGCAACCAGACTGAGCCAATCGGACGTCGCATAATCCCCAATAACAAAACGATGCTGTGAAGCCGATCCTGCAAACCGCTTCCGCGCAGCCTCGATCATCGCCTCGGAAAAATCCACAAAAACGCCGCGAGCATCCGGATGGCATTCAATAACCGCAGCGCCGAGTATGCCATCCCCACACCCCAGATCGAGCACAGTATCGACCCTGTGATCATCCGCATTAATCACCCGGCACATAACGGCAATCTGTTCATCGGACAGCGGAATTGCCTGCCGAATATTTTTCAAATATTTCTGCGCCAGATCCCGCGCCTGCCAGGCTGTATCTTTGCGTTTGCTCATGTCAAGTAGCTATCTGGTAGATTAAAAAACAAAATAACGGGCGAGGCATGCCTCGCCCCTACATCAGCCTATTCAATACCCCACTGCCAGACCATCCTTGCGGGGATCGGAAGCCGCGCAATAACCGTCATCCAGCTTATAAATAAGTTGTCCCCCGCCATATCCAATAGCCGGCGGAATTTGAATATCGTGCCCACGGGCGCGAAGATCGTCCAGCACACCGGCATCCAGGCCGGGTTCAACACCCACACTCAAACCGCCAAAAACCTGCCACCGGGGTGCATCACACGCAGCCTGTGGATTTTGACCATAAGCAAAAATCCGAATCATCATCTGCGCGTGACCTTGCGGCTGCATATGTCCCCCCATAACGCCGAAAGACATCACAGGTTGACCCTCTCGGGTCGCAAACGCCGGAATAATCGTATGATACGGACGCTTGTTCCCATCCACGCGATTGGGATGCCCCTCCGTCAAAACAAAACCCGCGCCCCGGTTCTGCATGCTAATACCCGTATCCGGAATCACAATACCAGATCCAAAACCCATATAATTGGACTGAATAAACGAAACCATCATCCCATCTTCATCTGCCGCCGTGAGATAAACCGTATCGCCTCGCGGCATGCCAAAAGTGGGCATCCCAGCCTTCTTCAGATCAATCGACCTCGCGCGCTCAGCCAGATAATCCGGATCGAGCAACTGCGCGAACTCAACATCCCGCGTATTCGGATCAGACACGTACCTGTGCGTATCCGCATACGCCAGCTTCATCGCCTCAATCTGAAGATGTAAACTACCTGCCGAATCAACAGCATATTCGGACAAATCCCAATTCTCCAATATCCCCAGTGCGATCAGCGCCGCAATACCCTGACCATTCGGCGGAATTTCGTGCAGCGTGTAATCCCCGAAATCCATCGTCATCGTATCCACCCAATCTGCCCGATGCTCCGCCAGGTCTTCTTCTGTCATCGCACCGCCAGTCCGTTTTGCATGCGCAACCATCTTCTCTGCCAGATCACCCGAATAAAACGCCTCTCCTCTTGTCTCCGCAATCCGTTCAAGCGTACGCGCCTGTGCCTCACACGCAAATATTTCCCCAATTCCGGGCGCGCGACCCTCCGGTGCAAAAGTCGCCATCCAATCGGGCATATCACCGTAATTATACACAGCCTGTGCCCAACTATTTCCCGTAATAGGCGAAACCACAAAACCATCGCGAGCATAGTGAATCGCGGGTTCAAACAACGCCTCAAACGGCAACACGCCAAACCGCTCTGAAAGCGCGGCCCACGCCGAAACACAGCCGGGCACAGTCACGGCATTCCAGCCTCGCTGAGGCATCTGAGCATGCGCTGCAAACAATTCGGGCGACCACGCCTTTGGGGAACGCCCCGATGCGTTGAGACCGTGTATTTGCTCGCCATCCCACAAAATGCAAAACGCATCGCTACCTATACCATTCATATTGGGTTCAACAACCGTAAGTGCCATAGCTGTCGCCAGAGCCGCATCTGCGGCATTGCCACCTTTGAGCAACATCTGCAACCCCGCCTGAGCAGCCAGCGGTTGAGAAGTCGCAACCACATTGCGTGCCATAACGGGCATGCGTTGTGAAGCATACGGAAAAGACCAGGACAATTCGGGCATGGACTTATATCTCCTGAAAAATCAGTTAAATGTAAAATTAAAAGCAACCACAGATGAACACAGATGAACACAGAGAAAAGGCGAACAATCAGCAATCAGTTTTCAGAGATCAGCTAACCGTTTGTTTTGCTAACTGCTGATCGCTTGTTTTCTCAACTTTCTCATGGATGGGCAAATGCGCTCAATCCTTAATTGACATTTAAAGTAATTTCTTTTTTAACCTCATCCACCAAATCATCGCCATCAACAGGTGCGCGTAGCGGCTCTGTGAAATTCAGCCGATACCCATTGGGATCTATCACAATAACCTCTCGCGCATTCCACGGGCGATCGTGCGGACCGGAAATCTGGACATTGCCATCGCGCCGCACCCGTTTGGCAATCGCGTCAACCGACTCGCGCAACACCGTAAAATTGAGCGTAACACCCGCACCCCGGGTGCTTGAAATCAAAACATTTGGCCCCTCCTCCATCAGAATCAAATCCGCATGGGGCGCCCACCGCAAATGCGACACAATCGGGTCGCCATTCGCACCCGGCATCTGTGAAACCAGGGAAAAACCGAGCGTATCGCAATACCATCGCGTGGATATATTGAGATCGTGAACCATCAGAGTTGTATAGGACGGCATCTGGTAGTCGAAATCGGATTCCACCTTGCATGTCCTTTCTGCCCAAAGGGGCTTTCAGCGATCAGCTTTCAGTCCCCGCCCATCCACCTAAAGGCAATACCTCGCTTATTCTGTTGACCGCTAACCGCTTATTTCACCAACAAAAAACCCGCCGAAGCATCTTCGGCGGGTTCGTTTTTGCAAGACTATTATGTACTTAAGTCTGTCATCTCATTTTGAACCCGCCAATAATATTTTTGTCATTACCCGTAGAAACCGCGAGATTCAGTCCACTTTCCGGGCACACATGGCCAGTGGCACGGACAAATGACATCTGCACGGTTGCACTGATAGCGCAGTTATCCATCATCTGTTGGGTATTATTCTGGTGGGTTACAAAAATCATATTAATCTCACTATATATGCGAAATAGAACTGAATGGTGCAGAAGATATATCGGAGATACAGTAAAGTCAAGCGGGTTTTTTTGTGTTAGAGATGAATACACCAAAAGCATCAGTCAGACAAAAATACAACTACCTCTCCATCATTTCAAACGATAACTTTGGGCGGTAACCAAGAGCCTCCAACATGGACCGCGCGTCTTCCCAGGTCAAGCCAAAAGCCGCAACATCTGAAACGCCCAACTTCGCAACAATATCGCGAATCAGCGGCAAATCTCTGTCATCAAATTCACCTTCCATCATCGCATCTTCAGCCCAGGACACAAGTGACTCAAGCGAGAGTTGTCCGTTGAGATAAAGTTTTAAGCGATCAGCCAAAACATCTCGCGTAATATTCATGATTGATCCTCTA
>JAJEAX010000077.1 GCA_022822565.1 Candidatus Latescibacterota bacterium
ACCGTATTCAATCTCCGCGTTCCCTTTCATTGGGAATCGAACACTCATTTTGAGTCGCCAAATCACGCGCATTTTCATAAAAATCTGCAAAGGAATCTGAATTCCTAATCCACGTCCTCAATGGTGCCTCCGCAACATAATCTCTGATACGCGCTTTTGCATCTTGTTTAGTGTCGCGGTCAGTCAACCCAAAACGCCGTTTAATAAAATTTGATTTAGAAGGATCATCTGTGGGAATCTCCTCCACACGACATTTCAATTCACGGGCAAGAGCACCCCGGTCAATCGCCAGCCAGCACTCGATATTTCGATCAGCCACGCCAAAAAGGGTCAAATGCTTACAGTCTTCGGGAATCCTATCCGACTCGCTTCTTTTGACATCCCGCCAAGGATTTGCATCGGCATCCGTTAGAACAACCAGAATATCACACCTTTTATGGCTTTTCAAATCCCTTAAGGAATTGGCAATCTCCCGTCTGAAAGATTCCCTCGACGCACCTCTGAACTTACCCTCTGCCAATTCCGCGCCGGGACACCAGCGTTTCACCAGTCCTTTTACAACAGCTTCATCTGTATCCCCCTGCACATAATACCCGATCTTCATCCCAACATCTCCCGAAAATGCTGTTCTCCTAATGGAAAATGTTCAAGCCGTGTCTTCACTTCATCAATATCCGGTTGTGTAATCGAAGTGTGCTGTTCGTCGCGATCAAGTACAAAAATCCCGTCCAAATACTTGTCAAAAAGATCGATAAAATAAGGTGCGTGCGAGGTAAAAATGATCTGAGGTCCCTGAGGCCAATCTGTCATTTCGAGTAGAGTTTTCAGAAAACCGACATAAATGCCATTTTCCGGCTCCTCAATCATGAACAATGGACGCGAATCCAGTATCAGTTGTGTTTGAATCAACAAGACATAAGTTAGGGCCAAAAATCGCAGTGTCCCATTTGAAGCATTCCAGGCTGGCAATGAATGTCCATCTGAATCTTCGAAAAGCATAACCACAACACTCTCCGAGCCAACGGGAAAATTGATAATATCAAATTTTGGCTCGATCACTTGCATGACTTTCATCAGCTTGCGATAATCTCGTTCATTGTGGGTCTTTAACCAGTATAGCACTGAAGCGAGATTGCTTCCGTCGCTATTGAGAAAAACCTCATTGGGCTTATAGTCCGATCCTCTCATAGCAGTAGCCGAAAGATCATAGCAGATCCAATTGCTCAGATAGCGTTTGAAGCGATTGACACATACATTGTTTTCCGAATCGTAGAGACGCTGCAACATTGTTGCATCTCTGGACGCACTCGTTTCAACATAATTCACCGTTCCATCTATAAAATCATTCTCCTGCAAAAGCCGTATTCGTCCAGAGATATTTTTAAGCAGAATGGTTTGCTCAAATTTCCCACCGGTAACACTCAAAATCTCTCGCTCAACTTTTACTTCTCCCATACCGTCCTTTGGTGGTGAAATCGTAAGTTCATATTCAAAGGCCAAAGCCTCTTCCTCATAAGGCACTTTTGCTCGGAGATAAAAATCTATGGTGGATTTATCAAACGCAAAATTGGTCATACCAAACCGTCCACCCGCAACTTTCTCCGCACACTCATTGAGCGGGAAAATTGAACTACACCCCACAAACTGCAAAGCCTGACAGAGATTGGTCTTTCCGGAATTGTTCTTACCAAGAAGCAGATTGATTTCCTGTGGCTTAAATACAATGTTAATCAAAGACTTAAAATTATCGACGCGAAATTCCTGTAACATTGCCAGCCTCCTCGACAAACAGACGCTCAATTGGGCGTGGTTCAATTCTTGAACATAAAACTTATTGGCGTCAACGTCAATTCCTTTGACCTGACCAACAAAAATACTTTGCCAGACCTATTTCTCCATCCTATCTTATCCCGTCCTTTTGATCCACCAGAACTCACCCTCATTCCGGAGCACCTTATGGCGCGCAACCTCCTTTTAATAACCACCGATCAACAGCGCTGGGACAGCCTCCCCTGTTACGGCCTCGACTTTATGCAAACCCCCAACCTCGACCGCCTTGCACGCGAAGGCATGGTATTTGATCATTGCATTGTCCCCTCTCCTGTATGCGTGCCTTGCCGCGCATCCATCATGAGCGGGCAGTACCCCAGCGTAACCGGCGTACTCGGCAATGGCAACTGGCTACCCGATCACGTGCCGACCTGGCCGCGTATCATCTCGCAAACCGGACGACACACCGCAGCCATCGGCAAAATGCACTTTCATCCCTGGGACTCACACCAGGGCTTTGACGAACGCATCATGGCAGAAGACAAACGGCACATTTTCCTGCCCGACCACCACGTACAATTCCTCGCTGCACACGGCCTCGACCGACCGCACCCCACGACATTGCCGGGGTATTACGAAACCCTGGGCGCATCCATCACACCGCGCGAGCGAAAATTTCACGTCGATGGCTTTGTAGGCGACCAGGCAGCCGAATGGCTCCAACAAAATGGGAACGACCCCTTTGCCGCCTGGGTCAGCTTTCCCGGACCGCACGACCCCTACGACCCACCCGAAGACATGGCCCGTATGTATGCCGACGCGCCCATACCCGAACCGGTCGGATCTCCAGAAGAACTCGTCAATAAACCACCTGCCCAAAGAGACCGCGGTCGCGGCAGCCTGTCCAACTCCATGTTTCGCCAGGACTATTCACAAGCAACCCCGGAACACTACCGCAAATGGCGCGAGCACTACTACGCCAACATCAGCCTGATTGACGAAGGCATTGGCAAAATCATCGCCGCACTGGAAGCCCACCGCGTACTCGACGACACCCTCATCATCTTCACCAGCGATCACGGCGACGCACTGGGCGATCACGGCCTGCCCTTCAAAGGCTTCTTTTACGACTGCATGTCGCGCGTGCCTCTCATCATTCGCGGTCCCGACATTCCCGCCGATCAGCGCGCACCGGGCCTCGTCAGTATCATTGATCTCGTGCCACTTATTTATCACGCCTGCGATGCCGAACTGCCGAGCACACTTCAAGGAGAAGACATTCGCCCACTATTCAAAGACCCCGCCGCGACCATTCGAGATGCCGCATTTTGCGAAATCGGCGGTCGCGCTATGGTGCGAACCGAACGCTACAAATACGCGCACTACGCCGATGGATCTGCCGAACTTTACGACCTCGAAAACGACCCCGATGAACTCGTCAGTCGCGCGGGCGACGCGCAACTCACCCAGATTGAACACGACCTCAAATCCCGCTTGCTCGAACACTGGATTGACAACCAGAAACACCAATCGAACTACACATCTGCCCCACAATACTGGGTAAGAGAAGCGCTTGAAGCCGATTATAAAAAACAACGCGAAGAAGGCGGCGACCTGCGTTATAGACCGCTGTATTGAAAGGAGTATCCCTTGAAAATCACCGATGTCGAAACCATTCAATTCAAATACATCGCCAACACCGAACGCGACAGCGACGGACACGGACATCCTGGTCCCGACCGCGAAGCCGTTCAGACCCTGCTTGTAATTTCCACCGACGAAGACATATCCGGATACTGGTTTGGTGCAAATGCACATGTAATCAACAACATGGTCAAGCCAGAACTTATTGGCAAAGATCCCTTTATGCGCGAACAAATCTGGCACGACCTCAACCACCGCCAGCGCATCAACTCAGACACGATAACCGACAGAGTCATCATGTCCGTTGACCTCGCCCTCTGGGACTTGGCCGGGCGCGCCCTCAATCAACCCGTTTACAAATTGCTCGGTGGGTACCGCGACAAAGTCCCCGCCTATGCCTCGACCATGTGCGGCGACGACCTCGAAGGCGGTCTGGCTACGCCTGAAGACTATGCCCGCTTTGCCGAATGGTGTATGAAACGCGGATACCCCGCCTTCAAACTCCACACTTGGCAACCCCCCTACGAGGGTGCCCCAAGTGTCAAACGCGATCTCGAAGCCTGCGCTGCCGTGCGCGAAGCCGTCGGTCCCGATGTGCCCCTCATGCTCGATCCCTATCACTATTACGACCGCGAAGCCTCACTCGCCCTGGCAAAAGGACTTGAAAAACTCGACTAT
>JAJEAX010000179.1 GCA_022822565.1 Candidatus Latescibacterota bacterium
ACGTATTGCCGAAGTGTTGCGGGAATACAAGGCGTAGCTCATTTCACAATGGATTTTTTCGGCAAAGGATTTGCAATGAAAGTGTATATTATGAAGGACGCGAATTTGAACATGGAGACACGCGATGTCTGAAGGTATTTCCTTATCCGATTTATCCCCCCATGCAAGACATCTCGCAACTGAGTCGCTCGAGTGGTCAGAGACATTCTGGGATCCCGATGGTGCGCTGTTGTGGTCTCATCGCCAGAATGATGCCGTGCTGATGGTTCGGAATTCGGTCTGGTTCGCGGTGGGGCTTCTGCTTCGCAATTTTCGCGTAGCTATGGGATGGATATGAAGCATTATACCGCGCTTGCGAGTCTGCATATCTGGCTTGCGTTTGGTCCTGAGGTGACGCCGTTTCCAGGGGGAGAGGAGATTAATTCCGAGTTCAATTATGGACCTTGTCTTGCAATTCTCGGGGTTGATGCGCCGCCAGAGATCGCTGTTGCTTTCTCGGCTTTTGAAGGTCCGCGAGGTGTTGAGAAACGGATCACGGATGAGCGGGTTGCAACCGCGTGGCTGGATGAGCATTACATGATCGGCGCAGAGGACTCGGGTGGCTATTCTGGTCGCAGCTTCCAATACCATCCGGCGACGATCCACTGGCGCATGTCAGATGGAGAGACCGGTTGGCTCGTGTTGCGGCATATTGGACAGGTTGCGGCGAAGGCGGAAGCGGGCTGTCTGTCGATTGAGGTTGAGATCAGAGGTGAACAGCAGACAGAGGCCGGACATCCGCGGGAGTTTGTGTTTGAGGTTTTTTCGCCCAATATGGCTGTGTTCGAAGAGGATGTGTGGCGTCTGGATGGTCTCGATATTGGGATTGAGACGGATATCGCACAGCGAGCCGTTGAGGTCACAGGTAGCACGGCGAATGTCAGATTTACTGCTGCACTCGATCAGTCGTATGTCAGGTTTGATTTCTCGATTTTGTGATATCACAACCATCTGTTGAATGTCTGCCATGACTCAGGTAATGGACATTTAATACACTTTTACATGGAGGGTTCACTATGAGTCAGGAAGTTTTTATGGTCATCGGCTTTTTGCTCGGTGCGTATTCCATTGTCGGCAACGACGCAATTCAGACGCTGGGGACGTTTCTCAGTTCTAATTCCCACCGCCCGTGGTGGGTGCTATGGCTCTTTGCCGGCGGCATCCTGACTGTGGTCCTCGCGTATGGGTGGGTGGTACATGGTGGAGATGTCTCTTATGGCAGGCTTCAGGCTACAGATGAGATGGGAGATTTACTGCTACCGGCTCCGGAGCCTTTTAACTGGATCTACTGCGTTCCGCCTTTTGTCTTGCTTTTGCTGACCCGAGGAGGTATCCCGGTTAGCACGACCTTTTTGACCCTGACGGTATTTGCGCCGAAGGCACTGTCGAGCATGCTGATCAAGTCGTTGCTGGGGTATGCGACCGCCTTCGTGGCCGCCATCGTCGTTTACAGGCTGGTTACACGGGGGATTGAGTCTCGCTTCAGGCAGACGGAGGGGCCGAAAAGCCCGTGGTGGGTGGTGGCCCAGTGGTGCTCAACCGGTTTTCTGTGGAGCCAGTGGCTGATACAGGATCTGGCCAATATTTATGTTTTCCTGCCGCGAAATCCGATCAGTGGAGCGCCAGATATAGCTATGGGATGGTTTATAGCGAGCATTGCCGTAATGCTGGCTATGCAAGCCATTATCTTTTATACGCACGGTGGTGCGATCCAGAAGGTGGTGTTGTCGAAGACGAATACTACGGACATCCGTTCGGCGACATTTGTAGATTTGATCTATGGTATTGTGCTGTTTCTGTTCAAGGAAGTTAGCAAGATCCCGATGAGTACGACCTGGGTTTTCATCGGTCTGTTGGCCGGGCGCGAGATCGCCGTTGCATGGAATGAGAAGCACCGTACCCGCCAGGAGGTGTCGCGGCTGGTGCTTTCGGATTTTGCCAAGATTACTTTCGGCCTGGTCGTGAGCGTCGCGATCGCTTATCTGTTACCTGTGTTGTTGTAGGAGGATTGTGTCATGTCCGATCTGTTGATTTTGACGCCAGAGCAGAAGCGCGCATTTGACGACGATGGCTTTCTCTTTCTGAAGGGTTTTTACAGTCCCCGAGAAATGGAGGAGATGCGCCGCCGTTTCCACGAGTTGGTCACCTGCACGGAAGGGCGCCCCCAAAATATGCGCTACAGTTTTATGGAGGTGCCCGATGGATACCAGCCCGATCCTTTTAATCCGAAGAACGTGGTGGGTATGATGGATCAGACGCTGGCTGATGACTACTGGTTCGATCAGTTCACCGAGCCGCGCATTGTTTCGGTTATGGCCGATCTTTTGGGGCCTGATCTCGATTTTCACAATGGGAAGATCCGCAATAAACCGCCCGGATTTTTCTGCGAGCAGAGCTGGCATCAGGATTGGCCGTATGAGCGTCACACGATTCCAGATCTGGCTGCGGCCATCACGTATCTCGATCCCACTGATTTTGAGGCCGGGGCCACTGAGGTGGTGCCCGGTTCCCATCGCGAGGGCGAGTTTCCGACCTATAAAGGTCATACGATTGCAGATGATTTGATTGCTCCCGAACGCCCGGTTGTTCTGAGCGCACAACCCGGCGATGTGGCGATTATTCATGTGCTGGTGGTGCATAGAGCCGGGCACAACTACACGCAGCGGGGCCGTCACGCTATTATTAACGAATACAAAAGTGCCGCGGCTGTCGATCAGTGGAATAACCGCTGCGCTTTTGCCGGTTTGCCTCTGGCGCGCAACCGCCGCCTGATCATGCCGCGCGTACACATGGGGTGAAAGTAGTGCTTGTAGGGATGTATATTAATGGATCACCCAAAAAAAGAACACGACCACAATTCGGTTGTGACCGTAGATGGGCTGACTTTCAGCTATGGTAGTGGCCAGGTCCTGCACGGGATATCGTTTGCTCTGGGGAGGGGTGAGGTTGTCGGATTGCTGGGACCGAATGGCGCTGGTAAGAGTACGACTATCAAGGTCCTGACGGGTATTCTCCCACCAGGCGGGGGTTCGGTTCGGGTAGCTGGTTATTCCATGCCTATTGAAGCTGTCGAGGCCAAGAAACGCATCGGATACGTTCCGGAAGCTGCCGCGCTCTTTGAAAGTCTGACGGGGCAGGAATTCCTGGAACTTATGGGCCGCCTTCAGGAAGTTTCAGAAGATATCCTTCAGGCGCGAATTGACCTGTTTCTGAAGCAGTTTGATCTGGACAAAGACCGAATGCGTCGTCTGGATGGGTACTCGAAGGGCATGCGCCAAAAAGTGCTCTTGAGCGCAGCCCTTCTTCACAATCCCGATGTGGTGATGCTCGACGAGCCTCTCTCGGGCCTGGATGTCAATACCGGGCTTATGGTCCGGGACCTGATTGCTGCTCTGGCGGCGGAAGGTAAGACTATTCTCTATAGTTCACATGTCCTCGATGTAGTCGAGCGCGTGTGCGATCGCGCCCTGATCATCCATGAAGGCCGTCTCATCGCGGATGGATCGCTGGAATCGCTGAAAACTGCTACCGAGGGGGGTAGTCTCGAAGACGTTTTTCGGCAACTAACCCATGCGGAGGAAACCGTGAGTGGCGTTTCCACAATTATCGAGGGTCTGCGGTCGTGAGGGATCTTCGTGCCATCAGCAGGCGGTTTTTTCGCGGAACGGCTTTTGCCTGGTTGCTCGAGCGATGCGGGATTGAGCCGCATCGCTACTGGATTCTTGTCGATTTGTTTCAGACGCTCAGCAAACGGCAAGAAGTGGTTCGGATGGGCAGTCACAATCAGTCCCTGCGTTTTATTACGATCACCTGGTTCATTATATCCAGCATCATCAGCCTATTGATGGCAGCGGGTGGTGTCTCCTCTGGCGTTTACCTGCTTGTCTTTGTCGGTCTTACCGTTTTTCAACTCAGCTTTCTCTTGATCCCCGAGGTCGCCGAAAATCTGGTTAATCCGGTCGAAGGACTGATTCTGGCGCACCAGCCGGTGAACGGAGCCACCTGGTCGGGCGCAAGGCTGACCCATCTGATTAAGATTGTCGTCTATGTCGTGGCGGGCGTAAATGGGGTGCCGGCGCTCGTCGGTGTTTTTCTTTCTCACAATGACGTGGTCTATTTTCTCGTGCACTTTGCGATCTCTCTGGGAGTCGGGCTGATCGTCGCATTACTCTGCTGTAGCCTGTTCGGGTGGTTGGTTCGCTTTATTCCCGCGCGACGCCTCAAGGCAGCTGCGGCCATGGCTCAGGTGATCCCAATGTGTTTCGTATTCGGGTATAACTTTCTGAACCTGTCGAGAAAGAACCTTATGAGGTGGATAGCTTCAATTGAGCTACCCGAGTTCATTGTCGGTGATGCGGTGCCGGGTGGATTTCCGGCTCTGCTGGGTGTTGTGGGCAGTGCTGTCACGATCTTTGCCTTCGTTTTCGGACTGCGGGCACTTTCGGGTGATCATCTGATTCGCGTTTCGGGGCTGATGCACTCGGGTTCCAGGGTGAGGAGAGGGCAAGGGAGACGATGGAAGGTAGGGCCGTGGATTGCGAGGTTTGCTGGCGGTCAGTCCAGCCGCGCCGGTTTTGAGTATCTGCGTTCCATGATGGTTCGGGACTGGCAGTTTCGGCGTAACATGGCTCTAAATATTCCGATGGTGATCTTCGGGTTTATTATTATGCTCCGTCCCGGGTGGGGGGACTCTCCGTTTGCTCCGGGCTTTGCCTTTATACACTTCCTGCCCCACTTGTTTGGATTGATGATTATTTTTACATGCACGTTCCTGGCTTATGGCAATGACTACAAGGGCATCTGGTCATTGTCCATTGTGCCGGATTCTTTCTTACGTCCATTTGTGAGGGGAATGTATGCGTTGCTCTGGTTTATGCTGGCCGTTGTCCCGAATGTCGTCTGCCTGTTCGTGCTGGCGTGGTCCTGGGGCGTGGGAGATGCTGTTTTATTTATCGCTTACAGCATGGTCGTTGCGTTCCTGTATCTCGGAGTAGGTTTAAAGATGATTGACGGTGTCCCATTCGGAAAACAATCGTCGCCTGACCAAAACGCGGATATGATAGGAATAATGTTGATCTACCTCATCGCTGTGGGTATTGCGGTCGGGATCCAGTACGTTCTCTTTCGTTGGTTTGTGGCGGTTGTCGTCCTGACTCTTGTCGTGGGGCTGGGGACGTACTTTCTGACAAGAGATACGCTTGTCGGTTTCGAATCCCGCATTCGGTTCCAGCTAAATTCCAGCCATCGGGATTAATGAAAAAATAAAGCAAGTCGGGCAGTTTTTATGAGAGGGGGTTTTGCATGAAGTACGATTTGCTCATCAAGAGCGGGATGCTGGTTGATCCGGCGGAAGACTTCAGCGGCGTGCGGGATGTGGCGTTTGCAGGGGGGCTGATTGCTGCTGTTGGGGAAGATCTGGATACGGGCGATGCCCGCGAGGTGATTGACGCGATGGGTTGTGTGGTGACGCCGGGGTTGATCGATATTCACGTCCATGTGTTTGCCGGTGTCAGCCATTTTGGTATCGAACCCGACCCTACGTGTCTTGCCCGAGGCGCGACGACTGTGGTCGATGCAGGATCTGCGGGTGCAGATATTTTTCCTGGATTCCGGAAGTACGTGATCGATGTGAGCGAGACGCGGATTTTGGCGCAGATGAATATTTCGTCACAGGGTATGCTGACTGCCGAGATCGGCGAGTTTGAGATTCCCGAATACGCGGATGTGGATAAGGCCTGCCGCATGATTGAACAGCACCGCGATATTGTTCTCGGGGTGAAGGTTCGGTTGACGAGGAATAGTATTGTCAGCGAGCGGTCCGGGATGTTGCCTCTGCACAGAGCGAGAGAGGCGGCAGATGCGGCTGGATTGCCCATTATGGTGCATCCGCAGGATGCGTGGTGCGATTCGATTGACGATATTTTGAAGGTGATGAAGGGCGGAGATATTTTAACGCATTGTTTTCACGACTTTCCGTGCGGGATTCTCGATGGTAAAGGTCGCATCCGCGATTCGGTTCTGGATGCGATTGCGCGAGGTGTTGTGTTTGATGTGGGACACGGGGCGGGGTCTTTTTCATGGGGGATTGTCGAGGCGGCGATGTCGCAGGATGTGCTGCCGACTACGATTTCATCGGATCTGCATATTTACAATGTAAATGGTCCTGTTTACGATCTCGCGTCTGTGGTGACCAAGTTTTTGCATCTGGGTCTGTCGATGGAAGAGGCGATTTCGCGCGTGACGTCTGTGCCTGCTGAGGTCATCGGGATGAAAGGTGAGGTGGGGACGCTGGCGAAGGGGGCGTTTGGGGATGCTGTGGTGTTTGAGTTGCGAGAAGGGGCGTTTCGGCTTGAGGATTCGCGCGGAGAAGTGAGGACGGGTCGGCAGAATCTGGTGCCGGTTGCGATTGTCAAGGGCGGTCGCGTTTATACGTCGCGTGGGAGATAGATATGTCGCCAATTAAACCTGAGCATATATACAATTTGATCGAAGTGTCGGCAGTGGAGATCGCGGCAGATGGGAAGGCTGTGGTTTTTGTGCGGCAGGAGATCAATAAGGAGACGATGAAGCGGGAGTCGCGGATTGTGGTGCAGTCGCTTGTGGATGGGGATGCTGTGGATATGGTGACTGGGGACAGTGCGCCCAGACTTTCGGCTGATGGGAAGAGTCTGGCTTTTTTGCGTTCGGGAGAGGAGAATAAAAAGCAGGTTTGGGTAATGCCGGTTGATGGTGGGGATGCGAGGCAGGTGACGACGCTTCCCGATGGGGTGAAGGATATGGCGTGGTCCCCCGATGGTTCGGAGTTTGTCGTTGTGTCGCGCGTGGATCCAGATCGCGTGGGAGAAGGCGAGGAGAAGGCACCGAGGACGCAGGTCGCCCGTCGCGTGCGGTATCGCGATGACGAGGGTGGCTGGCGAGGCGACGCATTTTCGCAGTTGTTTCTGGTGGATGCTGTAACGGGCGAGGCTGAGCAGATTACAGATGGGGAAGGGGACCACGGAGCGCCGGCGTGGTCACCCGATGGGAGCCGCATTGCTTTTGTGACGGATTGCGTCGAGGGACGCGATTTTATGCGGGGTTCAGAGGTCCATGTGATGGATAAGACGGGCGGGAGATCGCAGTGCTGGTCGCAGGGGTTGAGCCGCGCGGAGTCCGTGGCGTGGTCGCCGGATGGGGAGCGGCTGGTGGTTGCGGGATCTCATGACGCGGATGTGTGGGATTCGAGGCAGTCGTGGTTGTTTGTGCTGGAGGAAGACGAGGTGCCGGTGTGCGTGGCGGGTGATGTTTATACGGTTGTGCAACCTCTTGCGCCGCGGTGCTGGACGCCGGAGGATGGGATATTGTTTATTGGTGACAGGGCAGGAGAGTCTTTTTTGTGTCGGGTGAATCCCGATGATCCTTCTCTGGAGATCGAAGTTGTGGGCGGGGGTGGTCAGGTTTGTACGGGTTTGTCGGTTGACCGCACGGGTGCATGTGTGGCTATGGTGATGTCTTCGCCCGTTTGTCCGTGTGATGTGGTGGTGATGGATGTGGGTGCGAAGCGTCAACACGCGGTGACGGCTGTGAATGCCGGGTTTTTGGAGGCGCATCCGGGTGCGCGTGTGGAGAAGCTGGTGTTCGAGCGAGCTGGGGAGATGATTCAGGCACGGGTGTTGTTTCCACAGGATTTCGACGAGGCGAGGTCCTATCCGCTGGTGCTGGATATTCACGGGGGACCAAATGGCCGTTTTTCGGATTCGTACGATGTTACGCATCAGATTCTGGCGGGTGCGGGGTATATTGTGCTGGCTGTGAATCCGAGG